>NZ_AP017928.1:5427972-5758444 GCF_003584645.1 Methylocaldum marinum
AAGTGGTCAGAATTGCAACCCTTCGTTGCGCAGCAGGTGCGTGTCGCGAAGACGGCGGGTCAGGCCGACGCGGTCGAAGTATTCCAGGATGTGGATGGCGAGCTTACGGCCGGTGCCGATGCGGTCGCGGAATGCGGCGGCTGTTACCGCGCCGTCGGAGGTCGCCCCTGCGAGCTCACGAACAATATCGGCCAGGGCGGCGACGGCAGTTCGGTCGAAATAGTGATCGTGGGCGACGCGGTAGACGCGACCCATGCGCGCCGCCTGCATTAGAAGTCTCCGCACCGCCGTTTCGTCCAGGGATTCGGCGCGGGCGATATCGCGCACCCGCGGCGGCTGGAAAGGCTGTTCCAGCAGCTGGGGCGCGATCCGCCGCCATAGCTGTTCGTCCTTTTCGGAAAGGGTGATTTCGTGCCCCGGCAGATGCCACCAGGAGCCCTCCCGCGCGCACAGCCCTTCTTCGAGCAGCTCGGCCAAGAGCTGTGCGAAAACCGTCCGTTCCAGCCGCGGGGCGGTCCGCAGGCGTAGTTGCTCGGCGTTGAGGCCCAACGAGTCGGGCACGTCTTCGTGCTCTTTCCCGAGCGTCTCGATCACGGCCCGTTTGAGCCGGCCCCAGTGTTCCGGTGCGAAGGCAATCGGCTTCGTTCCTGCGACACGCCGCAGTTCCAGGTTTCGGCAGAGATCGTCTAGTTCGCCCGATGTCAGGTTGGCGTTGGCGGCGAATCCCTGCAGGTCCACCCCGTTGGGCGAAACCGCGAGCATCGTCCGCAACATCGCTTCCGATTCGGTTCGTTCCCAGGCCGACAAGATTTCCAGGCGCTGCACGGTGCGTCGGCCGCGCGTGGGCGGTCGGGCATCCAGAACCCGTCCGCCGGCGAGCGTGCGCCGCGCGGAAGCGTCGCGGAGGATGCAGCGGTCGCCGTTGACGGCGCAAGTGGGCTTGTCCAGAACCAATTGGGCGAGAGCGCTGCCGCCCGGCTCCAGAGGCGCGTCCTGCAACAAGGCGACCCGTGCGGTGGCGTGGAACGCGCCGAGATGGACATGCACGGGCGTCCAATGCTTCAACGGCCTGGTTTCGCTGGCCAGCAGCGCGAGCCGTACGTCGAGGCGGGGCGTCGGCAGATGGAGTTCCGGCGCCAGCACCCAATCGCCCCGCTGCACCTCGCGTTTTTCCACATCGGCCAGATTGAGCGCGCAGCGCTGTCCGGCCCGGCCCGCCTCGGCCGCGCGGTTCTGGGCATGGATGCCGCGCACCCGGATCGGCCGGCCCGAGGGCGAAAGTAGCAGCCTATCGCCCATAGCGACCCGGCCGGAGAAGACCGTGCCGGTGACCACCGTGCCCGCGCCGGCCACGGTGAAACAGCGGTCGACCGCGAGCCGAAAACCGCCACGGATGGTCCTTGCACCGAGACTCGCGGCGGCCGTCTCCAGATGGACGCGCAATTCGGCCACGCCGGCTCCCGTGACGGTGGAGACCGGAAACAGGGGACAGCCTGCGAGCCCGGTGCCGCCGAGCAGGGTCCGGATTTCCCCGGCGACCTGGGCGATGCGATCCGGGTCGACGAGATCGGTCTTGGTCAAGGCGACGGCGCCGTTCCGGATGCCGAGCAGGTCGAGGATTTGCAGATGTTCCAGGGTTTGCGGCATGGGACCGTCGTCCGCCGCCACGACCAACAAAGCGAAGTCGATCCCGGTCGCTCCCGCCAGCATGTTGTGGACGAATTTTTCGTGACCCGGCACATCCACGAAGCCGAGGATTTCGCCGTTCGCCAGTGCCGTGTAGGCATAGCCCAGGTCGATGGTCATGCCGCGCGCCTTCTCCTCCGCGAGGCGGTCGGCGTCCACCCCGGTGAGCGCCTTGACCAGGGCGGTTTTACCGTGGTCGATGTGGCCGGCGGTGCCGATGATCATTTCAAAGCTTCAGCAAGACCAACTGGCCAGTGAACCCCGCTTCGTCCTCCAGACAGCGAAGATCGAAGCGCAAAGCACCGTCCTCCAGCCGGCCGATAATGGGAATGGGCAGCTCGCGGAACGCTTGGGCGAGACGGTTCAACGCACGTCCGCCGCCCCTGCCGTTCGGCTTGAGAACGAGGCAGGCGCTGGGCAGGCGGTCCACGGGCAGGGAACCGCTGCCGATCTGGCTGCGGCAGGGTTCGATGGAAACCTCTGCATGGGCATTCAGGGCGGTCCGCACTTTCGGCAGGATACGTTGCGCCAGCGTCCGTATCTCTTCCTCCGTCCGCGTCAGCAGGCGCAGGGTCGGCAATTGCCGGCTCAACAGTTCCGGGCTCCGGTAAAGTCTGAGCGTGGCTTCCAGCGCGGCGAGGGTCATCTTGTCCACCCGCAGGGCGCGTTTAAGCGGATTGCGCTTGATCTTGCCGATCAGGTCCTTGCGGCCGACCAGTATCCCGGCTTGCGGTCCTCCCAGCAGTTTATCGCCGCTGAAGGACACCAGATCGGTGCCTTTTGCCAGGGCTTGCTGCGGGGTCGGCTCTTTGGGCAAGCCGTGGGCGCTGAGGTCGATCAGGGTACCGCTGCCCAGGTCTTCGACGAAGGGCAGGCTTTTTTCGTGGGCGAGTTCCGCCAACTGTTCTTCCGGTACCGTGGCGGTGAAGCCCTCGATGGCGTAATTGCTACGATGCACCTTCATGATCAGGGTCGTGCGCGGGCTCAAGGCTTCGGCGTAGTCCTTCAGGTGAGTGCGATTGGTGGTGCCCACTTCGCGCAGTTTCGCGCCGGCCCGCGACATGATGTCGGGAATGCGGAAGGCGCCGCCGATCTCGATCAGTTCGCCGCGGGAGACGATCACTTCTTTGCGCACGCCTAAGGTGTTCAGCAGAAGAAAGACCGCCGCCGCGTTGTTGTTGACCACGGTCGCGGCCTCGGCCCCGGTCAGTTCACGAATCAGGCCGTCGATATGGTCGTCGCGGTCGCCCCGGCGGGCGCCGGCGAGGTCGTATTCCAGATTGCTGGGCCGGGCCAGCACCGCCAGCACGGCTTCGACCGCCGATTCCGCCAGCAGCGCCCGCCCCAGGTTGGTGTGCAGCACCGTGCCGGTGAGATTGAACACAGGGCGCAACGACGGCGCGAAATCGGCTTCCAGGCGTTTCCGACAATCGGCCGCCAGCCGCGCAGTGTCCGGCACCGAATCGGGATGCGCTTTCAGCGCCTCGCGCCGCTCCGCCAGTTCGGCCCGCACGGCGGCAACCACGGCGGTGTGCCCGTAGCGCTCCTTCAAGCCGGCGATATCGGGATGTGCCAGCAGGCTGTCCACGGAAGGTAGGTGGGCGTATGGATTATCGGGATGAGGCATGGCGTTCTTTCGGGGGCTATCGAGTAGAGCGCCGGGAATTGTATCGAGATTGAAGCGGGTCGTGGGAGCGGGCATTGGAGCGTTTTCATCTCGCTCGTACGGCGAAACAGGCTTGGCGGAAGTCGTTGGCGCCTTCGGTTCGAGCGAATTGATTCAAGCATTCGTAGGTCGGCAAGCCCTTGCCGACGGAGATGCGCGGCCGGGGCGTGGCGTCGGGAAGGGCGGCTTCGCCGCTCCAATCGCAAACGGCCTGGCCGGGAGCGCCGGCCACGCCCTTCCCGAAGACGCCGTTTGCGATTGGAAGGGTCATTCGGGCGCTCCCCGGATGACCGTTTGCGATTGGAAGGGATTCCCGACCTACCGGGTGCGTGGTCGTAGGTCGGCAATCCTTTGCCGACGAACCCGTTGGCCCAACTGCACCGTCGGGAAGGGGTTCCCGACCTACTCGGCAGTGCCCGTACAGTAGGTATGAAAATGCTCTAGTAGTTCATCACGATGAATGAGATGGATAAAGCCGCTTGAGTTTTTCACGGGCATCGGTCACGGAGAAGCGCCAGTCGATGGTGGCTTGCGTGGCGTTCCGATCCGCTTCCCAGGCGGCGATTTCGCGCTTGAGCATGTCCTCGTCCGGAATGCGCCGATCCAGGCATTGCCGCTGCAATACGCTCAACTCGATTTCGGCCATATTGAGCCAACTCCCATGTTTGGGCGTGTAATGAAACTCCAGCTTGGTCAGAATCCGCCGCGCCTCGGCTGGGGGAACAGCGTCATAAAGCGAGGCCGGCTTGTGTGTATTGAGATTGTCCAGGACCACGCGGATCTTCTCGGCCTCCGGATAACGCTCCTCCACCAGCCATCTCATCTGTTGCGCAAACTCCAGCATCGTCCGCTGGTGGGTGACCTCCAGATGGCGCCAGCCGGTCTGCGGTTCGAGAAAGAGGAACAGATTGCGGGTACGCCGGCGTTCATACTCATAGTCATAACGTTCAGGCTGCCCCGGCTCAGCCGGCCAGGGCCGACGCGTCTCCTGGATGAGTTGTTTGTTCGTTTCATCGAAGTTGACCTTGGGCCGCTTGGGATCATAGGGTTCGGCGTAAAGGTCCAGGACATCCTCCATCGAAGCGACATACTCGGCGCTGACCTCCGGGATACACCACTGCCGTTTCAACCACGGCTTGAGTTCGTTTTTTTCAGCAGCCGACGGACCGACTCATAGGAATAGGACTCGGCCAATCCGAGGGCAACAACCCGGTCGGCCAAGAGTTGCAGCATCCAGTGTTGACGCCCTTCCGGCGCCGCGCTGCACGCTTCTGCGATCAACCGGGCTTGGGCTTTCTCATCCAGCTTGGGCCTTTGACCCGGGCGCGGACATTCCCGGAGCGCCTCAAGTCCGCACTCGACAAAGCGTCGGCGCGTGCGTTCGACCGTCGCCCGCCCAACCGTCAGCGTTTCGGCGATCCGCTCGTCGGGCCAGCCCTCGGCGGCTTTGAGTAAAATCCGCGCGCGGGTCAGTTGACGCGTCGCCGTCGTGCCTCCGCGCAGTAACTGTTCCAAGTGCTCATGTTCGGCGTCACTGAGCCTGACCAGATAGATTTTTTGGGGCATCGCTGATCTCCTTCACAGGAATGAAAGGATCAGACTCGGATCGCACTAAGAATATCCATCACCGCCAGCGTGACCGACTACTAGTGCTTAATTGCAAAAATAAACGATGCATAAATCTCACATAAAAAAATGATTTTGCTTAAATTTTTGTATTTACTGATTAGTGCAATTAAGCACTAGCGTGCTTTCATCGCTGATGTACGCTCGAAAAGGAAGCTGCCTTCGGCAGCAAGTGAGTTTGAAGCGGGTCTCGCCCCGCCGGCGAGTTACTTTTGCAAACCCTATCCCTGAGGTTTGCCCTTCTTCGGGCCAGCCTTTGGTTGTCCAAACTCGCTCCCGGCGAGTTTGTCTTTGCTTGCCCATCCAAAGTAACCCAAAGACAAATCGGCCGGGAGCCGATTTGAACGCGCGAAGCGCGCCCGCAAGGTTCGCACCAGGGAAGGTGCGAATCAGCGGGCACCCGAATGGCGCGCTGATCCTGTACGTCGCCGGCTTAAGCCGGGGACGACAGAAGGCACTTCCGTGAGCCTCTGTCGCCGCACGCGATCCCTCGCGTGCCCCTTCGGGCGGTTCCGACTCAAGCCGGCGATGCTCGGGCGCGCCACACAGGACGATTCAGCAATGCCGTACATCTAATTAGAAAATGCTCTAAATTCCGGCAACCGAGCTGGCCCTGCCCGAACACTACGTCGTCCGGCGATCGGCCGAGGGTAACGGGCGATGTCCCGCAACCCCGACCCGATTGCCATCGAAAGATCGCTCGATGACCGTTATTCGTGCGCCAAAGGCTTATCCGTGAACAAGTAATCGCGGAGCTCCTTGGAAAAGGTGGGGTCCTTCCGGCGAATCCATTCCAGAAGCATGGAAGCATGCTCCTTTTCCTCGTCCCGGTTGTGGGCCAACAGGGCTTTCAACTCGGGGTCCTTGCAGGCATCGACCCGCTGGTTGTACCAGTCGACGGCTTCCAGCTCTTCCTTCAATGATTCGATGGCCCGGTGCATATCCAGGGTTTCGTTCGACAGATCGGATGCGGGTTCTTGATATGGCATGAAATGCTCCTCTATGGATTGAAACGTTGGCATGATCGATCCGGCGTCCGATGTTTCCAAAAGACGCCGAATCAGGGTAAGACAATGATTTCCGTCCAGTCCAGCCGTATTGCCGATTTCAAAGCTGGCGCATGAAGGCCACGAGGTCCTTTTTCTCCTGGTCATTGAGCTTCAGCGTGAGGACGAGGTTGAAAAACTCGACGGTATCCTCCAGCGTCATCAACCGTCCGTCGTGCAAGTACGGCGGCGACTCCTTGATGCCGCGCAGCGGGAAGGTTTTTATCGGGCCGTCGCTCGCCGCCATCCGGCCGTTGATGAGGCGCGGCTTGTAGAAGCGCTCGGTCTTGAGGTTGTGCATCAGGTTGTCCGTGTAGTACGGCGGAACATGGCAGACGCCACACCGGGCCTTGCCGAAGAAGAGGTCCTGTCCGCGCAGCTCGGCCTCGGTCGCCTTGCCGGGATCAAGCTTGCCGAACACGTCCAGCTTGGGCGCCGGCGGGAAATCCAGAAGCTCCTGGAACTCCGCCATGAAGTGCACCTGGCTTCCCCTTTCGAGAACGTTCACGCCTTTCTTCTGGGCGATCACGGGATCGCCGTCGAAATACGCCGCGCGCTGCTCGAACTCGGTGAAATCCTCGACAGTCTTGAGCGCCCGCTGCGAACCGAACAGGCGCTGAACGTTCACGCCGCGGAGACTAGGCGTGTCGATGCGGTGACGGAATTCCTGAGGACGAATGTCGCCGACCAGGTGCGTCGCGGCGTTGGTATGGCCGTTGGCATGGCAATCGAAGCAAGCCACGCCGAGGGAAGGTTTCTCGGAGCGCCGGTCCTCGGTCGCGTTGAACTGCTGCTGCGGAAAAGGCGTGACCAAAAGCCTTAAGCCTTCCAGTTGCTTGGGATTGAGGATGCCGTTGAAGAGTTCGTAGTAGTTGGAAGGCGTGACCAATTTACCCTGGGAAACATCCCCCAGATCAGGCCGGGTGGTCAGAAATATGGCCGGCGGAAACTCGGGCTGGAAGTGCTCGGGGAGGTCGAAGTCCAGGTCGAAGCGGGTGAGATCGCGTCCGTCCTGATCTTTGACGGCCTTCAACAGGTCCTCGGGAAAAACCATTCCGCCTTCCGGATGACTGGGGTGAGGCAGCGGCAGAAAGCCCTGCGGAAACAGGTCTTTCGCCTTGATGTCCTCGGGGCTCATGGCCGCCAGCTTGTCCCAGCTCATGCCCTTGGGCAGCTTCACCCGTATGCCCTCCTGGACGGGCTTACCGCGGAACATCGCCACGCCTTCCGCCGGCCGGTCGCCGAGATCATAGCGTTCGCCGAGCAAATTCATGTGCCGCTTCATCACCTTCGGCTTTTCCGTTTTCATCCGTTTCAGGATGGATTGAAAGTCTTCCTTGACGGCCACCGGCGAATAGCTGGAGGGTTTCTCTTCGGCC
Organism: Methylocaldum marinum; assembly: GCF_003584645.1. Taxonomy (GTDB): domain Bacteria; phylum Pseudomonadota; class Gammaproteobacteria; order Methylococcales; family Methylococcaceae; genus Methylocaldum; species Methylocaldum marinum. The sequence goes on from NZ_AP017928.1 coordinate 5,435,376, forward strand.
GTGGCAGGCAGGTTCGATCCGGCGATGAGGAGCGCGAGGCTCGCCATCATCAGTCCGGTCGTTGCGAGAGGTTTCTGTTTCATCGTCGTAACTCCTCGGGTGTGGCCGGAGTAGCGAAGCGTGTTATCGTTGCGGTACGCATAAACCGGGCCGTGGGCTTTCTTGAAAAGCTCGCCGTCCCGTCGAATCCGCCTCCTTGCGGAAGACGGCTGCCCCATGCCTGGGGCGCTTTAAGGTCAAAACACGCGCGAGAGCGATTTATTCCATGCACTGCGGACCATCGGATGAGCAATTTCGCCGACGGCCCTGAGGGGTTCAACCGCGCGGCCCTGGAACACCTGTACGCGCTGTACGGTTACGCCGTGAGCCTCACGCACCACCGGAGCGACGCGGAAGACCTGGTGCACGACACTTATGTTCGCGCCGTCGAAAACCGGCAGCGGCTGGCCGAGGGCAGCGGCCTCAAGGGCTGGCTGTTCATCATCATGCGCCGTCTCTGGCTCAATCGGCTGCGCCACGCGCGGAGCGGCCCTCAATTCGCCCCGCTCGATATCGAACCGGTCGAGGAATTCAGCCATGGATTAAACGACGACCCTGAGGTGTTATTCCTTCGAGAGGCCGAAAGACGGGCGGTACGCGCCGCGCTCGACGGTCTGCCCGTGGAATTCCGGGAAATCGTCGTGCTGCGCGACCTGGAAGAGTTCAGCTATCGGGAGATCGCCGAAATCCTCGATTGCCCGGTAGGCACGGTGATGTCCCGCCTTTTCCGCGCCCGCGAGAAATTGAAAAGCCTATTGGTCGAACAGCCGAGCCCCGTTCGGGTGAAAGCCGTGCCGGATGGTTCCCGATGATGCAATGTGACGAGTGCCGAGCCCAAATCGTTTTTTATCTGGACGATGAATTGAGCGGAAACGATCGGTCCGCCTTCGAATCGCATGTGGAACGCTGCGCCGCCTGCCGCGAAATGCTGGATCGGGAAAAGCGCCTTTTCGACCGCGTTCGGAGCGTGCGCCCGCTCCACCAGGCTCCCCCTGCCCTGCGGAAACGGGTGGAAACGCTGCTCGCCGAAACCGTGCCCGCCAGCGGCGGATCGAAACGGGAAGCCCCGCCGGTTCCCGAAGCCAAAGGGAGAGGCCGCCGGGGACTGGCTCGCCGCTTCGTCGCCTGGGCCGCCGCCGTCGTCATCGGGCTCTCGGGGCTTTGGGCCGTGCTGCAAATAGATTGGCCCGAATTCCGCGGCCACTCTTCCGAGTTTGCGCAGCTCGCCGTGGACGCTCATCAACGGTATCTAAGGGACGCGCTGCCGCTCGAACTCATAACGGAAAATCCCGACGAAGTGTCCGCATGGTTCGAGAACAAGGTCCCGTTTCGGTTGGTATTGCCGAGCTATCAGGAAACCTCGGGACAGAAGAAGATCTATAGCCTCAAGGGGGCGCGGCTGATCGGGTTCGACAACGGCTACGCCGCCTACGTGGCTTACGAGATGACGTCGATACCAATCAGCCTGGTGGTCACCTCCGGCGATGCCGCCACGCCTTCCGGCGGCGAACGGGTGGTCATGCGAGGCCTCGTGTTTCACCATCAGGCCATAGCCGGCTACAAGGTCATTACCTGGTCCGACCACGGCCTCACTTATGCGCTGGTGTCATCCCTGGCCGGACGCGGGGAGGAATCCTGCCGGGTGTGCCATGCTGGAGCCGCGAACGGGGAGTTGCTGGGAGTAGGCTTTTAGGGAGGCGTTTCGCGTCGGTCGAGTACGTTCTTCCGAACCCGCGCCGACAGACGGCTGCATTGCGCGGGTCGGTCATCGTAACGTCGCGAAGTTTTGGTCGGAAAATAGGAAAAGGCCACCATGATGGTGGTCAAAGGAAACATGAAGACGCAGGAAGAAGACTTTCGAATCATCCACGAACTACCCAACCGGATTCGGCTGCGGCTCGCCCGGCTGGCGCATCCCTGTTTCGCCGTCGAAGAGTTCGAAGGCCGTGTCTCGGATCTGGACGGAGTGAGGACGGTCCGGACCAATCGCCGAGCCCGTTCGCTGGTCGTGATGTATGACGGCGGCGCCGAAGTCCGCGCCGGCCTGCTGCATTGGCTCGCCGCCCTGCCTCCGAACGCCTTTCAGCACGAATGCGACCCCGATCTCTCCGCCCGAGTCGACCCTACCCCGCTCATCGTTTCGTCCCTCGCGCTCCTCTCGCTGCCCGTGCTGCCGGCTCCGCTCAAGGTCCTGGTCACCCTGGCTTCGATCAGCCCGACCCTGGTCAAGGGTATCCGAACCCTGCTGAGTCGCGGCGTCAAGGTGGAAGTGCTGGACGCTCTCGCGGTGAGCATCGCGGCGGGACAGGGCGGCTTTTTCACCGCGAATGCCACCCATCTGCTGATCCAGACCGGCGGCTATCTTGAGACCCGCGCCGAACGGCAAGCTCATCGCCTGCTCAAACAATTGTTGAAACGCCCGCCGGAACAGGCCTGGGTGGAACGGAACGGAGAACTCCGCCGGGTCGACGCTCGGGAGATCGGAGAAAACGAGCGGGTGGCGATCGGACCGGGCGATCCCGTTCCGGTGGACGGCCGGGTGGAACAGGGCTCGGCCCTGCTCGACCTGTCGTCGCTGACCGGCGAAAGCATGCCGGTACGAAAGGAGCAAGGCGACGAGGTGCTGGCCGGCGGCTTCGTCATGGAAGGCCGATTGGTGCTGCGGGCCACGCGGGTAGGCGAGGACACCGCGGCGGCGGGGCTGGGCCGCTATATCGAGGAATCCCTGCGCCGCCCGTCCGACACCCAGCGCCTGGCGGAAAGGCTGGGCGACCGCCTGGTATACCTGACCTTCACCCTGGGCGGACTGATCTTTGCCCTGACCCTGGACCCCAAGCGGGTGGCCTCGGTGTTTCTGATCGATTATTCCTGCGCCCTCAAGCTGGGCACGCCACTCGCTTTCATCTCGGGGATGCACGATGCCGCCGAGGCCGGCATCCTGTTCCGGGGCGCGCAGGCGCTGGAAAACCTGGCGGGCGCCGATACCGCCGTATTCGACAAGACCGGCACGCTCACCCACAGCCGGCTGGAAATCGCCGATGTCATTCCCCTGAAACCGGATCGCTCCGAGGAGCAGCTTCTGGCCCTGGTAGCTTCGTTGGAAGAACACACCCGGCATCCGTATGCCGAAGCCCTGGTGAAATATGCCGAAAGTCGGGGCTATCGCCATGTGGATCACGGCGCGGTCGAATTCGTGATTGCCCATGGGCTCCATACCGAGGTGAACGGACGGAAAGTTTTCGTGGGCAGCCGCCACTATCTGGAAGAACATGTCGGCATCGCCTTCGCTTCCCATGAGCCGGCTATAGCCGAGCGGTTGACGGAAGGCAAGACCTTGCTCTACGTGGCAGAGGACGACACCCTGATCGGGTTCGTCGCCCTGCGCGATCGGGTTCGCGAAGATGCCGGTCCCGTCCTGGCCCGGCTCAAGGACTTGGGAATCGATCAACAGATCATGCTGACCGGCGATGCCCGCCACCGGGCCGAAGCCCTGGCCGAAGAGCTGAGCATCGATCGGCTATACGCCGAGCAGTCGCCCGAAGACAAGTTGCGAGTCGTCGAAGCGCTGAAGGCGGCCGGCGGTAAAGTCGTGTTCGTCGGCGACGGCGTCAACGACGCTTCCGCGCTCGTCTCCGCCCATATCGGCGTTGCCATGCCGCGGGGAGCGCTCCTGTCCCGCGAAGCGGCCGACGTGATCCTGTTGCGGGACGACCTGGAGGGCCTGGCCCAAGCACGAGAGCTCGCAGTTCGCATCCGGGATCTCATCCACGGCAATTTCCGTCTGGACGTGGCCGTCAATTCTCTCCTGCTAGTGGCGGCAACCTTCGGATGGCTGCCGCCCGTGGCCGCCGCCCTGCTCCACAACGGCACCACGTTGGCGATCCTGACCCGGTCATTGAGAAGACGGGCCGTAGCAAGCACTCCAGACAAGAGTACCCTGGCTACCCGTTTTGCCGGCCATTGCGAAGAGGTTCGCGAGGCCGGCTAGAGCCGCTTATGAAAGTCGTTCTGCGTCTCGCTCTAAAGAAGCTCTGATCAAGTCCATCGACAGGCTCAGGGACTGCGTGATGCCGAACGTTCGAGGGCGGCATGGCATAAGCGAGCCCGCCCCCGACGTAGCTCCAGGCGAAGGCATCGGTGACGTTCTGCACCGAGAGCTGCTCGCTGCGCCAGACCGAGACGACCTGCCGCTCGAAACGGTAGGGACGGGCGATCTCGAAAAGGGCTAGTCCTGCGTCGACCTGCTCCCCGCTCCAGCGGATGCCGATCTCCGTTTCGGTCGATACGGTGGCGGGCTGGATCAGGGACGGCATCTCGGAGGTCGGCGACGCAAATCTTATTTCTCTCCGTCTGATCGACAGTGCCGGGCCTTGCACTTTTTCCACCAAATGACCATACCGGTAACGACGAGCACCGAAAGCACCAAACCCGAACCGCAAATAATCATCCGGCCCGCGAGTCCGAAGGCGCGACCGGAATGCAGCGGGAACTGCCAGTCCATGAAACGGTCGCCCCCCGTGCGTCCGGCTCGTTCGTCGATATGGCGCGCGACGCCGGTTTGGGCATCGACGTAAACCTTGGTTTGCCCGTAATCGGCGATGTCGTCCTCACCCCGAAGTCTGACCCGGTAGAGGCCGAAGTCGGGCGCAAAGCCGACATCGTCGGGCCTGAAGCCCGGGCCGTACCGCTGTGGCGATGCGAATCGCATCTTCGAAACCGAGTAGCGGGTTTTCGAGCGGCACGGCCGGTCTCCGCGCGACGTCGCCATATGCGGGAGTGAGCGGCGACACCCATGCGACCGCCGCCTTGAAAGGCTCACGCAGATTGAACGACAGCCCGGAGAGTGACACTGTGAAGAGGACGATCCAGGCGTAAAGGCCACCGGCGCGGTGCAGATCGAAATTGAGTCGGTGGCCGCCCGCTCGCCAGCGGAGACGGAAGGACTTGTGCCAGGTCTTCAGGCTGGGGAAGTTAGCCTCGGGTTCACCGTGAGTTGATCGGGACCCGCCATTTTGACTGATGACAGGCAAGGCATGCCGGATGACGCACCGCGCCGAACGAACTCATAAACAAGGCTATGCCGCCGACGCAAATCAATGGCGAGTGTGTAATAGGTGGCGCAAGCAGGATCAGGGTGTGGTCTGGTTGCGAACCCTAGGAGAAATGCGGACTGGCGTTTGGGATATTCCGTCTCAGTTCCGCGGACGCAGTTGACTCGGCGGGATGCCGAATTGACGCCGGAATGCCGTGGCGAAGTTGGCGGCACTGGTGTAACCGGTTCGGTGCGCAGCCTCGTTCACGCTGATCCCTTCGCGTTCCAGCGCGATGCGCGCAACGTCCAGCAGCCGGCGCCGCTGGTAAGCGAAAACGCTCATGCCGGTATAAGCACGGAAGTAACGCTGCAAGGTGCTGGGGCTCATGCCGATGCGATCGGCCAAGGCTTGCAGCGACCAGCCGTCGCCCTCGCCGCTGTCCAGGAACTCGCGAAACTGCGCCAGGCGCCGCCGCTCGCGCGGCCGCATCGTGCAGGCCGACATCGGCTCGCTGCCGGAGAGCGCGCCGAGTCCTTCGGCAATGATTTCCAGGCAGCGGCTTTCCAAGTAAAGACGCATCAGCGGCGGCATGCCTAAGCGCAGTTCGATCAGATCGGCCGCCAAGGCCAAGAGGCGCGGGGTCAAGCGCCAGTGCCGCGCGGCCAGATGCGTGCCGCGAAACCGGATCAGACCGGGATGGGCAGAGAGCGCTTCTTCGTTGTCCGCAAGCCATTGGCTGGCGAGCATGAGGCTCACCACGCGACGGCACGCGCCGCGGCGCAACCGGCGGGCGAACCCTTCCGGCCGGGTCAGCGCGAGGGCCAGCCCTTCGCGGCGCGACCGTGCATCGCCGCCGCCTTGATGGCCCAATTGAAAACAGCATCCGCCATAGGACACGTCGGCCTCGCCGGTTAGCGGCAACACCAGCAGCAGCCCAGGTTGTAGCGTGCCCCTGACCTCCAGATTCTGCTCGTCGCGAACGTCGGCGGTGTATACCGTCAAGCCCGGACGCACCCTCAGTTCCCGCACTCGGCCGGTGACGACGGGAACGCCACCCAATCCAACCACGCCCTCTGCGCCGGCCGGTGTATCCAGCCCCGGCCTCGAAAGTTCCGCGCACTCGACCGTACGTCGTGAAATCGTGAGTTCTCTATTCATCGGCTGATTCCGGAAAAACTTTCCACGGATCGCATCGATTGCGACCCGAACGGCTGACAAAGAAATTTGCCTCTGCCGCAAACGCGGCAACTGGCGTCGGACCGGATAATATCGCCTCCATCACGCGAATACAAATCATTCTCATTTGGGGGGCTGGAATATGAAGAATAAGATCTCCGCCGCGTCGGCTGTCTCGATCCGGCTGGCGGTATTGCTCGCGGCGGCCGGCAGCGTACGGGCGGAAACCGGAAAGCCGGCGGCCGACGATGCCGTGGTGCTGGGCACGGTCAATGTATCGGGGGTTGCGGCGCCGGATGATGTCATAGAAGTCGAGGATACGCCGTCCACGTCGATCAAGGACGTGTTCGAGAAGAACGTCTCGGTGGGTGTCGGCGGACCGACCGCGTTTTCGCAGAGAGTGTTCGTCAACGGTATCGAGGAAACCAACCTCAACGTGCAGATCGACGGGGCGCGGCAGGCGAACAATCTCTGGCATCACAACACCAATCTGTTGATCGATCCCAACATGCTGAAGTCGGTGGGCGTCGACGCGGGCGTGGCGGCGGCCGACGCCGGCCCGGGCACGCTCGGCGGTTCACTGCGCTACGAAACCAGGGATGTCGACGATTTTCTGCCTGCCGGGCGAAACTTCGGTGCATTCCTCGGCGGCAGTTTCGCCAGCAATCTCAGTGCCTTCACCGAGTCCGGGGCGGCTTACGCTCGTGGCCACGGTTTCGAGGCGCTGGGCTATGCCTCCCACATCGAAGGCAAGGATTACGATGCCGGCGACGGCGAACGGGTGCGGGGCACCGGCGCCAACCAGATCAGCGCTCTGGGCAAGGTGGCCTACACGAGCGAGGGTGGACATCGAATCGAAGCCTCGGGCCAGCATATGGTGGACGACGGCATCCGCCCCTTCCGGGCGAACTTCTCCTCGGCGCGCGGGCAGGCGATCTATAGCGAGAACACGTTCAAACGCACCACGGCCAATCTCAAGTACAGCACCCGGATGCCGGGCGAACTCTACGACCCGGAAATCCGGTTTTATTACAACGACACCTCGCTTTCCCGTCCGAGCCCAACCGGCGGTTTCCGCCCCGGCTATTTCAATTCCGCCATCGAGAGTTTCGGCATGACCGCCCTGAACCGGTTCAGGACACCGCTGGGCGAACTCACGGCGGGTATCGACTATTACAACGACCGTGCGACGACCGACAACTTCAGGGATGCCGTGTTCGTCGAGACGTCCACCAACCTCGGCGGTTTCGCGCAACTCCGCAGCCGACCTCTGGATTGGGTGACGCTATCCACCGGTCTTCGCATCGATTCCCAGGAACTGGAATCGGTCGACCGGAAACGTTTCGAGAACACCGGCGCCAGTCCCAATGTCTCGCTGAGCCTGGCCGTCGCGCCGGGACTGACCCTGAAAGGCGGGTATGCCTACGTGTTCGGCGGCATTCCGCTTTCCGAGGCTGCCCTCTTCCACACCATGCCTTACTCCTCGTATTCCGACGACCTCGATCCGATGCGGTCGACCAACGCCAAGGTCGGGCTGAACTACACCATCGACGGATTCTGGGTGGAAGGCGAGGTGTTCTCGACCCGGATCCAGAACACGCCGATGTACGAGGAAGGTCCGGGCGTATTCAAGCGCATCAACGGCCCCGCGCTGAAAACCGAAGGATTCAATCTCGGCGCGGGTTATCAGATCGAGAACGCCGAGTTCGGCGCGCACTATACCCAGACGGAAGTGGAATTCGACCGCAGTCCGCTCGACACGACGGCTTTCTATCTCGGCTCGCCGGTCGGGGAAATCATCAAGCTGCACGGCGCTTACGCCTGGCCGGAAGCCGGCGTCAAGGTCGGCATGACGTCCGAGATCGCGATGCAATACGAGTACCCCAGGGATTCCGGCTTTCTCGATCTGGCGGGCTATCAGACCTACAACGTTTTCGCCCAGTGGCAGCCCTCGTTCTATCGCGGGCTTACCGTGCGCGCCGAGGTCAACAACCTGACCAACACCGACTACGTGGACCGCTACACCGCCGGTTCCTCCGCCAGCTTCATCGTCCCGCTGAAAAACCCGGGACGCAGTTTCCTGGTTTCCACCCGCATCGAGTTTTGAGGTGCCTATGCATAACGAGACACAGCCCCATCTCCCGACGCACGATGACGAAGACTCGTCGGAGGCGTTATCCGCGGATGCCCTGTTGCGCGCTTACGGCAAAGAATCCAGCTTCTTTTTCGCGTCGCCCGGCGCCACCTGGCTGGGGCGGGGAATCCTGGCGAGTCTGCCGATTCGCGCCGGCGCATCCCTGGACGACGCTCTGCCCCGGCTGTTCGGGCAAGCGCGAGACCGTGGCGTGCAACGGCCGATCGTGGTGGGAGCGCTGCCGTTCGATCCCGAAGCCGCGCCGATACTCTACATCCCCGAACGGCTCGAACGCGCCGGCCGGCTGCGGCATACGCAGCCGGCGGCCACAGAGTCCGCGCTGAGCGGCTGCACGACCAACGAATTTCCGCCGCCGGCTGCCTATGCCGCCGGCGTGCGGGAAGCGCTCACGCTCATGCGGGAAACGGCTCTGAAGAAAGTGGTGCTGTCGAGAACGCTCGATGTCGTCGGCGAGTGCGACATCGACCAGGCTCGACTGCTGCGCAATCTCGCTTGCCGTAATCCGGCCGGCTATACGTTCGCCGTCAATCTGCCGCCCACGTTACGCGGATTCACGCCGCGCCGTCTGATCGGCGCCAGCCCCGAACTCCTGGTCAGGCGCACCGGCGCGAGAGTACTCGCCAATCCCATCGCCGGTACCGCGCCGCGCAGCGCCGATCCCGACGAGGACCGGGCGCGCGCGGAAGCGCTGCTCCGCTCCGCCAAGGACCGGCACGAACATGCGCTGGTGGTCGAAGCGGTGGTGGACGCTCTAAGACCGTACTGCCGGATCATCGACTGCCCGCCTGCGCCCGAGCTGATCAGCACGGCCAGATTGTGGCATCTCTCGACGCGGGTTCGGGGCGAGCTGCGCGATCCCGCCGCGACCGCGATCGAACTCGCGCGGGCGTTACATCCAACACCGGCGGTCTGCGGCGAACCGCGCGCTCTGGCGCGGCAGGCGATCGGCCGGCTCGAACACTTCTCCCGCGGTTTGTTCACCGGGCTGGTGGGCTGGTGCGATGCCGAGGGCGACGGCGAATGGGCAGTAACGATACGCTGCGCGGAAGTCGAAGGCGGCCGCGCCCGCCTCTACGCCGGGGCCGGCATCGTGCCGGACTCCGATCCCTGGCTCGAGGTCGCGGAGACCGCGGCCAAGTTCCGCACCCTGCTCGACGCCCTGACGGGAGGGAACGCATGAGCGGCGCCGATTTCACGCCCTGGCCGGAAGATCTCGCCCGCGAATACCGCGAGCGCGGCTGGTGGCGCGGTCAAACGCTCGGCGCCTTCTTGCGCGAACTCGCGGAGCGCCACGGCGAGCGGACGGCCTTGGTCTGCGGCGAGCGGCGCTGGTCGTATCGGGAGCTGGACCGGCGCGCGGATCGCCTTGCCGCGGGACTTCTGGCCCTCGGCCTCGTGCCGGGCGAACGGGTGGTCGTGCAATTACCGAATATCGCGGAATTCTTCGCCGTCTGCTTCGCCTGCTTCCGGCTCGGCCTGATTCCGGTGCTGGCCCTGCCGGGCCACAGGCGCGCCGAGATCGGCGCGTTCTGCGAAGTGGCAGAAGCCTCGGCTTACGTGATCGCCGACCGTCACGAGGGCTACGATTACCGGAATCTCGCGCGCGAAGTCCTCGCTCTGGCGCCGAGTCTGCGCCATGTCATCGTGGCGGGCGAAGCCGCTGAATTCACGTCGCTGGACAGCTTGTACGCCGAGCCGCGAGCACTGCCCGACCCCGACGCCGGCGTGATCGCTCTATTGCAGCTTTCGGGCGGCAGCACCGGCACCCCGAAGCTGATCCCCCGCACCCACGACGATTATCTCTACAGCGTGCGCGCCAGCGTCGACATCTGCCGCTTCGACGCCGATACCGCCTTTCTGGCGGCACTACCGGTGGCCCACAACTTTCCGCTGAGCTCGCCGGGCACGCTCGGCACGCTGCATGCGGGCGGCCGCATCGTGTTGCTGCCGCGGCCCGATCCCGCCGCCGCATTTGCGCTGATCGCCGCCGAATCGGTCACCCACGTGGCCCTGGTTCCCGCGCTGCTGCTGGTCTGGCTGGAAGCCGTGCGCGGCCAGCGTCCGACACTGGACAGCCTGCGTCTGGTGCAAGTGGGCGGCGCCAGCCTGGCGCCGGAGGTGGCTCGGCGGGTACGGCCGACCTTCGGCTGCACGCTGCAACAAGTGTTCGGCATGGCGGAAGGACTGGTCAACTACACGCGCCTGGACGACGACGAAGCCGTCGTCATGGAAACCCAGGGCCGACCGATCTCCCCCGGCGACGAAATCCGCATCGTCGACGACGAGGACCTCGACCTGCCCGAGTGCGAAACCGGGCACCTCCTGACCCGCGGCCCCTACACCATCCGCGGCTACTGGCGCGCCGACGAGTACAACCGGCTTGCCTTTACCGGCGACGGCTTCTACCGTACAGGCGACCTCGTACGGCGCCGCCCCGACGGCAATCTTCAAGTGATGGGGCGGGCCAAGGACCAGATCAACCGTGCGGGCGAGAAGATCGCCGCCGAGGAAGTCGAGCGGTATCTGCTGAGCCATCCGCAGGTACGCAACGCCGCGCTGGTTTCGATCCCGGATGCCTGGCTCGGCGAACGCAGCTGCGCTTTCGTCGAGCTGGCCGGGACCGCCACGGAGCCACCGGCTCGGCTCGCGCTGGATCTCAAGCTGCATCTGCGCGATCGCTGCGGCCTGGCGATCCACAAGATTCCGGACCGATTCGAATTCGTCGATCATCTTCCACTCACCGCGCCGGGCAAGGTCGCCAAGCAGCAGCTGCGACTCATGGCCGGCGCCACGAAGAGGAGCACGTCATGAGCATTCCCCGCATCGCCCCGTATGAGATACCGCACGAGTTCCCCGAAGGCAAGGTCGCCTGGCGGATCGAGCCGACGCGCGCCGCACTGCTGGTGCACGATCTGCAGCAATACTTCCTGGATTTCTACGATCCGACGCAGCCGCCCGTCCCGGAGCTTCTGGACCGCTGCGCCCGCCTGATCGCCGCGGCCCGAACGACCGGCATTCCGGTGTTCTACACCGCGCAGCCCGGCGGGCAGGCGCCCGAGGACCGCGCCTTGCTGAACGATTTCTGGGGCGACGGCATTCCCGACCGGCCCGAATCGACGCGCATTGTGGACGCGGTTACGCCCCAGCCCGGCGACACCGTGCTGACCAAATGCCGCTACAGCGCGTTCAAGCGCTCCGACCTGGAAGCGCGGCTGCGCGGAATGGGCCGCGACCAGTTGCTGATCTGCGGGGTGTACGCCCACATCGGCTGCCTGATGACCGCGGCGGAAGCCTTCATGCTCGACATCCAGCCCTTTCTGATCGGCGACGCGCTCGCCGATTTCTCGCGCGAGGATCACGAGCAGGCGCTGCACTACGCCGCTGGCCGTTGCGCGCGGGTTTGCGGGACCGAGGACGCCGTGCGGGCGCTGACCGGCGAGGAACTCACCCTGGAATCGCTCAGGGTCGAGATCGCCGAGCAAATGGGAATCGACCCCGGCCTACTTGGCGATCACGACGATCTGCTCCTCATGGGGCTGGATTCGGTGAACCTCATGATGCTGATGGAACGCTGGCGTCAGCGCGGCTGGCACGCGGAATTCGCCGATCTGGTGACGATGCCGACGCTGGCAGCCTGGCATATCCTCCTCGGCTCCGCGCCCGGCACGGCCCGGGCAGCGGCATGACGGCCGTGGGCGGCGCCTCGCCGCTGACCCAGGCTCAACTCGGCGTACTTCTCGGGCAGCAACTCGCGGGCGACGACAGCGTCTTTCACGCCGCGGAATGCACGGAACTGGAAGGCCCGTTCGATCCCGTCCTGTTCGAACGGGCGGTGCACGCGACCTTGTGCGAAGCGACATCCCTGCACGTCCGCATCGTCAAGCACGACGGCGGCTACGAGCAGCAGCGCATCGCGCCGCGCCTCCCCGCCCTCGCGGTCGAAACCGTCGAAAGGTACTCCGACAGCGATTTCGCCACCGAGCTCTCGGCGCAACTGATCCGGCCTTTCGATCCCGAGACGGGGTACCTCTACGACCACCGTCTCTACCGCCGCGCCCCGGATCGCCATGTCTGGCTGCACCGAGCCCATCACCTGCTGCTGGACGGCTACGGTTTTCAACTCATCGCGCGCCGCGTCGCCGCGCATTACGGCGCGCTGGTGTCGGGCGAGACCGCGCCGCCGGCCGTGTTCGGCGATCTCGGCCCGGTGGTGGAGGCCGACGGGGCTTACCAGGATTCGCCGGATCGGGAAACCGATCGGCGATTCTGGCTCGATACGCTGGCGGGACTGTCGCCCAAATCCTTGTGCCCAAATACGGTCACCGGCATAGGCCGAGGCCGGCGCATCGGCGGCGAGCTACCCGCGCCAACCGTCGCTCGCCTAAAAACGCGCGCGCCGGAACTCAATCTGAGCTGGCCCGAACTCCTGATCGCCGGATTCGCTGCTTTTCTCGCCGTGCACGGTCATGGCCGCGACGTGGTACTGGGCATGACAAACATGATGCGGCACAGCGGAACGGTGGCGCGCACGCCATGCAGCGCGATGAACGTGATGCCGCTGCCTGTGCTGAACGCAGAAAAGCAATCGCTGGCCGCCATTGCCGAAGCCGTGCGTCGGGATCTGCCGCGACTACGCCAACATCAGCGCTACCGCTTCGAGCATCTGGAATTCGACCTCGAAAGAGCCGGCTACCCCCACGGCCTGCTCGGCACCGAGATCAACATCATGCCCTTCGAACCGCCAAACCGGTTCGGCCCTTGCCGCGCCCACACCCGGACCCTCGCGGCCGGACCGGTGGAAGACCTGGCGGCGGTCTTCATGGCCCGCGGCAATGCGATCGTCCTCGACCTCGACGGCCGACCGGAAAACTACGACGACGTGACGCTTCGAATCCACTGGCAGCGGATCGCCGCCTTCCTCGCGCGGGCGCTGGACCGCCCCAGGGCGCCAGTCGTCGACTTGGCGGCTTGAATTCTGGGCTTTACTCCCCGGTTAGGCTGGCCAGAGCGTGTCCGTCTCGCTCCTATGGCAAAACAGGCTTGGCGAAAGTCGTCGGCGCCTTCGGTTCGAGCGAATTGCTTCAGCCATTTGTAGGTCGGCAATCCTTTGCCGACGAAAACGCACTGAAGACAAAACGCTACCGGGCCAAACGGGTCCGACGCTGCTACATCCCCAAGGAAAACGGCGGCGAACGCCCGCTGGGGATCCCCGCTCTGGAAGACCAGTGGGTGCAGCTCGCCTGCGCCAAGCTGTTGGGCGCCATCTACGAGCAGGACTTCCTGCCCGTCAGTTATGGCTACCGTCCCGGGCGAGGGGCCAAGGATGCGGTTGGCGATCTCGGGTTCAACCTTCAATACGGCAAGATTGGACACGGGGTGGAGGCCGACATCAAAGGCTTCTTCGACACCATCGATCACGACTGGCGACTGGAAATGTTGAGCCTGCGGATCGACGACCGGGCTTTTCTCAACCTCATCCGTAAATGGCTGAAGGCGGGCATACTGGACACCGACGGGCAGGTACTGCACCCGGTGACCGGGACCCCGCAAGGCGGCATCGTGTCGCCGATACCGGGACGATTCAGTGTGCCTTCAAGTGGCTCAATCGTCGGGGTGGGAAGCGGAGCAGCTTTAACTGGGCTCAGTTCAGCGCAGCGCTGGAGAAGTTAAACGTGGTTTTGCCCCGGACAACCGAGAAGCGGCGCGAGCCTGTGGCCTTTGTATAACAACGCGCTCGTCGCGAAGGCGAGTACAACCGAGGAACCGGATGCGGAAAATCGCACGTCCGGGTCTGTGCGGGGGGCGCCCGGTAACGGGCGTTCCTACCGCGAGAGCTCTTGAGTACAAAAAGCACACAATGTGCTACACTCTGCTCATGAAACCCATCACATGGAACCCAGAGAAGAACAAGCTTCTCCAAGAGGAAAGGAACATCTCGTTCGAGGATGTGGTTTTGCACATCTCGATTGGAGGCATCCTGGATACGTTCGAGCATCCGAATCAGGAACGGTATCCGGGCCAGCAGATTCATGTGATTGAAATAGAGGGGTACGCCTATCTCGTGCCCTTTGTAGAATCGGAAGATGAAGTTTTTCTGAAAACGATCATTCCGAGCCGGAAAGCGACCAAAACCTATTTGAGAGGTCCGAAATGAGCAGGCTGGATAAAGAAGAGCAGGAAATTCTGGACGCGTTCGATGCTGGGGAGTTACAGCGGGCACCAGATATTGAGGATCGAAGAGCTCGGCATCAACAGTACGCCGAGGCCATGTTCAAGAGAGATGCCCGCATCAACATAAGGCTTTCTTCCAAGGACCTTCGTGGGCTGCAGAAGAAAGCGCTGGCTGAGGGTATTCCCTACCAAACGCTTGTTGCCAGTATCCTCCACAAATATGTCGAAGGCCGCTTGCATGAGGATCGGTAGCTAACCAGGCCATGCACCGGATGCCAAAACCTCCGCTTCGCTGCGGCTTTGTCACCGGTGATGGCTGGCGTTAGCTGCCTGCTTGAATCGAGATCGGAGAAACGATGAACGACATAATTGTAAAGGAAGACGTTAGAGTGGTTCTCAGGTCAGTGTAGGGCATAACCACAAGAGGTGAACCAGTTTCGAGCATCGAGAGGGGTAATCGTTGCCAGAGCGGCGGCGAGAGCCTCATCCAAGGCTTCGCGGGTGCGGGCCTTGGCGGCGCGCAAGGCGGTCTTGATTTTCGATCAACAGGGCTCGATCGGCGAGAAATCGGGCGAGTAGGGCGAGAGGTAGAGGACCTTGGCCCCCTTCGCTTCGATCGCCTCGCGGACCCCCGCCACCTTGTGGGCGCTGAGATTGTCCATGACCACGACATCTCCCTCGGCCAAGGTCGGGGCCAGCACCTGCCGGACATAGGCGAGGAAAACGGGCCCGTCGGTTGCGCCCTCAATGCTCATGACGGCACCGATGCCCCGACAGGACAAGGCACCGATGACACTCACATGGGGGCCGGGGTTGAACGGCACCGTATCTTCCCCCCGGATCCCTGGAGCGGCTCGGCCGTAGCGCCGGGTCAGGCCGAGGTGAATGCCGGATTCGTCGATGACATGCAGGCAGCCCACGGGCAACGCGGAGACTTCGGCGCGGTAGTCCTGCCGGGCTTGCTTCACCCGGTCCGTCTCATGCTCAGTCGCGTGAAGAGTCTTTTTTTTCAGGGCAAGTTCAGGCGTTGCACCACCCGGCCCAGCGTCTCGCGGAGTTCGTCCAAGGTAAGGTCGGGCTGTTGTTCCAGGCACTGGCGAATCAGCCGCTCGTCGGTCTCGTCCAGGCAGCGCGGAGGACCCCCGGCATGGGGTCGTGGCGCCAGCGTCCCGGTCGTATGCTGCCGCTGCAACAAGCGTTCGACAAAGGCGAGGCTAACACCGAACAAATCCGCTACGGTGCGTTGGGAGCCCACGCCCCGATCAAGGGCGGCGATGATTTTCTGCCGCAAATCTAAGGAATAAGGAGTCATCTCCTTCTGATTCACCCAATCTGGGCAAGTTCCCGCCACCCATACGAGAATTGCTCTAATGCCAGAGGTCGTGTGGCAGCTTCAGCATCGTGGGTTGGTTCGTGCCCCAGGCCAGGTATTCGGCTTCGCACCTCACCCAGCGCTTGTGGGGAAGATCGCACCGGAAACTGCAATGGTGCTAGTGCTTAATCGCGCTAATCAGCGAATACAAAAACCCACATATAATCAATTTGTTATATTGGATTTTTGCATCGTTTATTTTTGCAATTAAGCACTAGATGCAGTGGTATGGCATAGCATAGCATCTGTTCCCAATTACTAGACACATCACCCAAAGCCTAACTATCGGCTCCAAGCGACGCACAAAAGCGCGTCGCCTTTATTGTTCTTTCAGGCTGCAGGAGCAGCGCTTTTATGCGCGCCTGAGCCGAAGCGTTGGGCAGAAGCATGAAGCGAGTAAACAAGCTATGAAAACTCAGTACTACGCGGCCACAAGTCTTGACGGCTTCATCGCAACTGAAGATGACTCGCTGGACTGGCTTTTCCCCCCCCTCGGGGATTTGAACAACTCCAGTTTTCCAGAGTTCATCGCGGATGTGGGTGCATTGGCCATGGGGTCGGCAACTTATGAATGGATGGTGCGCAATGCAGATAAGATTGCTGCTGAGGCTGGCTCGAAGTGGCCATATACTCAGCCAGCTTGGATATTTTCCACTCGCAAGCTTCCAGTAATCGCAGGCGCGGACATTCAATTCGTCAATGGAGATGTGTGTCGGCGGGTGGTGCCTCGAAATGCACCCTCTGCCGGCCGACGGGGCCAGACACCACTTGCATGGGCCCCGTGGCATCGTCGCGCCAGCCGCCGACCTTGATCCTGGAAAGGCCGGAGTAGCCGGTTGGAAACAGCGCGGCATGCCAGCCGAACAGGCGCTCCCGCGACACCGGTGCCTGGCAGTTGGCAGTGGCATCGAGCACCATCTCGACCATGCCTTCGACGTGCCGATCGACGGGGGCCAGGGCGCCGATGTCCACGCCCAGCCTACGGGCGATGCTTGAGCGAACGGATTCGGCATTGAGCGGCTCACCCTCGATCTCGCTGGTCTTGACCACGTCTTCGGTGAGCGCAGCAAGGCGCGCCTGATCGCGCAGCGCCATACCCACGTCGGCCAGGCGCCCCAACAGGTTTCCTTGGGCGCGACTGACCTCCGCCATAGGACTGGCCAGTGCCGCCAAATCGTAACGCCAGTTCGGCCAATCGCCGGTCTGCCAGATGTATTGATAATCGCCGCTAGTCATGCGGATATTATGGATCGCAATCTCCGCATCGACCAGCCATTTACCGCAAAATATGCGGCGATAGAGGCGCCATTCGCCGCATGCCAGGCGAATAGTCACTCTGCGCAAAAAGAGGGGGCAGGTCTTGTAATCACGTATGCTGGAATACAAGACCTTACCCTATTGCCATCCGGGACGGGTTGAATCGTACGTCCGTGACAAGTGCCGCAACCGCACCAAATGAAAGCGCAAAGCACCGCCTGAGTGCAGGCTTGGCATTCAGATGATTCGACATGGGCGATTCCGACACTAACGTAGAGCCAGCCGAATTGTCGTGGCGTATGCGGTTTGGCACCGGGTTAGGCGGCGGATGGCGCCGAATCTCGGTGTGGCCATATCGGTGGTGCGTAAATTGCTTGCCGATTGGAATTTCCTTTCAAAATCCCTTCCAGATGAGATATCCCAGTGGTGTTCACTTCAAACCCTGCCACGAGCGCTGTGAGCTCCACATCGGCATCGACCGGTGAAGTCCCAGCGTCAACTCGCGGCCCCGTGACCGCGAAGTGCCCGGAGACGGCTTATGCATGACAGCCCGCGGCCTGCGGATAAAGAGGAATGGGTCATCTGGAACGGCTCTTCCGGACTCGCCGTGATGGCGACGATTGGCCGGGTCGAGGTCGGCGCGAGCGGCAGAAGTGCCTGGATGGATCCGCCCTTCGAGATGTTGGGTCCGTTTAACCTCGACGAGCTCGAGACACGCGGTCGGATTGCCTTCGCTGCTTGTATCGTTATGTCGCGCCAGAGATGGCAAGAGGATCAAGTGGAGTTGCGGCGGGAGTCTTACGAAACCCGCCGTGCGGCGCAGGAGCGACTTTACGAAAAACATGCGCGATTCAACAATGGTCGGAGGAGGCGCCGAACCCTCCGCCAGCAACTCGACGAGCGGCAGCACCGAGAGACATTGAATCTTCCGATCGACGGGAAGCTTGAGCCCTCCCAGATCAAAGCTGCTTATCGGCGGCTCGCCCAGAAGGCGCATCCCGACGTCGGTGGCAGCCACGAACAGTTTCTTCGAATTACGGAAGCGCGCAACGCGCTGCTCGAGCGCATTTCGTAAGCGATGGCTCCATCCCGAAGGGTGCCGGGCAGGACAGCCCGGCATGAATCCAGCCGCCAAGGATGGCATGGGGCGGATCCCATCCTTGTGCCCTGGATGCCGGCATTTCCTGCCGGCATGACGGCCTAACTTAACGGCATTGGCTATTCCGCGCTATACCTTATTTCCAATCCAGCTTATCGCTCCAGGTCAAATTGTCTTCAACCCAATACGAGAAATTCCTCTTGTTTTCACCGGCTGCCGGCTTGAGGTCGAGGACGAACAGGGCGCGGCCGACGCTGCGGCGGCGATAGCTCGGCTGGGTCCACTTCAGGAGCTTGATGAACCAGTGGCCGGAATTCTTCTCCACGATCTGGTCGCGCCAGGTGCCGAAATTGATGTAGGTGTAGTTCTGTCCCGGGGCGATATCCGGTTCTTCCTGCAGCGGATTGTGGGTATGGCCTTCGCCGTGAATGTGAAATCCGTAGATGCGATTTTCCGGCAGGAAAGCCGGGAATGTTTTCATTTCTTCGAAAGTGACCGCCTCTACCCGGTGGTGAGTGCGGAACCAGGCGAGGATTTTCATGAACCACTCGATCGCCTTGAGTTCCAGCGTCCGGTGCAACTTGCTCGCGATCCATAACCACCCGCGCAGAAATTTGAGGCCGATACGCCGTTTCCGGGGGGAGCTTTCATAAGTAAAGTCCCAGTTCAGCCACTGGAACACACAGTCTTGCAGAAGTTTTTCGATGGTGCGGGCGATATCGGGCCGTTCCTTGAGCTTGCGGGTTTCTTCGATGATGCGCGAAACCGAGAGATAGCTCGGCCGGTACAGATCGAGTTCGTCCAGGACCCGTTCCAGACGGCTCACGCCTTCGCTCTTCGCTTCCGACAAGGCTATCCGTCGCCGGTCCTCCTCGGCCAAAGCGCGTTTCGCTTTCCAGATGAACCCGGACAGGACGCCCGCCGCCACCGTGTCGCCGAAGCAGGGATCGGTGAACGGCCGATAGCGGAGGCGCTTCCAGGTTTCGATTTGCCAGCCTTTCTCGATGGTCCATTCGGGCAGTGCTCGAGAATTGTCGCCGTCGCGCCACTGGCCGTGGGTTACGAATAGGCGGAAGCCGAGGTCCGCGTAGTAGAACGGAAACCAGGGAGCGCTGTCGGGATTCATGAACTGGTTTTCGTCGCCGTACATCCGTCCGACCTTCAGGCGATAATCCGCCGGGATGTCTTTCAGCGTCCAGCCCAGGCAGTCTTCGTAAAAGAGTTTGAGCGCTCCGGGAACGGCCAGGATTTCCTTGTCGTGATTGCCGAGCAATACCAGGACGTCGACCTTTTTCACCCCATTGTTTTCAAGCGATTTCGGCAGCTCCTGCAGCATTTGGAAGAACCGGCAATGGCCGCCGGCATGCCCGCAGTGCTGCTCGACGATGCCTTGAACGATGGTCGTCACGATTTCGGGAAACGCCGGATGATCGCGTTCCCAAGGGTAGACGCCGCGCTCCGCCCAGTGCTTGGTACGGATCATGTCCACCACGTCGCCGTCCAGAACGAACACGAGTTCCTCGATGCGGCGGTCCTCGCACAGGAGAGTGATCTGGTCGAAGAAATCGTCCCAGTCGCCGCGGCTTTGCACGCCCACCGTTCCGTCGGTGAAATGCACGTCGCTGATGCAGACGCACATGCGGTTCGGCCGGTTCGGATCGCCGATATCGACGGTGTGAAAGAATTCGACGGTTTCGGATTGGTTCATCATTGTTGTTCCTCCTCCGGAATGTTGTTGTTATCAGGACTTACGCGCTTTTCGCTTTCTGCCCTTGCGAAAAGATAGGGATGAAGAATCGAAACGGGTCCTCGACGGGGTCAGGCCTCGATGAAATCCGCGATGCGTTCGGCCAGGGCGGCGATGGTTCGGGACGGGTTCAAGCCCACCGCCCTCGGAATGATGGCGCCATCGGCGACATACAGTCCCGGATAACCGAACACCTCGCCTTTGTGGTCGACCACGCCGTCGGCGATGCTGCTGCCCATGCGGCAACCTCCCAAGGGGTGCGGGGTAATGAGGTCTTTCAGGACGTCCCAGGTTGCCGGGACCGTGGCCACGCCGCCGGTGGCTTCCGACAGCGTTCTGTGCATGTCGATCAGCGCCTGAACCGCAGCCTCGGATTTCTTGATGTTCCATTCCAGGTCCATCTTGTGACGGAACGGCGGAATCCAGCTGCGGGAAAGCTTCAGCACGCCGTCCGAGGCGTCGACCGCCTGCCCGAACCAGGGCATGACCGCAGCTAGCGGATCGCTGCCCTGATCGAGGGATTTCAGGACCGAGAAGAAATTTCCGAACGCGTGGTCTTTGCTCAGATCCTGAAGGGCATCCTTGATCAGGTCGGGAAATCCGCCGTCCTGCACCCAGAAGCGTTGCTTGCGGAAAAAGCCGTCCAGGAAATCGATGGCGCTGGTGATGGTGGGGCCGCGGGTCGGCGAAATACGGCGGTCCTTGTAAATGGCCGGGGTCAGGAAATCGCCGTTGGAGCTCCAGCCCTCGCCGAGCATGGCGCTCAGTTCCGGCAGGGTGCCGTATTGATCGCGGCACCGCAGTAGAAGCTCGTTGCTGCCCATGGTGCCGGCTGCGACGATCACTTTCCGGGCGTTCAAATGGCCGGGAACCAGCTTTTGCCGGTCGGGATCGATGACGTCGAAATCGACCCGGTAGCCCGATACGCCGTGCAGAGGCGTGATACGCTGAACCAGGTGCAGGGGTTTGACCACGGCGCCGTGCTTTTCGGCGAGCGGAATGTAGTTGAGGTCCAGCGTGTTGCGGGCCTTCACCCGGCAGCCGATGTCGCAATTGCCGCAGTGGATGCAGGTGCCCTGTTCCAGGCCGAACGAGTTGACGAAAGGCTTGGATTGCTTGTCGTCGAAAGCGTCGGGCTTATCGTAATCGAATTCCGGATCGAAATTGACGGCCAGCGGCATCTTTCGAAAGCGCGCCCGGTGGCCGCAGCGCTCCGCCGCTTCCTTCATGAGCTTCATTTTCGGCGGCCATTGGTTGTCCGGCACTTCCTGCACGTTCAGCATCCTGCCGGTTTTTTCGTAATAGGGTTTCAGGACTTCGTAAGTGATTTCCGCCGGCCAGCCCGCGTCGAACACGAAGGGGTGCGCCTCGACGAAGATGTTCGCGTAAATCAGCGAGCCGCCGCCGACGCCGCAGCCTTGGGCCACGGCCATGTGCCGGTAGAAGCGCATGTCGATCCAGCCGTTGCATTTGGCGGGTTCTTCGTGGGACCACCACCAGGCGTCGTCAGGGCTGCGCGGGTAATCTTTCACCTCCCAGCGTCGTCCGCGCTCCAGAATGCAGACCTTCATGCCTTTTTCCGCCAGGCGGCAGGCGGTGACCGCACCGCCGAAACCGCTGCCGATCACGATCACGTCGTAATGCAGGGTGTCTTCGCTACTTTTGTCGAAGGCCTGCGGACCGAATTTGGGAATGAGGTAGGAGTCCCACAACTTGCCGGCGAAGAAACGGCCGAATTTTTCGATGGCGGCTTTGTCGGCCGGGTTTTCGGCGTTCGGCACGTCGATGCTGGAGAGCAGGTCGGCCAGTTGCTTAATGCCCAGGGTTAGAATGCCGGCGCCCATGACCGGACCGGTTTTGTCCTTGCCCTCATGCAGCGTGGTGTAGAGCGTGGTCGTATCGGACCACAGGTCGGAACCGGCATCGTCCCGGACTTGTTTATGCCCGGCGAGGTAATAATCCTGGCCCTCGTGGTGGATGGCCAGTTCGTAGACCATGTAGGTCGTATCGGGGGCGTTAGTGGGCTTGAACAGGTTGAAGACTCCGCTCGATGCCGCGATGCCTATGCCCAGCGGCGGAAAATCGATGGTGCCCTTCAGAGAGCCGGGATGCGCGGGATCGGCGACGAAACGGTCCAAATCGTCTATGCCGACCTCCGCGTGCATGGCCAGGGTCGTGCCCTCCCGTTTGCCCTGTTGAGCCCCCTCCGCGGGATCGCTTGCGCCTAAAGCAAAATATCCCGACATGGTTTCCTTAAACGTCAACGATAAGGTCGTCATCGTTATTCTCCTCCTCCCGGTTATAGTGATGGATGTATTGGTATAAGCTGGCGCGGAAAAGCTTTTATATATAGCGGGTAATCCGGTTTGCCCGGATTCCGTCAATACGATCCGCGATTCCAAACTTTCCCGAAGCCAATGAATAATAGTCCGCACTGTAAAAAACGGCATCTAAATTGTTGACGATGCTTTACGCGATGGCCGGTGTAGTTTGAACCGGGTTAATCCTTATTTGACCGGACGCAAAATGACTGCCAAGAACGCCTTGGTCTTCGAGCTTTTCGGGATCTTTGCGGGGACGTGATGCCGCCGGGTTCGGCCGTCATGCCTTTCGGCTAGGCAGGCTTTGCGGCTTCAGAAAAGGCGTTTGCGATTGGAAGGAGCCGACTAAAGGCCCGTTTGCGATTGGGAGGGTCGTCCTGGCGCTCCCGGGACGACCGTTTGAGTTTGGGACTGCCGGCATCCGGGACAGAGGCCTGTGATTGCCTTCCTTGCCTCCCGGGTTCCGGCAATCCACGCCGGAATGAGGAAGTAGACCTTAACTTGACGGCATTGCTCTTCGACTGAGTTCAGGACATGCTTCCCAGCCGTCCAATCGAGCCGGTCCAACTGCCGTTTCCAGGGTAATTGGGAGAAAGTTTAAGTCCTGGAGATTCGGAAAAAGTAATACTGCTCGCATCCAACTTTAAAGCCGGGCCGTCATAATTATGGTTGTATCCTTAATTTATTATTTAACCGTATAGTTAAATACTTTAAGCCGTTGGATATTCTCCTTCTGGAAGCGGTCAATCGCCGATATTAGGATTATTGGCCGCCTTGCGAACCCGATGGCGGCAGATTCGGATTCTGGTCGATGACATACATGAACCGAACGAGCGTTTCCCGCTCGGCGTGATCCTTGAACCAGCCGTTTTCGGCCATGCGGGCCTCGCACAGGAATTCGTTGCCTTCAGCGCCGAACCGGGGTTGCAGGCTCCTCGAGAACTCGTAGTTCTTGATCCAATGATTGCGGATGTTCGGAGTGAAATCGTGCTGGGCATAGCGGAAGGACAGGCCTCGCAGGACCTCGGACATGCGCGTATGGTCGGGGAGCAGGATCGCATCGGGATCGTCTTCTTCCTTGGCTTGAAAAGCCGCGATAATCATGCGGCCGCCGGGGGCCAGCTTGGCGTTGAGCTTGGCTACCGTCGCACCGTAATCGCCCATGAAATAAATGCAATCGATCGCCAGGATCACATCGTAATGTGCGCCGGGAAGTTCGTCCTGAATCAGGTCGACGCACCGGAAGTCCAACGCCGGGGTTTTTTCCCGCGTTCTCTGCCGAGCCTGCGCGATGGCGACGTCCGAATAATCGACGCCCAGTATATTGCAGGCGGCACGTTGGTGGATGTACTCCGTGATGTGCCCGTTGGAGCAGCCGACTTCCAGAATCTTTTCGCCCGGCTTGAGCAGCGAAATCAGGAAGTCCAACTCGTCCATGTCCATCATGCCGTGCTGGCACAGGTCCCGGCCGTAAACCGCTTCGCAGAAGCGGGCGTGCGTCGGGCTTTCGGCCGCGCGCCGAAAATATTCGTTGTACCAGGCTTTGGAAAACATCTGAGCCTGGCCCATGTCGGACGTATGGTTCATCAATTCGCTCATGCTCTGATCCATAGTTAGGCCTCTAGTAAATAAACATATTATTAATATCTAATATAATAAGCGCCTTCGGGGCTTGTCGCGAACACGTCGGCCGCGATACCGCCCCGGGTTTCAGAACCGGAAGAACGGCCAGTCGGGCTCAAGTCCGAGCATGATCTGTCCGACCGGTTCCAGCTTGGCCGCGTTGATGAAGCCGTGCTGGGTGATAACGTGGATGTCCCGGAAATGCTTCGAGAACGCATACTCTTCCCGGATTCCGGAGGCGCCGGCGATTTCGTGAATGAGGTCCACGGCCGCCGCGCATTCGAGGACGGCATGGGTCATCGCGAGCTGCATCTTGGCCTTGAGAGCCAGCGTGATGGGTTTCGCGGCGACGGCTTCTTGCCAGGCTTCCTCGAAGACGCCGTAGAAATAGGCGCGGGCGGCGCCGAGCTTGGCTTCGGCTCGTGCGAGCTGCGATTGAACGAGGGCCTGGTTCCTGAGCGTCTTTGTTCCGAACGCGGGCGTTTTTTGAGTGATCAGTGCGATCGCTTCGTCTACGGCGGTGCGTGCGATGCCGAGCGCCGGCGACACGAGCGCGGCGATCGCCGGCCAGACCGTCAGCCGGTAGAGCGGTCCCTGGTAAGCGCTGCCCGGTTTCTCCAGCGGGCCCCATGGCACGGCCCAGTGCTCCGGAATGAACGCATCCTTCATTTCGACGTCATGGCTGCCGCTCCCGCGCATGCCCATGGTGTTCCAGTTGTCGACGATTTCGGCTTCGGACGCGGGAACGGCGATCAGCAGCATTTCCGGGACGCCGCCGGCACCGAGGCGGGGTTGGCCGTCATCATGGATATTCGCGAAACCGAGAAAAGCCGTGGCGTGATGGGCGCCGCTCACGAAGCCGGTGCGTCCCGAGATACGATAGCCGCCCGCGACCGGAACCGCCTTGCGCACCGGGTTGAAGGAGCCGACCGGAATCGCGTCGAATCCGAAAATCTCTTGCGCGGCTTGGTCGCCGAACCAGGGCGCGAACATATCATGGGCGACGGCGATTTGCAGATTCCAGCCCGCCGCGCTGTCGATGCGGGAGATTTCCTCGATGACGCGCAAGCCGGCGACCGGTTCGACTTCGAATCCGCCGAACGCCCTCGGCCGCCACAATCGATAAAGCCCCGCCTCCTGCATCGCCTTCGCTACCGGTACCGCCAGCTTACGGTCGAGTTCCGCTGCAGGGGCGTATCGGCGAATGATGGGTTCGATCTCTCGAACGGTTTTCAGAAGGGAATCGATTGTGGGCATGAATGCCTCCTCGGTTTGTATCGTTACGAATGCAGGTGCGGACCGAGCGCTTTTGGCGGCGCAGGAGAAGGCCGTATTTTAACGGAATGAAGGGCGGAAATCGGGGAGTTGACTCGATGCGGCGAAGTCCGCGGGATGGGTTCGTTCCTCACACCATCCCGCGATGCTTGATCGGAGATCCGACGAAGTCCCGTCGAACAGCTTACGAATTAAAGATAAGCGTCACCGTAGGACGTGTTTTGGTCAAAGTTTTCCCAAACATAGGCCGGCTCGACCAAACTCTTGGTCGGAATCGGACTGGTGATGATATCGAAGACGCCGGAAGCGGTCCTGCCGAGCGTGTCCAGCGTACCCATGATCAAGCCGCCGGTCCCTCCGACGACCGGATTGGTCTTCTTGCTGGCTCCCGCAATATTTTTCGGAACTTCCCCAATTCCGGTGAACAGATTTGCAAATCCCCTGGTGAACTTGTCGCCGACCTGCGAAAAGTAGCCATCGGCCTGACTGGCAGGCGTATAGGCAGCCATCGCGAGGACCGCGGCCAAGAAAAAGGATTTTGCGTTGCACATGGTCGTTTCCTCAGCGTTTGTTATTTTATAGATGGTTTCGTGACGAAACGAAAGTGTAGGACTGCGGAATTGTCCGCGTCAACCGCTAAAGGAAAAACCTCCCGACGCGCTTATGTATCAGAATTCAAAGCCGCGCTTAAAAGCCGTTCGTTCGATTGTCTGGATCTGGGCCCGAGCTCCTCGATTCGGCGATCGACGGCGTCGACGACGTAGCGCGAATAGGGCCCGAGGTGCAGGTACATCGCCATGAAGCCGACCGCGAGGCGCAAGGCCTGCGGGTTGGTCTTGGCGCAGTTCATGAAAGTCTGCCAGAAGGCATCGCGTAGCTCCGGCAATTTATTGAAAACCTTGTTGACCGTTTCGACAGCGCCGACTTTTCGCCGGGCGTCCCCTTTGGGTAAATCGCGCGGGCGGTCCGACCGGTCCAGCATGCTGACGAGCCGATTGATCCGCCCGACATAGGCCGTCGGATCGTAGATCCGGAGGAGGATGTGCCGGTAATCGTCGAGTACGTCCCGGAGCGGACGCAAGGTGTCGAAGTTTAACCCACTGGTGCACTGATCGCCGGCATCCACGTCCGGCATGATGTCGTGGCCCGGATGGAGCCGCCCCTCGTGCTGGAGCCGGCGCGTCAACTGCGTGTTCGGCAAGGCGTAGAGAAGACCCACCATGCACACCGGGATGGCGGCCGCTTCGATGAAATCGGCCATGGCATCGGCGACCGAGTCCTTTTCACTGTCGAATCCGACGATGAACCCGGCGGTGACCATCATGCCGTACGAGTAGATCTTGTGGATGCTTTCCACCATGTCGCGCCGCGTGTTCTGCCTTTTCTTGGTCGCGATCAGAGTCTCGGGATCCGGGCTCTCGATGCCGATGAAGACAAGGAAGAAATTCGCCTGTTTCATAAGCTCTAAGAGTTCGGTGTCCTCGGCGAGATTGATCGAGGCCTCGGTCGAAAACTCAAAAGGAAAGTCGTGGGCTTCCTGCCAGGTCCTGAGTTCTCTCAAAAATGCTTTCACCACCTTCTTGTTGCCGATCAGGTTGTCGTCCACGAAGTCGACGTGGCCCCGATAACCCAGCGCATAAAGCGTATCGAGTTCGGCGAACACCTGCGGGATGGTCTTGGTGCGCGGCACCCGGCCGTAAAGCTCGATGATGTCGCAGAACTCGCAGGTGAACGGGCAACCCCGTGAAAACTGCAAGCCGACGTAAAGATAGTGCTCGAAATTGAGCAGATCGAACCGCGGGACAGGGCTCCTGGCGACATCGATCTGGAATTTCGGTGCCGTGAATACCCCCGATCCGAGGCCCTTGTTCCAGGCATCGACGAACGTCTGCAGAATTCCTTCGGCTTCTCCGAGAACCAGGAAATCCGCGGATTGGTAAATATGCGGACTCGATGTGGCATCCGGTCCGCCCACGACCACGGGTTTGCCCATGGCGTGCGCTCGCCCGATGAGTTCGATCGTATCGGGCTGCTGGGTAATCATGCCTCCCGTCATCACCAGATCGGCCCAGGCGATGTCCTCGTCCATAAGTTGTTCGGTGTTGCGGTTGACCAGACGGACATTCCACTCGCGGGGCAATAATGCGGCGACCGTGATTAATCCGAGCGGGGCGGCCGGATAACGCGCACCGACCAATTCGCAGGCTTCAGGGTAATTCCAGAACGATTCCGATCTGAAGCGGGGATAGATCAACAAGACATTACAAGATGTCACTTCCTTCATGACGCTCTCCAGTCCTTGGAAAATTAGCGGCTGAGTCGGATGAAGGTTCAACAGTGCGCTTCCGTGAGAGCGATGTCAAGGCGGTATCAAGTCCTTTCGCTCTCGGCCAGATTGGCGGAAATGTCCGGGGTGGAGGTCAGTTTGTACGGCGGCGACGAGCGCCTGTGTCATGACGTTCTCACCAGGCATACGCTTCCGGCGCCTCGCCGCCGGGGCCGGGCCAGATGTCGTCGAGCGCATCGAGTATCTCGGGCGTCAGCTTGATCTCCAGGGCGCGGAGGCTGCCGTCCAGTTGCTCCGAGGTGCGCGGGCCGATGATCGGAGCCGTGACGGCGGGATTTTGGAGCAGCCAGGCGAGGGCGAGGTCAGCCGGTTTTTCCCCCAATTCGGCGCTGAACCGCTCATAACGTTCGATGCGGCCGCGATGCTTTTCCACGAGATTCCGCGTCTCTTCCGAACCGCGCCGGCCGCTGCTGACGCCGCCAGCCAAAGCGCCCCTCGCCAGGGGACTCCATGGAATGATGCCGATCCCCAGGGCTTTGGCGGCGGGAATCACCTCCAGTTCGACGGTGCGTTCCGCCAGGTTGTAGAGGCTTTGCTCGGAGACCAGACCGAGGAAATGCCGCGCCGTCGCCACGCCCTGGGCGTGGGCGAGTTGCCAGCCGGCAAAGTTGCTGCTGCCGACGTAGAGCACCTTGCCTTGCCGGACCAGGATTTCGAAGGCTTGCCAGATTTCCTCCCAGGGCGTGTCGCGGTCGATGTGATGCATCTGGTAAAGGTCGATGCGATCGGTCCGAAGACGCCGCAGGCTGTCCTCCACCGCCCGCCGGATATGGTAGGCGGAGAGGCGCTGATCGTTGGGGCCTTCGCCCATGCGGCCGTAGACCTTGGTCGCCAGCACGATGTTCTCTCGCCGGCCGCCGCCCTGGGCGAGCCAGCGGCCGACGATTTGCTCGGTGGCGCCTTCGCCGAGTTTCCAGCCGTAGACGTTGGCGGTATCGATGAAATTGATACCCAGTTCCAGCGCCCGGTCCAGAATGGCGAAGCTGTCGGCTTCGTCGGTCTGGGGACCGAAGTTCATGGTGCCGAGAGCCAGGCGGCTCACCTTGAGGCCGGTGCGGCCGAGTCGGGTGTATTGGATGGTCATGGCGATAGCGACGTGTAAGAAACCGAGAGGCGTTGGAGCAATCAGCGCGCCCGGAAATACGGGGTCGGCCAGTCGGCGTCCTCGCCGAGGGCGGCCGCGGCGTGCAAAGGCCAATGCGGGTCGCGCAGCAGTTCTCTGCCGAGGAGCACGGCGTCGGCGCTGCCCGACGCAATCACCGCTTCCGCCTGGTGCGGCTCGGTGATGAGTCCGACCGCGCCGGTGGCGATGCCCGTCCGTGCGCGGATCGCCTGGGCGAACGGCACCTGATAACCCGGCGCCGCCGGCGGAACGGCGTCCGGAAGCAGACCGCCGGAAGAGGCGTCCACCAGGTCCACGCCGAAATCCTTAAGCCGGTCGGCGAAGCGGATGGATTGGTCCAAATCCCAGCCGCCCTCGGCCCAATCGGTGGCGGAAATCCGAACGAACAAGGGCAGATGGTCCGGCCACGCAGCCCGAACCGCCGCTACCACTTCCAGCGGGAATCGCACCCGATTTTCGAAGCGTCCGCCGTAAAGATCGGTTCGCCGGTTGCTCAAAGGCGAGAGAAAAGAATGCAGCAAATAGCCGTGGGCGGCATGGATCTCGACCACTTCGAATCCGGCGGCCAGCGCGCGTTCGGCGGCCCTGGCGAAGTTCCCGACGATGTCGGCCAGGGCCGCTTCGTCCAATTCTCGCGGCGTCGGATGACCCGACGAGAAGGGCACGGCGCTCGCGCCGAAGATCGGCCAGCCGCCCCGCTCGGGCGGCAAGGGTTTTTCGCCGTTGGCCGGCACGTCACAGGAGGCTTTGCGGCCGGCGTGGGCAAGCTGTATGCCCGCCACGGCGCCCTGGGCGCGGATGAAGTCCGTCAGCCGACGCAAGGAAGGAATGTGATCGTCCGACCATAGACCCAGATCAGCCGGGCTGATGCGGCCCTCGGGCACGACCGCGGTGGCCTCCAGCATCACGAGACCCACCCCGCCCGCGGCGCGCGCGCCGTAGTGGACCAGATGCCAGTCGGTGGGATGGCCGTCCCGGGCGGCGTATTGGCACATGGGCGCCAGGAAAACGCGATTGCGGAATTCGACGCCGCGCAGGGTCCATCGGGAGAACAGCCGGGGCTGAACGGCTGATTTCGGATCGGCAGCCGTCATAGTTGACTCCTCAAGCGACGGCCGCCGTTGGCGCGGCCGATCGTCCTGTCAGATACGCCACTTGATCCACCGCCGGTTCGTTCGGTAGTTTTCCGAGCGGATTCCCGTGCTTTCCCGGTACCCCGGACATTCGGGAGATCGAATTCGAGCTGGAAAAATATCGCCGTCCGGAGGGCATCGTGCTGCCCCGCAATCCGACTGTCGCCGTGGCGGAGAAGGTCTGAGGCCGGAGACGCCTGCGTCGGTAGGTGACGCGTACCCGGCATTGCGCATTCATTAAAGAGCGTTGCATATACGAGATGAAGCTTGCTCATGGTCACCTCCCGGAAACTGTGCCTGCCGACCTGCGATCTTTCCGACCCGTACCGCTAAACCGGGGTGAAAAATGCACTAACGCCGGGAAATCCGACGGGCTGAATCATCCCCTTCAGCCGCATGATGTGCCGGGGAGGAAATGCGGTCAAGCGATCGGCAACCTCAACCTGTATGGTGTTTGAATGCAGGAAGGCGCTAAACGGAGTGTTGAGGGTGTAAACGATCCATGCCAACATTAGACCCAAATTTCCTACCTTCCACCTTTGTTTTTGTTCGCCAGGAGGTACGACATCATGCAAGTCACACGGCGCCAGTTTTTCAAACTGAGTGCCGCAACGCTTGGGGGTTCCACGCTGACGGCCTTGGGTTTTTCGCCCGGGGAAGCGCTGGCGGAAGTGCGCACGTTCAAACTGACGCGCACCACGGAAACCCGCAATACCTGCCCGTATTGCTCCGTAGCCTGCGGCATCATCCTGTACAGCCTCGGCGACAAGGCGAAGAATGCCAAGTCCGAAATCATCCACATCGAGGGCGA
This sequence comes from Methylocaldum marinum, assembly GCF_003584645.1. Classification (GTDB taxonomy): domain Bacteria; phylum Pseudomonadota; class Gammaproteobacteria; order Methylococcales; family Methylococcaceae; genus Methylocaldum; species Methylocaldum marinum. The sequence continues at coordinate 5,466,058 of NZ_AP017928.1, forward strand.
TCCGGACCATCCGGTGAGCCGCGGCAGCCTGTGCCCCAAAGGCGCCGGCCTGCTCGGCTTCGTCCACAGCGAGACCCGCGTCACCTTTCCGGAATTTCGCGCGCCGGGTGCCAAGGAATGGACGCGGGTCACCTGGGATTTCGCGCTGGAACGTATCGCGAAACTCATGAAGGACGACCGCGACCGCCATTTTGTCGCCCAAAACGACAAAGGACAGACGGTCAACCGCTGGCCGACGGTCGGGTTTCTGGCTGCCTCCGCCGCCTCCAACGAAACCGGTTATCTCACCCACAAGGTTCTCCGCAGTTTAGGCATCGTAGCGCTCGACAACCAGGCACGCGTCTGACACGCACCGACGGTGGCAAGTCTTGCTCCGACATTCGGTCGCGGCGCCATGACCAATACCTGGATGGACATCAAGAATGCGAACGTCATTCTGGTGATGGGCGGCAATGCCGCCGAGGCGCATCCGGTAGGCTTCAAATGGGTGATCGAGGCGAAGGCCAACAACAAGGCCAAGCTCATCGTGGTCGATCCGCGGTTCAACCGCACGGCCTCGGTAGCCGACTTTTACGCGCCGATCCGCGCGGGAACCGACATCGCTTTCCTCAGCGGCGTGATCCGTTATTTGCTGGAGCACGACGCGATCCAGCACGAGTACGTCAAGGCGTATACCAATGCCGGCTTCATCGTGCGCGAGGACTTCGGCTTCGACGAGGGGCTTTTCACCGGCTACGACGAGAAGACCCATCAATACGACAAGAGCACCTGGCAGTACGAAACCGACGCGCGGGGCTTCGCCAAGGTCGACGAGACCTTGCAGCACCCCCGCTGTGTCCTGAACCTGCTGAAACAGCACGTCTCCCGCTATACCGTGGACACGGTTTGCGACATCACCGGCACGCCCAAGGATCTGTACCTGAAGGTGTGCGAGGCGATCGCCTCGACCGCGGTGCCGAACCGGACCCTGACGAGCCTGTACGCGCTCGGCTGGACCCAGCACAGCATCGGGTCCCAGAACATCCGGACGCTGGCGATCTTGCAGCTGCTGCTGGGCAATATCGGCATGCCGGGCGGAGGGGTCAACGCGCTGCGCGGCCATTCCAACATCCAGGGGCTGACCGATCTGGGCCTGTTGTCGGAGCTGTTGCCGGGCTATCTGAATCTCGCCCGCGACGAGGAAGCGACCCGCGCCGCCTATCTGGAGAAGCGCACGCCGAAGCCGCTTAGGCCCGGACAGGTCAACTTCTGGTCCAATTACCCGAAATTTCATACCAGCCTGATGAAAGCCTGGTACGGCCAGGCGGCGACACCGGACAACGACTTCGGTTACGACTGGCTGCCCAAGATCGATCAGCTCTACGACGGTCTGCGCGTCTTCGATCTTATGGAGCAGGGCAGGATGACGGGCTATTTCTGCCAGGGCTTCAATCCGCTGGCGTCCTTCCCGAACAAGGGCAAGATCGTTTCCGCCCTGTCCCGCCTGAAATTCCTGGTGGTCATGGACCCGCTGGCCACGGAAACCTCGGAATTCTGGCAAGACCACGGCGAGTACAACGACGTGAAGCCGGAGGACATCCAGACCGAGGTGTTCCGCCTGCCGACGACGTGCTTCGCCGAGGAGGAGGGGGCGCTGGTCAACAGCTCGCGCTGGCTGCAATGGCACTGGAAAGGCGCCGAGCCGCCGGGCGAATGCCGCACCGACATCGACATCATGGCCGAGCTGTTCCTGAAAATGCGCGAGCTTTACCGGCAGGCGGGCGGCGCGTTCCCCGATCCGATCCTGAATCTGCACTGGCCCTATCGGATTCCCGAGGCGCCGGCGGCCAACGAACTGGCGAAGGAATACAACGGCTACGCCCTGGCCGACATTCCCGATCCGAAGGAGCCGGGCAGGGTACTGGTCAAGGCCGGCAAGCAACTGTCGAGCTTCGCCCAGCTTCGGGACGACGGCAGCACCGCCTGCGGTACCTGGATCTTCTGCGGTTCCTGGACCGAGGACGGCAACCAGATGGCGCGGCGAGACCCCTCCGATCCGACCGGGCTGGGCATCGCGCCGGGATGGGCCTGGGCCTGGCCGCTGAACCGGCGGATTCTGTACAACCGAGCCTCCTGCGATCCCTCCGGCAAGCCCTGGGACGAGAAGCGCAAGCTGATCGAATGGGACGGGTCCAAATGGACCGGGCTGGACGTGCCGGATTTCAAGGCCGATGCCGGACCGGACAGCGGCGTGTCGCCGTTCATCATGACCGACGAGGGCGTCGCCCGCCTGTTCGCCCGGCATCTGATGGCCGAGGGACCGTTCCCCGAGCATTACGAGCCCTTCGAAAGCCCGCTGGGCGCCAACCCGCTGCACGCCAAGGTGATCAGCAACCCGGCGGCCCGCGTGTTCGCGAACGACAAGGCCATGCTCGGCGACCGCGAGGAGTTTCCCTATGTGGCGACCACCTACCGCCTGACCGAGCATTTCCATTTCTGGACCAAGCACTCCAGGATCAACGCCCCGCTCCAGCCGGAGCAGTTCGTGGAAATCGGCGAAGAACTGGCCCGGGAACTCGGCATCGCCAACGGCGAGAAGGTGGCGGTGCGCTCCAAGCGCGGCGCGATCAAAGCCGTGGCGCTGGTGACCAAGCGCATCAAGGCGCTGAAGGTGGCCGGGCAGACCGTGCATCAGATCGGCATCCCGATCCATTGGGGCTTTACCGGGGCGACCCGGAAAGGCTACATCGCCAACACCCTGACGCCCTTCCTGGGCGACGCCAACACCCAGACTCCGGAATTCAAGGCATTCCTGGTCAACGTGGAGAAAGACTTGAGCGAACTCATGCCGCACACCCACAAGCCGGGCGAAGGCCATGAAGAACGCAGGCGGCCCAACGGCACGACCCGCGCCACCGAGAAGACATCTTGGCTGGTGCGGATTCTCAAAGGCCGGACGGAGGTTTAGACATGGCATTGCAATCCCTGGATATCGTCCGGCGCTCCGCCACCACGACGCCGAGTCCGCAGCAGCGGCAGACCACGGAGGTGGCCAAGCTCATCGACGTCACCAAGTGCATCGGCTGCAAGGCTTGCCAGTCAGCCTGTCTGGAATGGAACGACCTGCGCGAGGAAGTCGGGATCAACGAGGGCTCCTATACCAACCCGCACGATCTCACCGCCAACAGCTGGACCCTGATGCGCTTCGCCGAGACCGAGGAAAACGGCACGCTGGAGTGGCTGATCCGCAAGGACGGCTGCATGCATTGCGCCGACCCCGGCTGCCTCAAGGCCTGTCCGTCGCCGGGCGCGATCATCCAATATTCGAACGGCATCGTCGATTTTCACGAGGAAAACTGTATCGGCTGCGGCTACTGCATCGCCGGCTGCCCGTTCGACATCCCGCGCCTCTCCAAGAAGGACAGCAAGGTGTACAAATGCACCCTTTGTTCCGACCGGGTGGCGGTCGGCCTGGAACCCGCCTGCATCAAGGCCTGTCCGACCCAGGCCCTGGTTTTCGGCAGCAAGGAAGACATGATCGAGCACGCCAACGAGCGCATCGCCGACCTGAAGGAACGCGGCTTCGAGAACGCCGGACTGTACGACCCCGCCGGCGTCGGCGGCACGCACGTCATGTACGTGCTGCACCATGCCGACAAGCCCGGACTCTACAACGATCTGCCCAAGGACCCGGTCATCAGTCCCACGGTCGGGCTGTGGAAAGGCATCTTCAAGCCCCTCGCCACCGCCGCGATATTTTTCACCGCCCTGGCCGGGTTCTTCCATTACGTCACCGTCGGTCCCAGCGAAACCGAAGAGGAAGACGAGGATAAGAAGCCATGAACACCCAGCACGGCCCGAAACTAATCGACCGCTACAGCCCGTGGGAACGGCTCAACCACTGGATCACGGCGATCACCTTCCTCATGCTCGCCTTCTCCGGGCTGGCGCTGTTCCATCCGTCGATGTTCTGGTTCACCCAGTTCTTCGGCGGTCCCACCTGGACGCGCATCCTGCATCCCTATATCGGCCTCGTTATGTTCGTCTCCTTTTCCTTGCTGGCCCTCAAGTTTTGGCACCACAACCTCCTGACACGCAACGATATCGTCTGGCTTCGGCGCATCGGCGATGTCGTGCGGAACCGCGAGGAAAGGCTGCCGGAAGTGGACCGCTACAACGCCGGCCAGAAACTGCTGTTCTGGACCATGATCGGTACCATCTCGGTGCTGCTACTGACCGGCATCGTCATCTGGCGGCCCTGGTTCGCTCACTACTTTCCCATCGACATTGTCCGCCTGGCACTGCTGCTGCACGCGGTCTGCGCCTTCGTCATCATTTGCGGCATCATCGTTCACATCTATGCCGGGATATGGATCAAGGGGACCCTCGGCGCGATGGTGCGCGGAACCGTCACCCGCGCCTGGGCGCGCAAACATCATCCCGGATGGTACAAGCGGGTGACCGAGGGAGAGAAACATTGAGCGGGCCGGGAAACGTCGGTTCCGCGCGGGAAGGCACGCCTAAAGGCAGTCAGAGCTTAGGGGCTCCGCCACCGTTGCGATTGCCGTCCCGGCAGTCGCCGTTCGCCAAGCGGGCGGCGCGCTTTTGGCGACTCGCCGAGGACAACTCGAGCCTGGCCGGCTACCTGGCGCTGATGGCCGATCTGACCGACGCTCAGCACAGTCTTTGGGAGCACTTCCCCCACACGCTCCTGCCGGATTCGTATACGGGCGGGCCGCCGCTGGATATTTCAAGCCGGCACCGCGACCCCACTTGGCGTGAAGCCCTGCGCCTCATCGCCGAACGTCTCGATTCCGGATCGGAGCCGCTCACCGCGCTGTGCGAGCGCATCCGGGGGGCGGCGGACGAGGAACTCGAGCACTGGGCAGCACGTCTGCTCAGCGCCGACTTCGAGGGCATCGATCCCGGACTCGCGCCGTTCGTGGCCGCCGCTCTGCAAGCGAACTGGACGTCGTCGTCGGCCCGCCTGGACCTGGACAAGTTCGGCGCGATGGAGTCCGGGCATCTCTGCCCGGTCTGCGGTTCATGGCCGGTGGCGAGCGTGCTGCAGACCGGCGGTTCCGTGCAAGGCCTCCGCTATCTCTGTTGCAGCCTGTGCTCCACCGAATGGAACCGGCCCCGCATCCACTGCATACACTGCGGCTCCGGCAAGGATGTAGCCTACTTCGGGCTCGAAGGGGCGGGCGAGGCCGTCAAGGCGGAAGCCTGCGCCGGCTGCAAGACCTACGTGAAGCTCATGAACCGGGAAAAGGAACCGTTCGTTGACCCCTTCGCCGACGATCTCGCCACCCTCGGTTTGGATATCCTGATGGCCGAGCAAGGATACGAGCGCCTGGGATTCAATCCGCTGCTGATACCCGGCAGCTGAAACGGGGGAGGGGCTTTAGTCTACGACCGCGTAAACCATCGCGGGCTGGAGCATTTTCATATCGACTATACGGGCGCTCGCGAGTAGGTCGGGGAATCCATTCCCAACGGGGTCGTCGGCAAAGGATTGCCGACCTACGAAGGCTTGAATCCATTCACCCGAGCCGAAGGCGCCAACGACGTCCACCAAGCCGGTTTTGCCGTATGAGCGCGATGAAAACGCTCTAATGCTGCCGCTTGCTTCAGATCATCGTAAGCAAATCAAGCCTGCAAACTTGCCGACAGACGACAAAATTCCTCAAGAAGCCCCCTTGACAAATAAGACGACCGGTCATATTGTTCATGCCCCATGAGGAGACGAGATTCCGCCGAAATTCGAGAAAAGCTGCTCGACCATGGCGTCATGCTTCTTATGGAGCAGGGCTACCATGGCACGGGAATCCAGGACATCGTTGAAAGCGTCGGCATGCCGAAGGGGTCTTTCTACAACCACTTTCCCAGCAAGGAAGCCTTCAGTGCCGAGGTCGTCAAACACTACATCGAGCCGTTCATCAAGCAGCTCGACCGACATTTGAACCGCAAGGGTGTAAATGCGGAGGCGGCGCTGAAAGCGTATTTCAATGAGCTCATAGAAGAGACCGAGCGGCGAGACTTCAAAGGCGGGTGCCTGCTCGGCAACCTGATCGGCGAGATCGGCGAAACAAGCGATCTTTGTTCTACCTCGCTGCGCGATGCCGTCCACCGTTATCGCGACAAACTGAAAGAGGGTATCGCTCGCGGGCAAGCGGAAGGAAGCTTCCGAAAAGACCTGACAGCCACGTTCATGGCCGATCTAGTGCTCAATCTCTGGCAGGGCGCTTTGCTTCGCATGAAAATCGAACGTTCGGTTCAGCCCCTCACGCAGGTTTTTGAGTTTCTTCTCGACGATTACTTCAAAGCCTGATTTTTTTTGCCTGTTAATAAAACGACCGGTCATCTTATTTGTGTCCAAACTGAGAGAAAGGAGAACCGAGATGCTTAAAAGCATGAAATGCCATCCCTTCAGCCGGGCCTCTTTACGAGCATTGAGTTTGAGCGCCCTGAGCGTCTTGGTGCCGGCCACGGCAAGCGCTGAGCTGCTCGCCATGCTCAACTATGAAAGCAAGGTTGGGCAGCCGAATCGCAGAGAGGGTATTGCGGTCATCGATGTGGACCCGAACTCGCCCACATTCAACCAGATTGTCAAAGACACGCCCTTGCCCCCGGATTTCGTGGCGCATCATATCTATTACAACAAAGACGTAACCAAGGCTTATGTCACGTCCCTCGGACATACCGAGCTCTATGTTTACGACCTCTCGAAGTTCCCCGACGAAAAGACCGTCGTATCCGTCCCGGATTGCAAGGTGGGCGAGGACATAACGTTCTCGGACGATCGCAAGCACTGGTATCTCAGCTGCATGGGGTCCAACAATGTCATCGTCGGCGATGCCCGGTCGGATAAGCCGATTGTAACGATCGGGAACGACGGATCCAGCGACAAGTTCATAAAGTATCCCCACGGTGTGATGCTCAACGACGACCTCGACCGCATCTTCGTGACAAGCACGGTCAACCCCGATGATCTGAACGACGCCGGCGAGACGGTCTCCGTCATACAAGCGTCGACCCGAAAAATTCTGTCGACCCACAAACTCTCGAATAAACCCTCGCCTTCCGGGGAAGCGCCGGTCGAAATTGCTTTCATCCCACATCGCAAGCCCCAGATAGCCTACATAAACAACTTGTACGGCGGAGCGCTGTGGACCGCCACCTGGCGTCCGGAGAGCGAGGACTTCACTTTCCGGAAGGTATTCGATTTTGCGGAAACAGGCCAAAGTCTCCCGCTGGAAATGGGCTTCAACGAAGCAGTCGATCGCCTCTATATCACGACAGCCAAGCCCGGCGCGTTCAACATCTTCGACATCGAAGATCCTTACACGCCGAAACTGCTGTCGACGATCCCGACTGCGGGCGGCGCGCATCACTTCGTGCTCTCGCCCGATCATCGCCACGCCATCGTTCAGAATAGCTTCATCAATTTGCCGGAGATGGACGACGGTTCGGTGAGCGTAATCGACTTGCACCAGAACAAGGTGGTCGCGACGGTCGACGTCCTCAAGAAGGCCGGTCTGACCCCGAACTGCATCATCGCGATGCCGAATGGTATAAGAGCGATCACTGAGACGAATGCGGCCAAACCCCTTGCGAATCGCCGATTGCGGGGACCATGACCGCTAAGCAGACGCGGACGTCCGTACGAAGTTCAACCGGGAGAGCCCTGGGTTCTCCCCGTCCCCTACGGGTAGGCGAGGAGGGGAGGGACATCGGGGAGCAGTCCTCGCGCGCCGACACATGCCGGAATTCGAGAACTGTCCCCATTCACCTGCGGGGGAAGAGATCGACCGTCAAGGCCGCAAACCATGGGCGCGCCTGATTCGCCTTCAGCGGGATTGCGGAGGCGAGCTCGGCGCAGCGGACCGGTCGCCGTTTCTTTTCAGAAACTCCGGGAGCGTGGAGGTGTCTTTGACAATCGTGGCTGCGCTGTTCCAGCGTTGCGTTTCACTGAATGTGGGCTGCGACATCGTTACGCGCTTCGGCATATGCCGGCAAGCTGCCACTCCCTCGCCGGAGGCGCACCAGCAAGTAGCCCGGATGAAACGCAGTGGAATCCGGGAGACTCGAGGCACCGATCGTCCCGGATTCCGCAAAGCTACATCCGGGCTACGCGATTGCGTCGCCATTTTTTGCGAAACCTTTTGGGACCTCCAAGTCACCAAAAGGAGCAAAAAATTGGCGACGAGTTATTGCCTTCGGCGCCCCGGCCGTCCCCGCTCGTCTGGTCCGGACCCAACAAGGGGTCCGGACACCGCTCGCAGATGACTCGACGCCCGGTCGCGATGCCTTGTGTGAGACCTCCGACCGCCGCTATCGCGTCGACCTTCGGTCTCACACCCGGCGCTCGGGCTTCCGGGGACTACTCGACTCGCTCGCTCACTCGCTCCATGTCTCGCAGCGCCGGCTTCACTAAAAGACGGGAAGCGGGGGGCGAAAGAGTGCTTGACCAAATAATGAGAATCATTATCATTACTATCATGGAGGATGCGTCATCATGGGTTCCATAACTCCCCCTTTGAACGAGAAAGACAGCGTCAGGCTTCGAATCAGCGTCGACAAGCTCTCGCAGCTCATTGAAACAGGGAGCCTTTGTGCGACCGATTTTGCCTGTCTCGATCACCAATCCAAAACCACGATACAGGGCTTATTCCTGCGGTTCTGTCTGCGTGGATGTCACGCCCATCGAAGCGTGCGGGTTGGCCGACCGCCACCCATGACCGATTCGCCCAGTTGAGTGCCGGTCCCGGCAGACCTCGGAAACCGTTTGACCCACGTGTTCCGAGCGAAGGTGAGGGCTTGGGGGGGAATGGTCGAGCGTGATCACCCGCAAATGTCCGGGACACGATCAACTTTGGCCAAAGCGGGGGCCATTGCGATAGAGATCGAGATTTGCGCCCGCTTTTACACATGAACGCCCGTGCGTTCCAGAACTTAAGGAGAGACCCGTGCAACGAAAAGCTTGTAATACCGAAACCTTGGCCCGCAGCGAAGTCTGCTCGGTCGAGTACTGCCGGAGCTGCGCCGTGTTCCATGTCAATGTCGGCCCCGTCACGGTGCATTTCCGGCCGTCCACTTTCCGAATGTTGTGCACTACGCTGAACGCAGCACTCGCCCGATTTCGACACGTTCGTCCGGTATTGTCGTCCTGTACCGCAAATCAAGACGAGATCATCGATCGTAGTCCGTGAAGAGCAAGCAAACAATCAATACGAAGTAACAAGGGCGGCGAGAGGAGCGCCAGGGACGAAACGATGAGCGGAGTAGGGGCGACTTGGGCGGACGCATCCGTGCTGGAAGACGTTCGGCGGCAGAGAGCCGAGCCAATGCAGCAGACCGGCGCGGACTTCGGCGCCGTCATACACCACGTTCAGCGAACAAGACCGGCGATTGGTCCGGATCTCCCGCACCCCGTCCATATACGCGACACGGGCTTCGAACTCATCGACGGCGAAACAAGGATGCGCAAGCCGGGCGAGCCGCAGCGGAAACCGCCGGTCGGTATTCTCAAGAACCTCTAGGTGACTCGACAATGAAGCTTGAACACGACTCATCTTCGCCCGGATCGGGCGCCATCGAATTGGCGGATGAGGACCGTCGCCGACTGCGAGTCGCTTTCTGCCAGCTCGAATATCCCAGCTTTGCCGCCCATCTGGCCCACGCCGTCGGCACTCCCGTCGACAAGGGGCTCAAGCTGATACCGCCGCGCTGGCATCGTCGCTTCTCCGGACACTTGCAGGCGGGCATCGGACGGCTTCTGGAAGCCGTGGTCACCCGCCTCGGGCAGGGGCGGCCTCGCAGCGAACGCTTCTACCGTCGCATGGCGCGGAGCACGGGCGCGATTGGCGGATTGTTCGGCGGTTCCGCATTGCTGGTGGAACTGCCGCTCACCACCTTGATCATGCTCGCGGCCATCGCCGAAATCGCCCGCAGCGAAGGCGAGGATCTGAACCGGCCGGAAACCCGTCTGGCCTGTCTCGAAGTTTTCGCTCTGGGAGGACGCTCCAAGGCCGACGATGCCGCCGATACCGGTTATTACGGCTTGCGCCTGGCTCTCGAAGCCGCCGTCAAACAGGCGTCACGCCACATCGCCGCACAAGGCTTGAGCCGGAAAGGAGCGCCGGCCATCAGCCGAATGATACTCATCGTATCCGAGCGCTTCGGACTGATACTGTCGGAAAAAGCCGCAGCGGAAATGCTGCCCTTGGCCGGCGCGGTCGGCGGCGCCTTCATCAACGACTTGTTCGTCCGGCATTTTCAGAGCATGGCCCGCAGCCATTTCGTCATGCGCCGGCTGGAACGCCGCTACGGGCGGCATTACATCGAGGCCGAGTATCGGAAGCTGAAATCGGTTCGGCACGAGCGCTGGCCAGACAAGCCGGCCATGATGGCGCGGTCCGCATGATGCTAATGAGGACGATTCTCGGAAAATGGTCAAGTATTCTTTCTCACGCCCGCTTTCCGGTCTTTTGAATAAAGATGCGACAAGCTTCACCCCGCTCGCCCTATCGCCTCTACCCGGAACACAACGTGACGGTCTGAAACCGTCCCCGACCATAACACCAAGTGCCCGGCAAAAGGGCGTTTGTGAAACGCGCGCATTGTTTTTCGTTCCGATCAATCCCGCCGCTCGCGAGATTTTCGGACGCGACGCACCGCTTAGAATTCTCCCTACTCTTCGATTTGAACGTGCAATGTCTGCTGTCACTGCTCCACCGCTTTCGCGGCACCCAACCCGTCCGCGCCGACTGACGGTGCGACAAACCGAACGCTTGAGTCCGCATCTGCTTCGCGTCCGTTTCTTCTCCGAGGAACTGCATGACTTCCCGGACGCCGGTCCCGGCGCGCACCTCAAGCTGTTCGTGCCATCGTCCGGCGTCGCGACGGTTTTGCCGACGATCGGGCCCAGCGGTCCGGAGTGGCCGGAAGGGCCTCGCCCGGCGTCGCGCACCTACAGCCTGCGCCGTTTCGACCGCTCGCGGCGAACCCTGGACATCGACTTCGTGTTGCACGGCGACGACGGACCCGCCTCGCGCTGGGCTGCGCGCGCCCGGGCCGGAGACAGCATCGGACTCGCCGGCACCGGCGGGCCGAGGCTTTCCCGCGCCGACGCCGATTTCCACCTGCTGGCGGGCGATCTGACGGCGCTGCCGGCGATCGCCGCGGTGCTGGAAAATCTGCCGGCATCGGCGCGCGGTGCAGTCCTGATCGAAGTGGAAGACGCCGGCGACGAACTCGATCTTCGGCATCCGCCCGGCGTGAAGCTGCGCTGGCTGCGCGGAAGCGCTCCCGGCCGGCTGCCGGACGCGGTGCGCGGAATCGATTGGACGTCGTCGGCCCGGATCTTCGCCACCGTCGCCGGCGAAAACGACGCGGTGCTCGCCATCCGCCGCCACCTGCGCCGGGACCGCGGTGTGCCGGCCGAGTCGCTGTACGCGGTGCCGTACTGGCGTCGCGGCCGAAGGGAAGAGGATTATCACGACGAACGCCATCGTCTGATGGAGACCGATTCATGAATCCGGCGCTGAGTCTTGCATCGATTTTCCTGCTCTTGCTGTTGACGGCCTGCGACCGTTCCGCCCCGGATTCGGCGGCTCCGGATCTTGCGAGCCGAAACATGACCGACGCGGTGGGGCGGGTGGTACGGATACCCGCCGTTCCACAGCGGATACTGGCGCTGAGCGAACTGGATCTGGACGCCTTGCTCGCCCTCGGCTTGCGGCCGGCCGGCGCCACCAACGCCCGCGGCAGCGATCGCCCGCCCGCCTATCTCGGCACGCGCGCCGCCGGAATCGAAGGTCTCGGCAACTTCGCCCAGCCCTCGCTGGACCGCGTCGTGGTCTTGCAGCCGGACCTGATACTCGCCGGCGGTCAAGCCGATCCGGAGCGGCTGGCCCAATTGGAGAGCATCGCGCCGACCGTGGTCAGCTTCGCTCCCGGAGAATTCTGGCAGGACAGTTTTCGGCGCATCGCCGATGCTGTCGGCCAGCCGGAGGCGGGACAACGGGTCCTCGACGAATACCGCGCACGCGCCGCGGCCTTGCGGGAAAAACTCGGTGCGCATGCCGGCGAATCGGTGAGCATCGTCCGCCTGACGCCGAACGGCCCCATGTTCATGTTCGGCGATGCCTTCGCCGGACGCGTGCTGGCCGATCTGGGACTGGTGCGGCCCTCGGCCCAGCGCGCTCCGGGGGCTGGTCACGCGCCTCCGCTGAGCCGCGAAATGCTGGCCGATATCGACGGCGACTGGCTGTTCATCGGCAACTTCACGCCTGACCCGAACAGCGTGGCCGCATTGCGCGGGGAACCGGCCTTCGCCGGATTGCGGGCGGCACAGCGCGGCCACGTGCGCGAAGTCGATGCGACGTTATGGACCCTGATCGGCGGTCCTCTGGCGGCGCAAGCCGTGCTCGACGATGTCGAGAGGGCCATGCTCGGCGCAACTTCGGAACCATGAAGCTAAAAACCGCAGTTGAATGTCCGAAATGACTGCAATACTCCATCAGCCGCTGCATTCCATCACCTTAACCCCGCTCCTAGAGGAAAGGGGGCGAAACTCCCTTCTCCCTCTGAGAGAAGGGTTGGGGATGAGGGCCTGGCGCTTTTCAGGTGGTATCCGACTGCCCGATTTAGCATGAAGAAAGCTGTGCCCCTATCGGCCTTGACCAGCTACGTTTTGCTACTGGTGCTGACAGCGATGCTGAGCCTTGCTTCGTTGAGCATGGGGGCGGGCAGCGTCGGTTGGACGGAAAGTGTCGACTGGCTGCTGGGCGGCATGCACAGCATTGATGCGCAAGTCGATCTTGTGCTTGGCGAACTGCGTCTGCCGCGGGTGCTGAAGGCGCTGGCGTTGGGCGCGGCACTCGGGGCGGCAGGGGTGTTGTTGCAGGCGGTGACGCGCAATCCGCTGGCCGAGACCGGCTTGCTGGGCGTCAATAGCGGCGCGGCCCTGGCGGTGGCGCTAGGTATCGCTCTGGCCGGGGGCCTGACGCCGGGCCCCCAAATCGGCTGGGCTCTCGGCGGGGCGTTGACGGGCAGCGCCTTTGCGTTGATGCTCGCGCATGCCGGCGGCGGCCAGGCTTCGCCGCAGCGCCTGGTGCTGGCGGGACTCGCGATCGGCGCCACCTGCCAAAGTCTGACCGCCTGGCTGTCGCTGGCGAGTAGCGCCAACCTCGACCAGTTCCGGTTCTGGCTGCTCGGTTCGCTGACCCATCCGCACGCCGGCCTGCTCGTGCCGGGATTAGCCCTGATCGGGATCGGCCTCACGCTGGCCGTCCTGTTAATCCGCCCCTTGTCGGCGCTGACTCTCGGGGACGATCTGGCACGCGCCCTCGGCCATCGCCCAGGACCGATCCGGGCTCTAACGGTCACGTCCGTCGCGCTTCTGGCCGGAACTGCAGTCGCGCTGGCCGGCCCCATTGCGTTTCTCGGCCTGATCGCGCCCTATTGCGCGCGCGCGCTCGCCGGCATCACGATCGGCGCGCAGCTTGCCTTCGCGATTCCGCTCGGCGCCGCGTTGCTGCTGCTCGCGGATCTCGCCGCCCGATTGATCGTCGCGCCCTACGAGGCGCCCATGAGCGCGGTGCTGGCGCTGATCGGCGCGCCCTTGCTGATCTGGATCGTGCATCGCGACGCCACTCTGGCGCTGAGCCGTACCGGAGCGGAATGTTGATGGCTTGGGCGCTCCGGATCGGTCTGTTTCCGGTGTTGGCATTGCTGGTCCTTGCTGCGCTGGCCGCGGGTTCCCCTTGGCTGTCGCCGGGGCAGTTGTTGGCGAGTCTCGACGGAAGCGGGCCACCCTGGTTGAGTACCCTGGTTTTCCAGATTCGACTGCCACGGCTGTGCGCGGCACTGGTGGTCGGCTCCGCGCTCGGATGCGCCGGCGCCTTGCTGCAGGCGCTCGCGCGTAACCGCCTGGCGAGTCCCGATCTGCTCGGTGTCAACGACGGCGCGTTGCTGGCGTTGGCGGTCACCCTGGTGCTGAATCCCGCCGGGCTGCTCGGTCCGTGGTGGTGCGCTCTGATCGGTGCTTTGACGACCGCGCTGTTCACGCTGCTGGCGGCCGGGGGCGTCGGCACCCAAGGCTATCGCGTGCTGGTCGTCGGGCTGGGTGTCGCCAGCTTGCTGCGGGCCGGTTTCGACATCGCCATGGCGACCCTGCCGATCTTTCAGGCCGGCGGGATGTACGCCTTCAGCGTCGGCAGTCTGACCGGCCGGACCTGGCCGCTGCTGGCGACCGTGGCCCTTGTGCTCGGCCTATTGTTGGCGGCGATGCCCCCGCTGACCCGCAGCCTGACATTGCTCGGCTTGCACGATGACAGCATCCGCAGCCTCGGCGTGCGCCTCGAACGCTTGCGCCTCGCGATCCTGCTGCTCGCCGCCGCGCTCGCGGGCCTCGCCGTCAGCGTTTCCGGGCCGGTGGGTTTCGTCGCTATCGCCGCACCCATCTTCGCGCGCCGGCTGTCGGCGGACGGATCGGCGCCGTTCTGGAGCGCCGCCGCGATCGGCGCAGCCCTGGTTATCGCCGCCGATCTACTCGGACGGGTGCTCGCGCCGCCGGTCGAAGTGCCGGCCGGCGTCGTAACCGGGCTGCTGGGAGGGCCTTTTCTGCTGTGGCTGCTGTTGCGGCCTTCGCCTTACGGAGTTACCTGATGCTGGACCTGCGCGTCGAGAACCTTTGCGCCGGCTACGGCGCGAAGACCGTGCTGAACGATCTCAGCGTGCACATTCCGTCCGGTCGCATTACCGCGATCGTCGGCGCCAACGGGTGCGGCAAGAGCACCCTACTGCGCTGCCTGGCCCGCCTTCACCGGCCCGCGTCGGGGCAGGTGCGGCTGGGGAACCACGAGCTGGGCACACTTTCGACCGCAGCCCTCTCGCGGCGCGTCGGCTTTCTGCCGCAGTTCCCGCAAGCGCCGGCCGGTTTGCGCGTGGCGTCGCTGGTCGCGCTGGGCCGCCATCCGCATCGGCGGCTGCTGCACCGCTGGTCGTCCGAAGACGAGGAGGCGGTACAGGAAGCGCTGCGGCTTACCGATCTGACCGAATTCGCGCAGCAACCCCTGGACACGCTGTCCGGCGGGCAGCGTCAGCGTGCCTGGCTGGCGATGATGCTGGCGCAATCGACGCCGGTGCTGCTTCTGGACGAACCGGGCAGCATGCTCGATCCCGGCCACCAGTTGGAACTGTTGGCCTTGCTCCGCGCCTTGGCCGATACGGGCCGCACCGTCGTGGTGGTGCTGCATGATCTCATCGCCGCCCGCCACGCCGACTGGCTGGTCGCGCTGGACCACGGCGAACTTGCCGCCTGCGGCACGCCCGGAGAGGTGCTCACGGAAGACTTGCTGCGCCGGCTGTACGGCATCGACAGCCGCATCCTGCGCGCGCCCGACGATAGCCCCGTCGTCGTGCCCTTGCGCGCGCTGAACACACCCGCGCCAGTACCGCGCCCCTTGCCGCGCAGCATCGAAGCGAACGCGAAGCGGGCCGCCAAACCGCCCGCGACTGCCGAACCCGCGCTGACGAAGGAGCGCCGTCTCTTGCTGCTGCTCGCGGCGCTGCAATTCACCCACCTCCTCGATTACATGGTGCTGATGCCGCTCGGCGCGGAAGTGATGCGCGCCTTCGACATCGGCCCGGCGCGGTTCGGATCGCTGGTTGGCGTCTATACGCTGGCATCGGCTCTGGCCAGTCTGGCCGGGGGCCGCCTGCTGGATCGCGGCGACCGCAAGCGAACCGTGCTGACGCTGTACTCCGGTTTCATCGTCGCCACTCTTGCCTGCGCCACGGCGGCAGGGTTCGAGTCGCTGCTCGCCGCGCGCGCCTTGGCCGGGGGCTGCGCCGGGCTGATCAACGCCGCGGTGATGGCGATCATCGCCGACGGCATCGAGCCGGCGCGGCGCGGCCGGGCGATCGGCACCGTGATGTCGGCGTTCGGCCTCTGCGCCGTTATCGGCGTGCCCACGGGGCTCTGGCTGGCTTCGCTGGGCGGCTGGCGGATACCGTTCTTCGCGGTCGCGGCGCTGTCGGCCTTGTTATGGATCGGCCTCCGGTTCGGGCTGCCGCGCGCGCCGGCTAGCGCCGTCGCCACCCGTGGGCGGCTCACCGAAAGTTCGCTCGCGCTGGGCTGGCTGCTGAGCTTCGGTATTGTTTTCGCCGGCTTTCTCATCGTGCCGTATCTCGGCGCGCATCTGAACGGCACGCTGGGCGTCGCGCTGCATGACATGTCCTGGATTTATCTCTGCGCCGGACTCGCGACCTTCTTGGCGGCACGCTGGATAGGCCGCGCCGCCGACCGGTTCGGCGCGGCGCGCGTGCTCGCGCTGCTGATGCTGACGAGCATCGTTCCGCACCTCTGGCTCACCCAGCTTCAACCGGGTCCGCTGGCGCAAACCGCGCTGGTGTTCATGCTGTTCATGGTGCTTACCTCCACCCGCGCCATTCCCGCCTCCGCCTGGCTCATCAGCCGCGTCCCGCCGCCCTTGCGCGGCCGTTACCTGGCGATCAACACCGCCAGCACCGACGCCGCCTCCGGCCTCGCCGCCTGGAGCGCGGGACTGATCACCAGCGTCGACGCCAGCGGCGCCCTGCAGCACTTCGAGCGTTCCGGCTGGCTCGCCGCCGGCGTTACGCTGCTGACCCTGGGCTTGCTGGGATGGCTACAACTGCGGTCCACTCCGAAGCTCGCGACCGAGTCGTAGCCCGTATGAAGCGAAGCGGAATGCGGGGAACATCACCGCTCCGATCATCCCGGATTTCACTCCGTTTCATCCGGGCTACCCGGTGCGGATCGCACCGCAACTACCGAGCACCGACCGGAATCCATCGATTCAACCGCGAGATGAAACCATGAGTTCGCACCTGCCGAACCTTTCCGATTTCCACTTGCATCCGAGCATCGCCCTGGTGACCGGGGCCGCCCAGGGCATCGGCGCGGTGGTCGCCGCGACGCTGGCCGGGCGCGGGCTCACCGTCGCCGCCGCGGACATCGACGGTGCGTCCCTATGCGATATGTGCGCCTCGCACGATAACTTGCATCCCTTCGTGCTCGACCTGCGCGATGCAGCGGCCGTCGTGGAAACGGTCGAGCGCGCGGAACGCGAACTCGGCGCCATCGACTACCTGGTCAACGTCGCCGGCGTGCTATATACCGGCGGAGCGATCGACGCCAGCGACGAGGACTGGATGCAGAGCTTCGCGGTCAACACCCATGGCGTCTTCTTTCTCACCCGCGCAGTGGCGCGCCGCATGCGCGAGCGGCGGCGCGGCGCGATCGTGACCGTGGGTTCCAACGCGGCCTCCACCCCGCGCATGGGCATGGCCGCCTACGCCGCGTCCAAGGCTGCTACCGCCCAGTACATCCGCTGCCTGGGGCTGGAACTCGCGGAATACGGCATTCGCTGCAATCTGGTCTCGCCCGGGTCGACCGACACCGAGATGCAGCGCCGCTACTGGCGCGACGGTGCCGGCAGCGCCGAACAGGTCATCCGGGGATCTTTGGAAAAGTTCCGCCTCGGCATCCCGCTGCGCAAGCTGGCACAACCCGAAGATATCGCCCAGGCCGTGCTGTTTCTTCTGTCCGATGCCGCAGGGCACATCACGATGCAGGATCTCGTAGTCGATGGCGGAGCGACTTTGGGCTGAGAGCCCATCTGGACAAGTAGCCCGGATGAAACGCAGTGTAAGCCGGGAGAGCCGAAGTACCAATCGTCCCGGATTCCGCAAAGCTCCATCCGGGCTACGCAGGCTACCTGGTTATGCTGCAAGTTCTTTTGCGTAGATGACGACATTGTCCTCCCCGGATTCAATCAAGGAGGCCGCGTAGGACAGGCAAAAGCCGTTGGGCTGTACCCATCAGTCGGGAAGGTGGACACGCTGAGCTTTGCCGATGCTACAGCGCTGGGATGGTCCGGACGAACAACCGCGGGTATTGGCGAAAAGGTCGGAGTCAATCCGACCCTTCACGAATTTCGCGCATTCAGCGCGAAATGAGAGGCCGGTCACCTCCAGCACGGAGACAAGCGCTCATCGCGCAATGCAAACTCAAGCAACGACCCGTTACGTGAGCGATCAATAAAACCTCGCTCAAAAAACGCTTGATTACACGCCCTGACCCCTCTTTTTGCGCAGCGTCACCATTCGCCTGGCATGCGGCGAATGGCGCCTCTATCGCCGCATATTTTGCGGTAAATGGCTGGTCGATGCGGAGATTGCGATCCATAATATCCGCATGACTAGCGGCGATTATCAATACATCTGGCAGACCGGCGATTGGCCGAACTGGCGTTACGATTTGGCGGCACTGGCCAGTCCTATGGCGGAGGTCAGTCGCGCCCAAGGAAACCTGTTGGGGCGCCTGGCCGACGTGGGTATGGCGCTGCGCGATCAGGCGCGCCTTGCTGCGCTCACCGAAGACGTGGTCAAGACTAGCGAGATCGAGGGTGAGCCGCTCAATGCCGAATCCGTTCGCTCAAGCATTGCCCGTAGGCTGGGCGTGGACATCGGCGCCCTGGCCCCCGTCGATCGGCACGTCGAAGGCATGGTCGAGATGGTGCTCGATGCCACTGCCAACTGCCAGGCACCGGTGTCGCGGGAGCGCCTGTTCGGCTGGCATGCCGCGCTGTGTCCAACCGGCTACTCCGGCCTTTCCAGGATCAAGGTCGGCGGCTGGCGCGACGATGCCACGGGGCCCATGCAAGTGGTGTCTGGCCTCGTCGGCCGGCAGAGGGTGCATTTCGAGGCACCACCCGCCGACCGAGTGGGGAATTCTTTCACAGCCTCGAAGCCACATCCGGGCTAAGCTGGCTAAATGCAATTGCGCACGCATCAGCATGCGCATACCATGGACTCATCATTGCTGCCCACCCGAGGTTCGCCATGCGCACGCTATATGATGTCAACGCCCCGAAAAAGCCGACAAACCTCAGCATAAACAGCGACCTGCTCGCCAAAGCCAGAGCTTTGAACATCAATCTTTCCGCCACTCTGGAGCAAGCACTCAGGCAACAATTGGCAGAGTGCGAAGCGGATAAATGGGCCGACGAAAACAGGGCTGCCATAGATGCCTACAACTCGTTCGTGGAACAACATGGGTGCTTCGGTGACGAGTTCCGAGAGTTCTGATGGCACAGTTTGACGTCTACGCCAATCCGAGCAAGAGCACCAAGGGCTTCTATCCGTTTCTGGTCGATATTCAAAGCCCACACATTTCAGAACTGGCTACCCGAATCGTCATTCCACTCGGAAAGCGCTCCGACTTCGGCAATGAAACGATGAAAGGACTCACCCCAGAAATCACGTTCAATGCCCAAGAACTCCTGTTGCTTGTCCCCCAGATTTCTTCAATTCCAGCTAAATTGCTTCAGAACCCGATCGGATCACTTTCCCATTTTCGGGACCAAATTATCCGGGCGCTCGATTTCGCGATCACCGGCATTTGATAATGGCGCCGGGAAACTGAGCCAATGCGCGCACACTTTGCGTGGCCGGATCTGAGGTATCCGTCGGCGTGGTGGGACCACGTTGGGCCAAGAGCCTATCTCAGCGAGTAGCGAGTAGCCCGGATGCAAAGCAGTGGAATGCGGAAGAGTCGAGGCACCGATCGTCCCGGTTTCCGCGAAGCTCCATCCGGGTGCACTGGCTTTCATCCTCGGCATCCAAATATGTCAATGATTCGTCCGCAGCACCTGCGTTAGTCTATCGCTACAGCAAGCCCGATTCTTACATCAAATCCGCAATGGCGAAGCCGCTTCCTGAATGTCCTGTTCTTTAGGGGAGCAATCTGAGAGGTGTAGCATGCGAACACATCGATTGTCGTCATTCTGGGCCATCGCTTGTTTTTTCATGAGCCTGGCGGGTAGCGCCACGGATGCGGCCTCATCCCCGTCTGATCCTTTAGCGTCGTCACGCATCGTCGAACCGGCTCAGAACCTGCCGGCTTCTGGCGAAGTCCGGGAAGGCGTGGTTGCCCCGATACAGACGACCCCTACCTGTGGCTGTTGCCTTGGCCGGGCGAGTTCGCGCTGCGGACTTACAAAGGCTTTTATGTGACCGCGCTTGATGGGGGAGGAAGAACAGTCGAACCTGTCCTCCTGACGACCGCGACGACAGCCGGGCCCTGGGAAAAGTTCACGTTCGCCGTGACTTACCCCGACACGCCTCATGACAAGAGCATTCAGACGTCCCGTGGCTATTATTTGACTGCACTGAACGGAGGGGGTCTAACGGGTGGCGCTTTTCATACTGACGCCACGCAAGCCCTAGACTGGGAGCGGTTTCGACTGCTCGACCTGAGTGTCGGCAACTTCGCGCCCAGTTTTTATGCGATTTATACGATAAACGGGTTTTATGTCACGGCAGTCGGAGCCGGCGGCAAATCCGCAGATGCTTTTCATACCGATGCGACACAGATTCAGGATTGGGAAAAATTTCAGATTGTCAAGTGCGGCGACGTGGGATCGGGATTCGAGTACGGCATTCTGACCGCGGACGGCACATTTCTGTCCGCCGTGTTGCCGGGAGGCCAGTCATCGCAAGGGGACATAACAATCGTCGGACGGGCAGAACCGGAGTCGAGATTTAAACTTATCCGACAAAATGACGGCTCCCATGCTCTGCAAACCTCTAATGGCGTGACCTTCGTTACAGCCTTAGGTGGCGGGGGACTCGTGGAAAAATTTATCGGCTGCGACCCGGGCTTTCCAGGCGCATGCATCAGTACCACATCGACCATCTTCCACACTGATGCGACACAAGTCTTGGCCTGGGAGAAATTCCGGATCATCGATCAGGGCAACTGCACCTATGCGCTTCAAACCTCGAGCGGGTTCAATGTGGGAATCTACCGAGACTCAGCTGGACACACCTTGCTCACCACCCGCCGTGACGGCGTATCGACATCGAACGAATTGTTCCAGCTAATAGTTTACGGCTTGGCTTCACCAGAGGTCCTGCAATGAGAGGGAACACGCTCGCATGCGTACGATTGACCCGGCCTATAAACATAAGCCGGGTTAATTCGGGGTGGGGATGCCCCACTCGGCGGCAAGCCGCGTCTGCGAGTTGCCCGGATGAAACGCAGTGGGATCCGGGAGAGTCGAGGCATCGATCTTACCTGCGGCCTGCACAATTATAGAAGCCACTGCCGCCATCACAGTTATTGACGGCAGCCGCGGTCCCAAAAGTATATGAAAACCAGTTTCCAATAACGTCCAACTTTCATTGGAACCCCCGATAATGTGAGAAGACTTGCAAATCGGGGCCGGAATTTAACGATGAAATCTCCGTAGCTCGGTAAGCGTCCGCTGGAGGACAGTCTTTTCCTGATGCCGCCGAACAGTTAACCGTCAGGACCTTATACGTTGGCTGGTTTCCAGTTGTGGGGTAGCAGGCTGTCGATCTCCCTCTGCTTGGTGGTGGGTAAACGGGTCAGGACGTCTTTCAGGTAGGCCTCTGGGTTGAGGTCGAGTTCCTTGCAGGTTTGGATGAGGCTGAACACCGTGGCGGCGACCTGGCCGCCCTTGGGCGAGCCGAGGAACAGCCAGTTCTTGCGGCCGATGGTGAGGGGGCGGATCGCCCGCTCACTGCGGTTGTTGTCGATCTCCAGGCGACCGTCTTCGGTATAGCGCTCCAGCGCCGGCCAGTTCTTGAGGGCATAGCCGATGGCCTGGGCAGTGGGGGTCTTGGGCGCCAGCTGGCGCAGCCGGTCTTCGAGCCAGGCCTTGAACTCGGCCAGGATCGGCCGCGCCTGTTCCTGCCGTAGCTTTCGGGTGCCTTCGGCGTCGAGTTGCTGTTCCTTGGCCTCCCGTTCGATGGCGTAGAGCCGGCCGATGTACTCCAAGGCCTCATGGGCGCTGATGCGCTTGCCGTTCTCGGTCTGTCGGGCAATCTCGAAGAACTTGCGGCGCGCATGCGCCCAGCACGCCACTTCCAGGACCTTGCCTGCGGCGAAGATCTGGTCGTAACCGGCATAGGCGTCCGCCTGCAGGTAGCCGCTGTAGCCTTCCAGTTTGGCCTTGGGATGCTTGCCCGCCCGGGTTTCGGTGTGGTCATAGACGACGATGGGCGGCGAGTGGCCGGCGTATACCCAAAACCGGGTTTCCCGCGTCTTGCCGCGGTCCTGCACCGCCACAGTGGTGTCGTCCGAGAAGATCACCGGCTGTTGCTTGAGCAACGCCAGCATCCGCTCGACCAAGGGCTGCAGCTGCCAGCCGCTCTGGATGACCCAGTCGCACAACGTGGTGCGGGCAATGGGGACACCCTGGTGGGCAAAGATTTGCTCGATGCGGTACAGCGGCAGGTGATAGCCGTATTTGGCCATCAGCAGATGTGCCAGAAGACCCGGCAGAGGGATGCCCTGCTCGATGATTTGCGGCGGGGCCGGTACCGTGGTCAACTGCCCTTGGCACTTCGCGCAGGCGCACTTTTCCCGCCGCGTTTCCACGACCTTCAGTTGCGCCGGGACGTAATCCAAGCGTTCGGAGCTTTCGTAGCCGATCACCGGCCGTTCCTCACCGCAGGCAGGACACTGCCGGTCTTGTGCCGACAACGGCAATACCACGATCTCTCGCGGCAGATGCGCCGGCAGTGCGGTGCGCTTCGGTTGATTCTTGGCGGGCGATTGCACCACCACCGTCTTGAACGCCACCGGACTGGCGACGGGGGCGTCCTCGGGCACCTCATCCCACAGCGGCAGTTGGTCGATGTCGGGGAGGGTCGCCAGTCGCTCGGAACGGGCGCCGAACAGCAGCTTCTTCAGCTGCGCTAGGTCGAATTCCAGCCGTTCGATGCGCGCCTCGCGCTGGGCCAGGGTGGCCTTTAGAGTACGATTTTCTTCGGCGAGAGCGGCGGCATTCATGGCTGCCATTATACCCGGTGGACCACCCGAAAGCCCAGCTCTGATGCGGGTTTCAGGCACTTTCGACTCAGCCGACCCGACCCGCGCGAACCGCGCGGAAACGGGCCACCGTCAGGTCCACGCCTTCCAGCAACAGCAGCAGGTCCGAGCGCGAAATCGTCCCCTGAACCGGCTTGCGGAAGCGGCCTTTCTCCAGCCGCTTGTAGGCCAGCCAGAAACCGTGACGATCCCACCACAACAGCTTCACCTTGTCCCGGCCCCGGTTGAAAAACACGAACACCGCACCCGATAACGGCGAATGCCCCAGACTGCTCTCCACCGCCAGCGCCAAACCATCGATGGACTTGCGCAAATCGACCGGCTCGGCCACCACATACACCGCCGCCGCACTCAGAATCGTCGCCAGCATCACGAGACCAATGCGGCCACCACCTGCTTCAACAACCCGGCATCGAACCCCGGTTTCACCTCGATGCGAACCCCGCCCACCGACAACCACAGACCACCGACTGCTGTCTCACCGCCATCTACCCGCATCAACGTCAGTGGCGCCACCACCGCTGGCTGCGCTACGCGTCGACGCCAGTAGATGAACGCCGCATAGCTGACCGCCTCGCGCGCACACCAAGCGCGCACCGACAACCCACTCCCTGCCTGTTGCTCCAGCAGGACCCGCCAATGCATCTCTCGTTCTTGTTTCGTCATCGCCATCTCCTCCTCTTCGGGAATATGGCGATACTGTGACTCAGGCGCTAATCGGTGGGAATTATGCGGACAGCCGGACGCTTACGTAGCTCGTGTTCTTTTTGATGTCATCGAGTGGAAATGGGGTCAGGTCTTGTATTCCAGCATGCTTGATTACAAGACCTGACCCCATTTCCCGGCGGTGACCCCATTTCCCGGCGGCATGGGACGAAGAAACCGGCAGGAACCTGACTAAAGGAGGGCGTCCGCCGATTATCGCGAGCATGGCCGACCGGCTGCTGTTCATCCTGTTCTATCTGAAGACCTACCCTCTGCAAGAGGTCATCGCGCATCTGTTCGGCATGAGCCAACCCCAGGCCAACTTCACGATCCACCGGTTGAGCAGGGTGCTCAACAAGACACTTGACGCCCGCGGGCACAAGCCCGCCCGGCTCACCGAGGAGATGCTGTCCAGGCTGGAGCAGGAGACGCGGCAGGACTTGGGCATAGACGGAACGGAAAGGCGCATCAACCGCCCCGTCAACGACCTGGGGCAACGCATCCACTACAGCGGTAAAAAAAATGCCACACCGTGAAGAACAACCTTGTCGGCGGCCTGGAGGACCGGCAGGTCAAGTACTTGGGCTCGACCCATGAGGGCAAGAAGCACGACAAGAAGATCTGCGACGAAGAAGGGACCCGGTTCTCCGACGGCGTCGAGCTGTATCGCGACAGCGGCTTCCAGGGACACGAACTGGCGAATGTCACAGTCCACCAGCCGAAGAAGAGGCCGCGCAACGGCCGGCTTTCGGCCGACGACCAGGAGGCCAACCGGCTCCACTCAAGCATCCGCGTGATCATCGAACACATCCTCTCGGGAATCAAGCGGTGCCGCGTCGTCAAAGACGTGTTCAGGAACACCAAGGAAGGCTACGACGATGTCGTCATTGAATTGGCCTGCGGCCTGCACAATTACAGGCGCTACTGCCGAAACCAGAGTTATTGATAGCCGGCCATTTCCTCTGTTCCGGTTATGAAAGGTGGTTTCCGATAATGTCTATTTATTCCGCCGAGGGTGTAAATGCATAACGCGGAAGCTCACCCGCCCGCGCCCACCACGAAATTTGAAATCACGAAATGGCTTGTGGGTGCGGGTCGGGTGGAGCGCAATGTTAGGCAGCAGGCAAGACGTGATGCCGTTTTCCACGCGAGACACCAAACCCTGCCAAGCCTATTGCAACCAAGGCAAACGTTGCCGGTTCTGGTACGGCACCGACATCTTCGGGGGTATCGGAGGCGGCGATACGGAAGTTGTCCAGTGCCGCATAGCCGCCGGCCAAGAGGTCGATTCGCAGGGTTACGTTGCCATTGGTGTTGCCACTGGCATCAAGTGGTAGCAGGACTTCCGTCCAGTCAAACACATCCTGCGCCGACGCAGTGCCGGACGCTTGCAGCACATCCAAAATCGTCCCGCCGCCTAGACCGGTGGCCCCGCTGGGATTGTCGTACAAAGTGAATTCAAAAGTCGGCACCGCTCCCGGCGGGACGAAAGGCCCCCCAAACACGCTGAGATCAATACTTGAAATATCCAGGCGCACGTTCAGAAACGGATTGCTTCCAACATTAAAAGACAATCCGAGCAAATCGTTTTGTCCGTCTGAAAGCATTCCAAGCGCGTAATTTCCTCCTTTGCCCGAAGGATCGGAATACCCATGACCGAATGCTTGGTTGCCGGTGATAAGCAGCGTTTCCACGGTGAATTGCTGTGCAAAAGCAAAACCGGGCGGTTGGTTTCCATAAAGGGTGTTCACTGAATTGAAGATGTTGACATCACCGCCATCGTTCACAAACGCAGCCGGGTTCTCAAAATTCTGGTCATACAGAACGACGGTTGTTGCCTGTGCGGCTGATGTAAACATCATTGTGCAGAGGCCAGCAATTATCGAATGTTTAAGTTTCATTATCGTTTCTCCTTATGTCTTGCGGTTGAAAGAAGTTGCTGCTTCACATGCCTAACGTTTCGGTTCACCCGACCGCAAAAGCGGCCAGATGAAGTCCATAGATGCCACCGAAACCGCGCCGCTTTTGCGGGTCGGAGTGCAACCGATTGTTAGGCAATCTCACGCAACGCCCGCCTCTGAGTTGGCCTTCTGGATTGCCCCGGAGAACTTAGCCCAACGTTCTTGCGAAATCAGGCCCTTGGACAAGCCAAGAGCTACAATGGACTGAATGCGGGAGTGCAGAGAGCTAGATTCAGGGTGAAACCCATGCTTGATAAGGCCGCAGTAATAGAGGGTAGCTATGTAGAGCGCCCCCTCATCCTCAGACATCTTTGCCTTCCACGCATTATCAATGAGTTCCAAGTAGGCAAGCGCGCCAGGGAACCTGGGATTATCACGGGTGGCAATCTGATACTCATTGTTGAGCTTTGTATCGACCGTGCCGTTGTATTTCTTACGCTTACCAAAACCAAACATGTGTCATCCCTTTTCTTGCCTAACGCTTGCGCTAACCGGTCGCCGAAGGAGCGTAGCGACTGAGGCGGTCCGAGTTGAGCGCATTGTTCGGCATCAGCTTCGATGGACCCAATAGTACGGTTCTCTATGGAGATGCATTACCGCGAGGATTACCAACTCGTCATTGCCTTCGTCATGGTGGTACACAATGCCGTAAGGGAATCGGCGAACAAGACACCGACGAATACCTTTTTCTAAGAATGGCCACATTCCGGGATGCGCTGCAGTTCGCTCGATAGCCGCATACACTTCCACCGCAAATTGATGCCCGAGCGTCTTTTCTCGCTCCTCGTAATAATCGATTGCGAGCCGGAATTCGGCATGGGCCTCCGGATGAAAGGAGTACAACATTAAGAGAACCGCTTCCAGATTTCGTCAAAGACATCTTGTCCCGAAACCGGCTTCACTGCGCCCGCCTTGATCTCGTCAAGTCTTCGCTTTGCTACCTCAGCCCATTTCTTGTCAATTTCTGATTCTGTTGGGTTTAGAGTCTTGAGCACCGAGTCAGCTACCCGTGCGCGCTCCTCCACGGGGAGGGATTCGATTTCTCGCAACAAGTCTTCTGTCTTCATGGTGATCTCCTGGAAGAGTGAATTCGTGACTGTCTCAGTCTACTGCTGAGCGACCTTTTCGCCTGCCGATGAATCCTTGCGGCCGAACGCCTGAGTTAAGCCGCGACACGAAGTGGCGTCGGCTTAGACGAATAGTTAGATCACACCCACCAGCCTTAGCACGCCCGCTCCTGCCAGCACGAAACCGAGAAGCCCGTATAACCAATGCTCCTTCACAAGCTCCACGATGACAGAAGGATGGAAGTGCAAGCGATCTTGCCAAGGCGCCTGAGTTGCGAGTGTGCGGCTATGCGCACGACCCGCGAGGTTGGCCATGACATCTACCTTTCGCAGTGTTGATTGGTGTAGCTTTACGAACTCTCGGCCTTCCCAAGCGGCAGCTTCCGCTTTCCCTGAGAGGAAGTCCTGGTGCGTAATTCGGTTGAGCTTCATGAGCGACTCAAGCCGCGGGTGCCCGGCGTAGCGGACACCGTAGATTGAAATCAGTAGCCTAGATAGGTCCAGCTTCTTCTCGTCCTTGGTTTCGAACGGGGTGCCGCCGAGCACACGATGCCTATGCTCTAGCGCTTGGAACCCGTAATTGATATCTCGCATGTTCCAGTGTAGCCACGTGCAGTGTGTGTGGGTGGCTGCGAAGGCAAAGAACTCGTCGAGCATCTCCCGCTCAAGGCGATCGTAGTGTCTTTCAATATCGGCGAGGTCTACCTTCTGGATCTCTGCGATCTTGTGGATCGAGAAAGACCGGGTCTGCCCAGAATCCAGCTGCCGCGCGGCGATGCTCGTGATGCGTGGAGTACGGCCATCAACGCGATCGTAAAAGCTCTCGCACGAATAGTGGATCACCAAGCAGTGATGGGCGTTCTTGAAGAGAGCGTCGATGGCTTCTGACGCGTTCCTTCTCTGCTTGTACAGGTCGAGGTACTTTCCCATGTGTGATCTAACGTTCGCCATAACCGGCAGTGAAAAGCGGCGCAAGCTTTTCGCGCCGCTTTTCACTGTCCGCGTTGATGGTGTTGTTGGGCGTCGCCTCAGCGAATGCCCGAATACTCATTAGTAACAGCTCCGACAAAAGCCTTTATAGCGCTGGTCGATCTCAGGTGATGCACTCGCTTGTGACGGGCCTGCTCTGCAACCAACTGCCGGTACTTGGGTGTCAATTTCTCATGACAGAGCCGAAGTACGCGATAGCTGTTCAATGTGCCGCGCCATATTGGACTGTTCTCAGGCCACCCCTCGGGCGTGACGATTAAGCCCTTTACGAGACGCTTTGCCACCCAGACATAATGCGTGAATAGCGGTAGATCGACGTAGATCAACGTGTCAGCAGCCGAGAAACGTTCCCAGGCTGACGGCACGCAGCCGAACCCGTCAATGATCCACTCGTCTCCGCGCATGAGTTCGGAATGGATCTGAAGGTACTCGTTGTGAGGCACCTCCACACCGCCAGGCCGGTATTTAATGGTGTCGAGTGAGTGCAGCGGCAAACGGGTAATGCTGGCCAGTTGCCGAGCTAGCGTTGATTTACCGCCGCCAGCGTTGCCGAAAACTGCGACTCGCCTCATCTCAAATACTCTGCTCACTGATCTGCTCTCCATGACGCCCAACGTAAAGCTAACCGGGCGCGGCACCGGAAAGCTGAAAAATAAAACCGCCTTGTCCCCGCGCTCCGGTTGAGCGCTGGGTTAGGTGTCTGCACCATATTATCCTGCTATTGGTGGGCTACATTTAGGCAAGGTGTAGCCTTGCTGGATGAGATTCAATAAAGATTGCACTGCCCACTCCAATTCATCTTGATTACACCAGTACTCTTCGATTTCACCATGTTTTTTGTAGTGTGAGACATTAAATCCATCTTCAATGTCATTAAACCAGAGCACAAGCTCACCAAGTATTGCAACAACCCAAAAACCATTCCCTTCAGTTCCATAGGGCGTCTGCTGCCATTTTTGAGGCAAAATTTTTATCGCTGACCAAAGACGAGACTGTTCTGGATTCATTCGGGCTTCTGCCTGAAGAATCTTATCCCAGATTTGTGATTCTGTGATTGGTTGCCAATCCATTTTGAAAGCACCTAACGTTTGAGTTCAGGGCCTTGCGCGGCTTTATGCGCAAGGTCCCCTGCAACGATGGGTTAGCCCTCACGGCCGAAAACTCTCAGGCCATAGGAAATACGGGCCAAACTTTGGACTCATGCGGAACTCGCCACCAGCTTCCTTTCCTTTGGCGGTGATGTAGTTCTTGCCTTCCTTTACTTCGAGGTATCCGGCCTTCACCAGCCGTTCAATCAGCTCGTTGGTCTTTACTCCGACCTTCTGGGCAAGCTTCGACGTAGTCAGTTTGTCGGGCGTTGAGTCTTCTCCTTCGGCGGAGGACTCTGCTTCCTTTTCGACGGTTTCTACGGAAATGCGGATTTCATCGCTGATGCGGATGATGCGTTGTGCTTCTTCGTAGGCTTCTTTGTAGAGTTCCGGATCTTCGGAGCGGCGAACGAGAACTCCCATTTCATTGTTGTTCACTTGGCTGAACTCATAGAGATTCAGGCTCGTGATGATGCACAGCTCTTCGTTCAGATAGCACTTCGCGTGAAGGTTCTTGCAGAAGCTCGTTCTGAGGTAGGTGAGTTCTCTCAGCCAGTTGATCTCTTCGGGCTGTAGCTCGCTCTTGCCATACACGACGCGCACATCAATCTTGAGGCGGTTCTTGTCTTCGAGGAGTTCCTTGATTCTCTCATTGAGACGAAGAAAGGGACTGATGAGGATGAGCCGATCCTTGGCGCTCTTGATGAGTTCTTCGAGGAAGTAATTCGTCGCGCTTGTGTTCAGGAACTTTGCCATCGTGACTCCGAATGGATGGTGTGGATTTGTGAGGGCTAACGCAAATCTTCAGCCGCGCCCCGCTGCGGCTGCGTGAAAATGAGGTGTAGCGTCCGGGGCGTCGGTCTGAAAGGACTTGTTGGGCCCGGCATTCACTGCTGAAACTCCTCAAACGGAAGCGCAACCGGAGCGAGCAGGAAAGAAACACCATCATCCTTTTGCTTCACATGCCAAAGAATGACTCCCTCAGAAGCGACGCCGAGACTCAGCGGAAAAACGAAGGGGGGCAGCCATAGAAGCTGAATCTTGCCATCACCTGCCCAGCCCGCCTCCAGAAAACGCTCTTTTGCCACTTCTTCATATGCCTCTGTTCTTGATCCGAGAAACTCTTTCGGATCCACGAGGAAGTGAAGGTTGTCGATCCACTCGAATCCATATACCCGGAAGCTTCGGAGTTCTTCCGGTCCGTACGGCACAACGTTGTCTTTCTGTATGGTGAAGCTCATCTGCCGATTCTCAAGAGGCCCAACATAAAGTAGACCCCCTAAAAGGCGCCTTATATTACGCCATTTGTGGGGTATAAACTGATTTCGCTTTCAGGAACCGCCCAAATTTCAAGGCCTTGCTATCTTTAGCGGGGTCGGTCGCCGTTGGTTTTATACACCTGCCCATTATGCCGAGCAAGCCGAAACTATTGGATCAAGTGCGGGACAAAATCCGCGTCAAACATTAGACATTATCGGAAACCACCTTTCATAACCGGAACAGAGGAAAAGGCCGGCTATCAATAACTCTGGTTTCGGCAGTAGCGCCTGTAATTGTGCAGGCCGCAGGCCAATTCAATGACGACATCGTCGTAGCCTTCCTTGGTGTTCCTGAACACGTCTTTGACGACGCGGCACCGCTTGATTCCCGAGAGGATGTGTTCGATGATCACGCGGATGCTTGAGTGGAGCCGGTTGGCCTCCTGGTCGTCGGCCGAAAGCCGGCCGTTGCGCGGCCTCTTCTTCGGCTGGTGGACTGTGACATTCGCCAGTTCGGAGGTAAGCGTCCGGCTGTCCGCATAATTCCCACCGATTAGCGCCTGAGTCACAGTATCGCCATATTCCCGAAGAGGAGGAGATGGCGATGACGAAACAAGAACGAGAGATGCATTGGCGGGTCCTGCTGGAGCAACAGGCAGGGAGTGGGTTGTCGGTGCGCGCTTGGTGTGCGCGTGAGGCGGTCAGCTATGCGGCGTTCATCTACTGGCGTCGACGCGTAGCGCAGCCAGCGGTGGTGGCGCCACTGACGTTGATGCGGGTAGATGGCGGTGAGACAGCAGTCGGTGGTCTGTGGTTGTCGGTGGGCGGGGTTCGCATCGAGGTGAAACCGGGGTTCGATGCCGGGTTGTTGAAGCAGGTGGTGGCCGCATTGGTCTCGTGATGCTGGCGACGATTCTGAGTGCGGCGGCGGTGTATGTGGTGGCCGAGCCGGTCGATTTGCGCAAGTCCATCGATGGTTTGGCGCTGGCGGTGGAGAGCAGTCTGGGGCATTCGCCGTTATCGGGTGCGGTGTTCGTGTTTTTCAACCGGGGCCGGGACAAGGTGAAGCTGTTGTGGTGGGATCGTCACGGTTTCTGGCTGGCCTACAAGCGGCTGGAGAAAGGCCGCTTCCGCAAGCCGGTTCAGGGGACGATTTCGCGCTCGGACCTGCTGCTGTTGCTGGAAGGCGTGGACCTGACGGTGGCCCGTTTCCGCGCGGTTCGCGCGGGTCGGGTCGGCTGAGTCGAAAGTGCCTGAAACCCGCATCAGAGCTGGGCTTTCGGGTGGTCCACCGGGTATAATGGCAGCCATGAATGCCGCCGCTCTCGCCGAAGAAAATCGTACTCTAAAGGCCACCCTGGCCCAGCGCGAGGCGCGCATCGAACGGCTGGAATTCGACCTGGCGCAGCTGAAGAAGCTGCTGTTCGGCGCCCGTTCCGAGCGACTGGCGACCCTCCCCGACATCGACCAACTGCCGCTGTGGGATGAGGTGCCCGAGGACGCCCCCGTCGCCAGTCCGGTGGCGTTCAAGACGGTGGTGGTGCAATCGCCCGCCAAGAATCAACCGAAGCGCACCGCACTGCCGGCGCATCTGCCGCGAGAGATCGTGGTATTGCCGTTGTCGGCACAAGACCGGCAGTGTCCTGCCTGCGGTGAGGAACGGCCGGTGATCGGCTACGAAAGCTCCGAACGCTTGGATTACGTCCCGGCGCAACTGAAGGTCGTGGAAACGCGGCGGGAAAAGTGCGCCTGCGCGAAGTGCCAAGGGCAGTTGACCACGGTACCGGCCCCGCCGCAAATCATCGAGCAGGGCATCCCTCTGCCGGGTCTTCTGGCACATCTGCTGATGGCCAAATACGGCTATCACCTGCCGCTGTACCGCATCGAGCAAATCTTTGCCCACCAGGGTGTCCCCATTGCCCGCACCACGTTGTGCGACTGGGTCATCCAGAGCGGCTGGCAGCTGCAGCCCTTGGTCGAGCGGATGCTGGCGTTGCTCAAGCAACAGCCGGTGATCTTCTCGGACGACACCACTGTGGCGGTGCAGGACCGCGGCAAGACGCGGGAAACCCGGTTTTGGGTATACGCCGGCCACTCGCCGCCCATCGTCGTCTATGACCACACCGAAACCCGGGCGGGCAAGCATCCCAAGGCCAAACTGGAAGGCTACAGCGGCTACCTGCAGGCGGACGCCTATGCCGGTTACGACCAGATCTTCGCCGCGGGCAAGGTCCTGGAAGTGGCGTGCTGGGCGCATGCGCGCCGCAAGTTCTTCGAGATTGCCCGACAGACCGAGAACGGCAAGCGCATCAGCGCCCATGAGGCCTTGGAGTACATCGGCCGGCTCTACGCCATCGAACGGGAGGCCAAAGAACAGCAACTCGACGCCGAAGGCACCCGAAAGCTACGGCAGGAACAGGCGCGGCCGATCCTGGCCGAGTTCAAGGCCTGGCTCGAAGACCGGCTGCGCCAGCTGGCGCCCAAGACCCCCACTGCCCAGGCCATCGGCTATGCCCTCAAGAACTGGCCGGCGCTGGAGCGCTATACCGAAGACGGTCGCCTGGAGATCGACAACAACCGGAGCGAACGGGCCATCCGCCCGCTGACCATCGACCGCAAGAACTGGCTGTTCCTCGGCTCGCCCAAGGGCGGCCAGGTCGCCGCCACCGTCTTCAGCCTGATCCAGACCTGCAAGGAGCTGGGCATCAATCCGGAGGCCTATCTGAAGGATGTCCTCAACCGCCTGCCTTCCACCAAGCAGAAGGACATCGACAGCCTGCTTCCTCACAACTGCAAGCTGCCCGGGGCGTAACAAGCGACCACTTAACCGTTCGCCACTGCGACCACAAGTCCGGGTACCGCCGAACGCTTACGTTCGGAGTGGAAATGGGGTCAGGTCTTGTATTCCAGCATGCTTGATTACAAGACCTGACCCCATTTCCATGGCTGGACACACCTTGCTCACCACCCGCCGTGACGGCGTATCGACATCGAACGAATTGTTCCAGCTAATAGTTTACGGCTTGGCTTCACCAGAGGTCCTGCAATGAGAGGGAACACGCTCGCATGCGTACGATTGACCCGGCCTATAAACATAAGCCGGGTTAATTCGGGGTGGGGATGCCCCACTCGGCGGCAAGCCGCGTCTGCGAGTTGCCCGGATGAAACGCAGTGGGATCCGGGAGAGTCGAGGCATCGATCTTACCTGCGGCCTGCACAATTATAGAAGCCACTGCCGCCATCACAGTTATTGACGGCAGCCGCGGTCCCAAAAGTATATGAAAACCAGTTTCCAATAACGTCCAACTTTCATTGGAACCCCCGATAATGTGAGAAGACTTGCAAATCGGGGCCGGAATTTAACGATGAAATCTCCGTAGCTCGTGTTCTTTTTGATGTCATCGAGTGGAAATGGGGTCAGGTCTTGTATTCCAGCATGCTTGATTACAAGACCTGACCCCATTTCCATGCGTTCAGGCACTAAGTAACCTTGCTCGGCCTGTTTCGACAACCACTTTTCCAGGCTGGCCTGTGCGCTATCGTCGTATTTGGAAAAGCCCAGATAGGTAAGGATATTTTTGCGCTGCTCAGAAAAGGTAGCATCCCGATCAGGCGTATTGATGGTCAGCGAGGGCGGCAATTCAAGCTGGCTGTTAAGGTAGCTCACAATGCGTGGCGACAGGTCGTTGACCTCCACCAGGAAACGGCCATACAGGCGCACGGCACAAAGCTGAATGGCGATGAATAGGCGGGAGTTGGTGCGGTAGCGATTGACTTCTTTCTTGTCGGCTTCTGATAACGTCCAGTCCCTGGCCATTTCCTCATCGGAGAAGTCCTGCGGCAATGTCACTGGCTGGTAACGCTGCCGCTGGGTTAGGAACTTCTCTTTGGCGGTCATCATGAGATCCCGGCTTTATTTCTTGAAGGCGATATTCCAAACCCCTTCAAAACGTTTTCTCAACAAGGGCTCCGGGACGTGTGGGGTAAAAGGCGCGTACTTTTTTACGGCCTTGTAAATCTGCTCTTTCTCCTTACCCTTGATTTCTTTCAACAGGCGCACCGCATCCTGAATGTCTTTGTCATGGCGTGAGGCGTGAACTTTATGGGCCAGGAGTTCTTCCCAGCTCGCGGCTTTTAAGACCAGGAAGGGATGCTGAAAAATAATAACATTGGACGTGGTTTCCAGACCGAAAAAGCTGACGCTGTCATTGAACCACAGCGATTTTTCATCAGCCGCCAACCCCATTTCTTCACCGACCTGCTTGATCAGTTTAATCAGCAGCTG
Organism: Methylocaldum marinum; assembly: GCF_003584645.1. Taxonomy (GTDB): domain Bacteria; phylum Pseudomonadota; class Gammaproteobacteria; order Methylococcales; family Methylococcaceae; genus Methylocaldum; species Methylocaldum marinum. Next base: position 5,500,304 of record NZ_AP017928.1, read on the forward strand.
TTTGTTGGCCGGATTCGCGGGAAAGATGGCATCGACATCCTGGGTCATGGCGCGGGAGTGGAAATACATCAAGCTGATAATTCCCCAACAGCAGGTCAGCTCCAATCGCTTATTTTCTTTCTGGAGCAAATCACCCAGGCGATTTAGCGCTTTGGTTAAAGTGTGGATGCTGATCTGTTTGCTGGTGCTGGAATACTGGTACATAAAAGCCCTTATTTGCTGGCAACCGTCCACTCAGAGAACACATAGAACGGAGTGGGATTCAGTGCTGATATGAGATTGTCGTAAAATACAATGTTGAGTTTTCCGATGGGCACCACTGTATACACATCGCTTTGAGGCGCATGCGCGAATTCTATTTTGGGGTGATAGAGTTTGATATGGTCGCCACTGATCGCAAGGTAAAGCGGATTTAATGCCAACGATAAACGCCAGTCACGCTTTTGTTGAAAAGTTAAAGGGCCGTGAATACCATCTTTTTTGCTGTGGATAAGCTCATTTAAATACCGGCTTTTTTGAAAATAATCGGATGGCAACGCCAGTGGTTTACCCTTGCCATTAATATAATGTGAAAGCACCTGCGCCGCTTCCGGGTATACCCACCGCCCCAAAGCAATGCCTGATGATACGAAAACCTTCACCAGTCGCCTATCCGATGGAGTAAGCGTATCTTTGGCGGTCGCCTGCGAAAGTCTGGCGAGTGTTTGATTCACTCGGTTTTCGAGCGTGATTCTGAACATGTTGGAAAAGCGGTCTTCCCCTGCCAGGAGGCTATAGGTAGTCAGCCCTAATGTCAGGCACACCGATAATCCGAACCACCACATCAAACGCCGCTTCATTGCGTGTTCTTTCGCTCCAAGATTAGGCTTTTGTGGTAAGCCGGTTTGGGCGGCGTGCCTGGTGCATAGTCGAAAACAAAACGGTTGGGCGGTTCAAAATAAATATGAGCCACGTACTGATCATTATTGTTGCTGTCTTTATCGTCTATAGACTCGCCAAATAGGGGTGCAACGGTGCTCTCCCCACAATTATCGAATGATGGCTCGGTACCATACAGCTCAAAACTTTCAATTTTTTCGTGCCAACCACTGATACGGTAAACCAGATAATAAGTCTTTTCCTCCACGGAAAGACTGCTAGTGATTGACACAGAATCAGATGTCAAAGAGCATCGACTAACGGAGCCAGAATCAGAGCAGGAAGCCTGACTTAAACAGGCCAGCAGTAAGACAGCGGCATATCGTAGTGTATTGAGACAGTCGTTTATCAAGATCATTGAACGGCACTCCACGTTTCTTGCCACTCGGCAGAATAGTGGAATACTTTCGCAACGCCGATGCGCGTCATATACTCTGACAGGCCGTCAGGTAAAATTAGCTTAAAATCCCCGAGGGGTATCTCGGTGTAATAATCCTTCTTTTCAAAAGGTTCAAAGTCGTAAATGCTTTTGACCGACCACGTCGTTTTTATCCCGCCGCCATTTATGACAAGGTTGAAACTATCTAGGTAAAAATGCCCGTCTGTCTTATGCAGTCGGTGGTTTTTTTGTGCAGCCTCCAATACCCCACTGGGTTTCATTTTGCCTTCAGTCATGTAGTTCATGCGGCGAAGAGGTGCAGCATATTTGCTTTGCCGAAACTCAACATGATCGCAGCGAATATTTGTGAAAGGTTTTCTCTTATTTTTACGTTCAGCAATAAACAATTTCATTGCAGACATAGTAGCAATCACGATTTTCGACGTTTTATAAACTTCTGGATTTATCCTGAGTGGCACACCATTGCCATTCACATAGTGGTTCGCCAACTGGGCAGCTTCTTTTAATCCAGAATAATGCCCTCCCCACCAAAAAGCTTCATACAGCTCTTTTAAAAACTCTTTATCATCCGCATTAAACTCCATCTTTGCTTGAGCTTTGCACGTAAGATAGTCGATTGCCTCTTGCATGATTTTGAGATTACTATCGGAACCAAACTTGACTGCCTTGCCCATATGCCAAAGCGGTGACATAGGTATGTCCACTTTCTTTGCCAAACATGCTTCAGCCTTTTTCTTGAGGTTGTCTTTTTTACTCATGTCATAGATCCCTGTGCTCGAACGATAAAAGTTGTATTGCTGGTATATTTATACAAAAAACATAAAATCGCGTGGCGCAAAAATATTGCGCTTGCTAAAAATGGGTGACACTAGGTCTCCCTCATAAAATTCCCGATATTCTTCCGGGATCACGGAAAACTCTTTCTGTACCGCCGGTACACGCTGACACCAGTCGGGCGCGTTCGCAGGGTGAGATTTCGGCGGCTCTGACCAAACCGCGGCCATGCGCTCCAAGAAGCAAGCCTTCAGCGCATATTTCAACGCATCTTTTTCGTGGGGATCCGGCACTTGAGATAAGTCCCACTCTTTGCGCCAGAAAAGCTGTACGTCATCCATAAAGGCAACGGTGTCTTGTTGAATGGCAGATTCACACATGCGATCCAGAATGCCCCCTGGTGTCAGAACATCCCGTTTAGGAAGTGCATCGACCTCCAGAGAGACGTTTAGGCCCAGCTTGAGTGCCATGTTGACCAGCGCGTCCACACGGAACTCTCTGGCTTTGCCTTTAAGCAAGGCGCTTACTCGTGGCTGGGAAATGCCAAGACGCTCGGCGGCCTCAATTTGGGTCAGATGGTTTTGAACCAGGGTGTCGCGCACAGCACGAGCCAGGGTTGCCCGGATTTTCAGATTCTCTACCTGGATGGCTTCATCATTTAAGGACTGCATCGCGGTACCTCCTGCAAGTACTCAATACCAATTACACACATGATACCATAAGAACTATAAAATATATATTTACTTTAATAGAGTTGTACCTGATGCTAATGCATGGTATTGATAGCCCACTTATTTCTCAAATAAATCCGAATATAAAAACCTTCCATGATCTACGACAAATTTAGCCAAATAACCGATGACCGCATCGTGGCATCGTTGATTGGAATGCCCAAGGCGAAGTTCACAGCCCTCGTCAAAGTATTCGAGTCGGCCGCTCAAGCCATCGATCGAGAGCGTGTCGAAAAGGGCGAGATAAAACACGTCAAACAGGGCGGCCCTAAAGGTTATCTTGATTCTTACGAGAAAAAGCTGTTTTTCGTTTTGTACTATCTGAAAACCTATCCCACTTTTGACGTTCTGGGCTTTCATTTCGGTTTTAGTGGCGGACATGCCCATGCCCACATCGACCGGTTGCTGCCGGTTTTAGTGCGAGCGTTGACAAGCCTCAACGTCATGCCGGAGCGCACGCTAACAACCCCAGAAGAATTCTCTCAACTCATTGATCAATAGAGTTGTACCTGATGCTAATGCATGGTATTGATAGCCCACTTGTTTCTCAAACAAATCCGAATATAAAAACCTTCCATGATCTACGACAAATTTAGCCAAATAACCGATGACCGCATCGTGGCATCGTTGATTGGAATGCCCAAGGCGAAGTTCACAGCCCTCGTCAAAGTATTTGAGTCGGCCGCTCAAGCCATCGATCGAGAGCGTGTCGAAAAGGGCGAGATAAAACACGTCAAACAGGGCGGCCCTAAAGGTTATCTTGATTCTTACGAGAAAAAGCTGTTTTTCGTTTTGTACTATCTGAAAACCTATCCCACTTTTGACGTTCTGGGCTTTCATTTCGGTTTTAGTGGCGGACATGCCCATGCCCACATCGACCGGTTGCTGCCGGTTTTAGTGCGAGCGTTGACAAGCCTCAACGTCATGCCGGAGCGCACGCTAACAACCCCAGAAGAATTCTCTCAACTCATTGATCAATATAAGAACATAGCGATCGATGGCGTGGAGGTCGCTTGCGTTCGACCCCAAGATGAAACTGAACAGGAAAAGCATTACAGCGGAAAAAAAAAGACATACGCTCAAATCCCTCGTAATCTCCGACTTTAATCGAAGGATATTGTTTTTGTGTTGCATTGTGGCAGGCAGCGTACATGACTACACACTCATGAAAGACGTCTTCACACCGGGTTCAGCGTGGTTCGAGAAGGTCAATTTATGGCTTGACTTAGGATTTCTGGGCGCGGACAAAGATTATCAAAGTACCCAAATATATCTACCCCACAAGAAACCTAGAAAATCCAAGAAAAACCCTAATCCGACATTGACGCCTGAGCAGAAGAAACAGAACAGAAAACAAGCCGCCACGCGGGTCATCGTTGAGCATGCCATCGGTGGCATGAAGTTCTTCCACTGCATGATGCATCGGATTAGAAATCATCTGGGTCACTTCGTGGATTATTTTTTCTCACTTTCCGCCGGGCTTTGGAACTACAAAATCTGTTGATTTACAATTGTTTAGCATCGGAAGCAACTCTAATATAAGAACATAGCGATCGATGGCGTGGAGGTCGCTTGCGTTCGACCCCAAGATGAAACTGAACAGGAAAAGCATTACAGCGGAAAAAAAAAGACATACGCTCAAATCCCTCGTAATCTCCGACTTTAATCGAAGGATATTGTTTTTGTGTTGCATTGTGGCAGGCAGCGTACATGACTACACACTCATGAAAGACGTCTTCACGCCGGGTTCAGCGTGGTTCGAGAAGGTCAATTTATGGCTTGACTTAGGATTTCTGGGCGCGGACAAAGATTATCAAAGTACCCAAATATATCTACCCCACAAGAAACCTAGAAAATCCAAGAAAAACCCTAATCCGACATTGACGCCTGAGCAGAAGAAACAGAACAGAAAACAAGCCGCCGCGCGGGTCATCGTTGAGCATGCCATCGGTGGCATGAAGTTCTTCCACTGCATGATGCATCGGATTAGAAATCATCTGGGTCACTTCGTGGATTATTTTTTCTCACTTTCCGCCGGGCTTTGGAACTATAAAATCTGTTGATTTACAATTGTTTAGCATCTGAAACAACTCTATTGGGAAATTACAGTAACCAAAATCAAAGCTGGAAGTTTCCGCACGAGCTCCGTGCGATCAAGATTAGGAAATGTGACCTTGGATAGCGAGGATTTGACGCCAGTCACCAAGGCTCCTGGTTCAGGTTGTAAGCAAAGGGGCGCAGTGCATGAATTTGGTCATATGCTCGGTATAGACGATGAATATTTGAAAAGCAGCCCTCATGTTGGCGATACTCAAAGCATAATGCACTCTTGCGAGGTCGTCAGTATGCGACACAATGAAGGATTTGTGAAATGGCTTAACGAGCAAATTGCCGGGCTTGGACTTAACTAAGATGAAATTTTGGCTTTTTTTTCTGTTCATCACTTACTCAATACTTAACATTTCCTGTGGAGCAAAAAACATGGATAAGATTGACAATGCTCTTGATCAATTAATCGGCTGCAAAACGGACGAGGAAGAGCAACGGGCTGCTGAAAATCTTGCGGATATCATTCGTATAGAAAAGCAAGCTCTGACTTTGACCGTCTATGATGTCACAACCAACAATCCTGTCCCGCTGAATAGTCTCGGAGATGACAATGTCAAATCCATTTATGTGGAAATCAGTGTCGACTCTAAAGCGCCCGACACTCAGCACCGATGGATGCCATTAGATACTCGTAATATTTTTATTCTCCTACGGGAATAGTAGGCATCCGTTACCTCTGAACCCGCGTAATTAGGAGCTACAAACTTAGCTTAACGAAACGCTTAAGCCGACCCGCTTTCGCTACGCTTCAGAGGTCAGCTTAGCTTTGCGTTAGCGCCAATAGTTCGAGAAATTATCAAGGAGATATCATGTATCCGAAAGAGTTTTATATTAGACATTATCGGAAACCACCTTTCATAACCGGAACAGAGGAAAAGGCCGGCTATCAATAACTCTGGTTTCGGCAGTAGCGCCTGTAATTGTGCAGGCCGCAGGCCAATTCAATGACGACATCGTCGTAGCCTTCCTTGGTGTTCCTGAACACGTCTTTGACGACGCGGCACCGCTTGATTCCCGAGAGGATGTGTTCGATGATCACGCGGATGCTTGAGCGGAGCCGGTTGGCCTCCTGGTCGTCGGCCGAAAGCCGGCCGTTGCGCGGCCTCTTCTTCGGCTGGTGGACTGTGACATTCGCCAGTTCGTGTCCCTGGAAGCCGCTGTCGCGATACAACTCGACGCCGTCGGGGAACCGGGTCCCTTCTTCGTCGCAGATCTTCTTGTCGTGCTTCTTGCCCTCATGGGTCGAGCCCAAGTACTTGACCTGCCTGTCCTCCAGGCCGCCGACAAGGTTGTTCTTCACGGTGTGGCATTTTTTTTACCGCTGTAGTGGATGCGTTGCCCTAGGTTGTTGACGGGGCGGTTGATGCGCCTTTCCGTTCCGTCTATGCCCAAGTCCTGCCGCGTCTCCTGCTCCAGCCTGGACAGCATCTCCTCGGTGAGCCGGGCGGGCTTGTGCCCGCGGGCGTCAAGTGTCTTGTTGAGCACCCTGCTCAACCGGTGGATCGTGAAGTTGGCCTGGGGTTGGCTCATGCCGAACAGATGCGCGATGACCTCTTGCAGAGGGTAGGTCTTCAGATAGAACAGGATGAACAGCAGCCGATCGGCCATGCTCGCGATAATCGGCGGACGCCCTCCTTTAGTCAGGTTCCTGCCGGTTTCTTCGTCCCCTGTCGCCGCAAAAGAAACCAAGCGTTCCTCAAACTCGGAGGCCTTCAGACTGGTCATGGCCATCAATGTCTTCGGCTTTTGCTTCACGTCTTCGTAGGAAACCATACTCTTGCCCTTAGTTCTCTTAAGTTCTCTTCGTTATTCAATGACAGACTGTCATGCTAGTTTCCGATAATGTCTAATACATAAGGTTACGAGAAATGGCACCTCCAAAAATTCCAGACACCATTGCGCATTACGATGTCCGACGTAGAGATTCTCTCTGGTCGATCTCCATTAGAGTTGTTTCCGATGCTAAACAATTGTAAATCAACAGATTTTGTAGTTCCAAAGCCCGGCGGAAAGTGAGAAGAAATAATCCACGAAGTGATCCAGGTGATTTCTAATCCGATGCATCAAGCAGTGGAAGAACTTCATGCCACCGATGGCATGCTCAACGATGACCCGCGTGGCGGCTTGTTTTCTGTTCTGTTTCTTCTGCTCAGGCGTCAATGTCGGATTAGGGTTTTTCTTGGATTTTCTAGGTTTCTTGTATGGTAGATATATTTGGGTGCTTTGATAATCTTTGTCCGCCCCCAGAAATCCTAAGTCAAGCCATAAATTGACCTTCTCGAACCACGCTGAATCCGGCGTGAAGACGTCTTTCATGAGTGTGTAGTCATGTACGCTGCCTGCCACAATGCAACACAAAAACAATATCCTTCGATTAAAGTCGGAGATTACGAGGGATTTGAGCGTATGTCTTTTTTTTTCCGCTGTAATGCTTTTCCTGTTCAGTTTCATCTTGGGGTCGAACGCAAGCGACCTCCACGCCATCGATCGCTATGTTCTTATATTGATCAATGAGTTGAGAGAATTCTTCTGGGGTTGTTAGCGTGCGCTCCGGCATGACGTTGAGGCTTGTCAACGCTCGCACTAAAACCGGCAGCAACCGGTCGATGTGGGCATGGGCATGTCCGCCACTAAAACCGAAATGAAAGCCCAGAACGTCAAAAGTGGGATAGGTTTTCAGATAGTACAAAACGAAAAACAGCTTTTTCTCGTAAGAATCAAGATAACCTTTAGGGCCGCCCTGTTTGACGTGTTTTATCTCGCCCTTTTCGACACGCTCTCGATCGATGGCTTGAGCGGCCGACTCGAATACTTTGACGAGGGCTGTGAACTTCGCCTTGGGCATTCCAATCAACGCTGCCACGATGCGGTCATCGGTTATTTGGCTAAATTTGTCGTAGATCATGGAAGGTTTTTATATTCGGATTTGTTTGAGAAACAAGTGGGCTATCAATACCATGCATTAGCATCAGGTACAACTCTATTCACCAATTGGGATATGGCCCTTTAGCCGATGATTTAGCCAAACTGAATGGACTGAAGCCCAAGGCGATACTGCAGATTGGTCAACGGCTTATAGTGCCTGACTATCGGCGCTATGATCTAACGGTGAAATATATGCTTTCGGAAATGGTTAATAATGCCAATGGCCCCGAAGCCAAAGTAATCACCGATGCTATCACTCGGAGCAAACAATTAAAAAACGACAGTGACCAAGCACATGAAGACATGAAGAAGGCCCAGTGGTACGAGCTATTCCGAATATATGGCGATCTAGCTATTTTCAATGCGACGATACGGCAATCCGGTATTGCGATGGCCGAAGCGGAAGCCCGTTGGTTTTTGCAGGTTAGGGAGAATGGCCCTTGGGATCACAAGCCGATTTTACATAAAATGTATGAATCGATGGGTACTCCGCCGCGTCCATTTGGAACTTTGGGGCGAGCCTTCCACTTTCCAATTCGTGGCGATGTTTTTCATGAATATTATTACGATGTTTGGTCGAACATTCATTATGGGTATGTTGGAACGAAATGTGGCTTTGATGAAAAAACGCTTCAGGATGGCGCGGCGTCTGGGCTTCCAGGCGCAGGCGACAATGACGAGGGTGACGTCATCAGCGTAAAAATTGGTGTCGACCTGTGGAAAAGTGTCGGAATCAATCTTACTCAGGAAACGCTTCGGAAAGCCATCATATCTCAAGCATCGAACTATATATCTGCTCGGAATCGAGAGATTAGTAAAGGAGTAAAAGCGGAAGATGCGACGAATGTTGTCATTACCAATAACGACTATAAAGAGCCCGCTGACTAAAGCTTCAATATGAATGAAACAACCAAACTAAAAGCATTGCCTTTGTCGATGTGCAAAGTCTTATATTTCCTGTTTCCAATCCCCGTGGCTTTGCTAGCGCTAAGCCTCATGAGCATGTACATGAAGTACTACGACATCGGCGTTAATTCTGGTGCCAATAATGGCTTTCTTGTTTTTATTGTCGGGCCAGTTTTGCTAATCGTCCTTTTCATCACGGCGGCAACTAGCCTATATCTTGCGAATCGCTGTCATAAACCTCTGTGGCTGGGGATGCTATTTGGCAATGTGTTGGTTTTCATTATTGGGATTGGCGCATTTATAATCCAGGCACAGTCATACTCGGATTACCCAACCGAGAAACCTCAAAATATGACGCTATTCTTGAAATACTATGTAAATGAATTGGGCGGAATGCAGTGAAAGTCCAACACATTGAAGCCGTGAAGTTGGGCTTAGCTATTGCTCAGCCCAAGCTACAAACTAGTACGGTAGGGCGGGTTAGGTGGTACTCCACCGTAACCCGCCGCAGACCGCGGAAAGGCGGGTTAGGCGAGTACGCTAACCCGCCCTACGGCCTTCAGGAATGGAAGGCCGAAAGATCGGTGAAATAGTCGGTCAGTTGCGCCTCGGTGAGCGCATCGATCCGGAGATCGAAGTACCCGCCGGCCCGCCGGCCCGGCGGATGGTGCGGGCATAGGTGTCGATGGTGTTCGGTTGCAGGCCCTTGAGCTTGAGATGCTTGAGGTGGGATTGATAAAGGCGGTCGAAGTCCGCTGCGGATGGAGAACTCATGTGTCGTAACCTCGAGATTTTCTGCTTAAACTCTCCCGATTGGGGGCGTGAGGTTACATTTTATCCATGGGGCCTAAGATGCCTTTACTTCTCCGCAAAGCGGCTCCGTCCAACAACCGCGTCAACAAGGGCGCCCAAAAGCGTCGCTCTTTCCTCGCTATGCTTTTGGTCGCCTGTTACGTGAAACGTGAACCCCCATCACAGGAGTTTTATGCCAAACTTGTATTCGTACAACACCCTTACCAATCTCACCCGAGAAGAGTTGTTTTTGTGGATTGCCGTTGACCAAACGCTTGAGCAGCTTGGAGGCGCAGATGCTGCGGCAGCACTAGCTGTTCTTTCCGGACAGCCTTTCTGCCAACCAGAGGAAAATTCGCGGGTGCGACAAAGGGAACTTCGGTGGCATCAGTAGTTTCTAGGCGCTTGATCAAGCATCAACTGCCGTTTGCCTTGCCAACATTAACCGGCGCCAGTCTCTCCACGCTAAAAATCACATTCACAAAGAGTCTTGGCGCCTTTGTTGGTCGACTCGTTCCTGGCGTTGGATGGGCGATATTGACATACGATGTCGTGCAGATCATTCGTAATAGTGTTTTTCAATACAACTTGCGTGCTTTGAAGGAAGACAGACTATGGTGACCAACAAAGACACTATCTGGTCCCGTATCGTTGCTCTCGTTGAGAAGCTTCCAACCAAGGGATTTTCGCGCGTCATGGGTTCACAGGAACTGACGAGAAACACCGACCTCGTCTCCGACCTCGGTCTTACTGGCGACGATGCCTTTGAGTTCATGGAACAATATGCCACTCTCTTCGCAGTAAAAAAGGGAGACTACGACTCAACCAATTACTTCGAGGCAGAAGGTCTGTGGCTTCTCCCTCGGTTGAGAAAGCAAAAACCAAAGATGCGGATCACACTCGGGATGCTTGAGGCGGCTGCTCGCGAAGGCGAATGGAATTCTGCAAAACTTAACCAAGTATCCTCAGAGTCTTCAGGCAAGGCTGGCGGCTAACGAATAAGGTTAGATCGTGAGAGCGAAGCGGAGCTCTCCACGATCTGAACCGTTTGTTGGACGAGCCCGTTAGAGGCAATAAAGGAGCGTTAAAGGCGGCAGGTGGGGCGAGGGTAGCCAAAAAACCGCTTGACAACCTGAAAGGCAGGATATAGGAAAAAATATCTTTTTGCGGTGGATTCTCTTGCTAAAACAAAAAGATACGTTTTTGGCGGCGAAATCCACGCTGGCAGCGTATCGTGTTTCGTCCGATCGAACAAGCAGGAGTCTTCCTCCTCGGTGGGCGCGAGCTTGCATTTGGGCGCTGCGCGCTGGTACCGGCAAGATTCCGACGATTCCAGTACCGCGCTGGAATCCATGGGCGTATACACAAGTCCAATCCTAGTCACTTTGGCGCGGCAATTCACCTCAGCCAGCTCTGGCTTCGGAGCCTTTCTCCGCGAAGCGGCTCTGTCCAACAAGCCGTTGCAGGGCAGCGTTAGCAAATCACAATTTCTAGGTTCGTTTCTTGCCCCTAAGGAGGACTCAACATGACAACTATCGGCGATATTCTGGACGAATTTTTCTCTCCTCTTTCAAGAGAGCGGCTTTGGATCATGCCGGAAAGCGATAGTTACCGCGCATTGTGTGCCAATGGAGGCCCGTGATCGACGCCGTCGCGCACCAAGAATCACCTCCGAATGAACTGCTCCACCTGGAGCGGCAGGTACACGACAAACCCGACCTGGAGGCCAACCATGACCGATGCGCCCAAGCCAAGCGCCTACGCGACTTCGTGCCGAGCCCTCCGGGAACGGACCCGCAAACCTGCCAGAACGCATTTGTTGTCTATGTCGGCAGTAAGGCCGCCGATTTCGTGCTTCCGGGCACTCACCCCGAAATTCAGACCCGCAATCTCTACACCTGCTCGATCGGGTCGTTTAATCTCTACACGACTGCCGACCGGGTCGATTGCGCGGCCAAGACCGCGACAATGGATTTCTGGATGTACAACAATATGAGCAGGCGATCCTTCGGGCGGTTTGCGGACGACCCGGCATTCCGCTTGAGCGGCATGCGGTCCCAGTACATGTGGTGGAACTGGAAGGAATCTGTCGATTGGAAATCCGGAACGATGCGCGTCATTCCAAGGACCGGTGTGGAGAGGAGGTGGTAATGCGAGCAAACGCAATGAAGAGAATCGGAGTCTTCGCTGTGCTGGCTCTGCTCGTTCTGTGGTCAGCGCTGCGGGTGGAGGCACAGGTTGTCCTTGCCGAGCGCGAGCAAGTGACGCTCGGCTCCGTTCGGGGCGGCGACCGTACGGTTTCGTTGATGATCGCGTATCAGGCCGATTCGGCGTTGCTCGTGGCGGCAGTTCCCGGAAGCGACGGTAACCCGCGATACATCCCGCTCATCGGATCAACGTATCGCGGCGTGCACACGTTCCGGCTCGACGTGCTCTCACCCGATTCTAGCGATGATATGTGGATCCGGACGTCCGGGCCGCGGAGCGAAGTGTTGGCTTATTATCATTTCGGAGCCGAAACCGCTTTGACCCAGTTTGGTCGCGTCAAACTGTTAGAAACGCCGTTTCCGGAGCATCTGAGTGGCGGTCCGGTCCCGTTTCCAAAAGAGGACCCGGATGCTTCCCGGGTCAGGGCGAGCTTCTATCACTACGACGATGAGTGATTGTCACCCCAAAGCTCGGGGCGGATAGGCCATACGGCTCCCATAGAGCAGTATGGGAAAAGGGAACGCTACCCTTTTCGGACAACGATGGCTAATCGGGTAGCTGGGGGTGTTTAGCCCCCAGCCCCACGGCACCCCGCATGCGGGTCCGCGCGGGGCGCTTCCTCCGGAGCTGAAAGGTCACCGACAAATGGCGACCTCCAACGCTGGCTACGGTTCGAACCGCCAAGGCCGTTTCACCCGGTCGGGTGCGATACGGGCGCTGGGGTCCGTCCGGCTCTCTCGTTGCCGAAGGTTCCGAGCTATATGGGGATTTCATTGTTAAATTCCGGCCCCGATTTACTAGTCTTCTCAAATAATCGGGATATCCAATGAAAGTGACGGCAGGAGTTTTTGCGCACCTACTGTTTGCATGTGGATTTCTTGTATTTATTGCTATGCCTAGCAATAAATACACATGGATGCAAGAAATGGAGCCATCTATTTCGACATTACCGGCTGATGATGGCTTTGCGGATAGAACGATATTCACACTCCTGCTTTTGATCGTCATCGTCGCGGCACAACTAGGAATCGTCTTCACTTCTGAAAGCAAGAAGGAAAAAGGGATTTCAATAGTCCTTGTATTAGTGGCGATCGCCGCATGGTTGCTACGTTTTTGGCAATGAAACTGTCCAACATCGCGGTCGAGAGGGACGCTCCGCCAGGCGGGCTTCGCCCGCTCACTCCACGCCCCTCACCTTGAACGTTGGAAGGCAGCCTATCGCGTTCCTGCTCAAAGGACGCTCTCGGTAACTGCAAGGAGAGTTTCAGTGAAGTATCTTCGTAAGCGTCCGGCTGTCCGCATAATTCCCACCGATTAGCGCCTGAGTCACAGTATCGCCATATTCCCGAAGAGGAGGAGATGGCGATGACGAAACAAGAACGAGAGATGCATTGGCGAGTCCTGCTGGAGCAACAGGCAGGGAGTGGGTTGTCGGTGCGCGCTTGGTGTGCGCGCGAGGCGGTCAGCTATGCGGCGTTCATCTACTGGCGTCGACGCGTAGCGCAGCCAGCGGTGGTGGCGCCACTGACGTTGATGCGGGTAGATGGCGGTGAGACAGCAGTCGGTGGTCTGTGGTTGTCGGTGGGCGGGGTTCGCATCGAGGTGAAACCGGGGTTCGATGCCGGGTTGTTGAAGCAGGTGGTGGCCGCATTGGTCTCGTGATGCTGGCGACGATTCTGAGTGCGGCGGCGGTGTATGTGGTGGCCGAGCCGGTCGATTTGCGCAAGTCCATCGATGGTTTGGCGCTGGCGGTGGAGAGCAGTCTGGGGTATTCGCCGTTATCGGGTGCGGTGTTCGTGTTTTTCAACCGGGGCCGGGACAAGGTGAAGCTGTTGTGGTGGGATCGTCACGGTTTCTGGCTGGCCTACAAGCGGCTGGAGAAAGGCCGCTTCCGCAAGCCGGTTCAGGGGACGATTTCGCGCTCGGACCTGCTGCTGTTGCTGGAAGGCGTGGACCTGACGGTGGCCCGTTTCCGCGCGGTTCGCGCGGGTCGGGTCGGCTGAGTCGAAAGTGCCTGAAACCCGCATCAGAGCTGGGCTTTCGGGTGGTCCACCGGGTATAATGGCAGCCATGAATGCCGCCGCTCTCGCCGAAGAAAATCGTACTCTAAAGGCCACCCTGGCCCAGCGCGAGGCGCGCATCGAACGGCTGGAATTCGACCTGGCGCAGCTGAAGAAGCTGCTGTTCGGCGCCCGTTCCGAGCGACTGGCGACCCTCCCCGACATCGACCAACTGCCGCTGTGGGATGAGGTGCCCGAGGACGCCCCCGTCGCCAGTCCGGTGGCGTTCAAGACGGTGGTGGTGCAATCGCCCGCCAAGAATCAACCGAAGCGCACCGCACTGCCGGCGCATCTGCCGCGAGAGATCGTGGTATTGCCGTTGTCGGCACAAGACCGGCAGTGTCCTGCCTGCGGTGAGGAACGGCCGGTGATCGGCTACGAAAGCTCCGAACGCTTGGATTACGTCCCGGCGCAACTGAAGGTCGTGGAAACGCGGCGGGAAAAGTGCGCCTGCGCGAAGTGCCAAGGGCAGTTGACCACGGTACCGGCCCCGCCGCAAATCATCGAGCAGGGCATCCCTCTGCCGGGTCTTCTGGCACATCTGCTGATGGCCAAATACGGCTATCACCTGCCGCTGTACCGCATCGAGCAAATCTTTGCCCACCAGGGTGTCCCCATTGCCCGCACCACGTTGTGCGACTGGGTCATCCAGAGCGGCTGGCAGCTGCAGCCCTTGGTCGAGCGGATGCTGGCGTTGCTCAAGCAACAGCCGGTGATCTTCTCGGACGACACCACTGTGGCGGTGCAGGACCGCGGCAAGACGCGGGAAACCCGGTTTTGGGTATACGCCGGCCACTCGCCGCCCATCGTCGTCTATGACCACACCGAAACCCGGGCGGGCAAGCATCCCAAGGCCAAACTGGAAGGCTACAGCGGCTACCTGCAGGCGGACGCCTATGCCGGTTACGACCAGATCTTCGCCGCAGGCAAGGTCCTGGAAGTGGCGTGCTGGGCGCATGCGCGCCGCAAGTTCTTCGAGATTGCCCGACAGACCGAGAACGGCAAGCGCATCAGCGCCCATGAGGCCTTGGAGTACATCGGCCGGCTCTACGCCATCGAACGGGAGGCCAAGGAACAGCAACTCGACGCCGAAGGCACCCGAAAGCTACGGCAGGAACAGGCGCGGCCGATCCTGGCCGAGTTCAAGGCCTGGCTCGAAGACCGGCTGCGCCAGCTGGCGCCCAAGACCCCCACTGCCCAGGCCATCGGCTATGCCCTCAAGAACTGGCCGGCGCTGGAGCGCTATACCGAAGACGGTCGCCTGGAGATCGACAACAACCGGAGCGAACGGGCCATCCGCCCGCTGACCATCGACCGCAAGAACTGGCTGTTCCTCGGCTCGCCCAAGGGCGGCCAGGTCGCCGCCACCGTCTTCAGCCTGATCCAGACCTGCAAGGAGCTGGGCATCAATCCGGAGGCCTATCTGAAGGATGTCCTCAACCGCCTGCCTTCCACCAAGCAGAAGGACATCGACAGCCTGCTTCCTCACAACTGCAAGCTGCCCGGGGCGTAACAAGCGACCACTTAACCGTTCGCCACTGCGACCACAAGTCCGGGTACCGCCGAACGCTTACGTATCTTCTTACCTCGGCCGGCATCAAGACCACGAGCATCTATAATGCGCTGCTCGACCTACCGGGCAAGCCTCTTGCCGTCACAGCGCCATACGGTTTACGTGGGACTGAGCGCCGGGAGCATGGTGATGGCCCCCAGCATCGGGGAGGACTTCGCCCGTTGTAGCACTCGGGTGAGCTTAAACGTCAGGCGCTTTACCCACCACAGTCGGAGATCTTAGTGAAGCAATCGCTCGGCCTCGTTGCCCTCGTTGTTCGTGATTACGATGAAGCCATCGACTTCTTCGTCGGTACTCTCGGTTTCAGACTCGTTGAAGATACGTTCGTACCTGAGCAATCCAAGCGATGGGTTGTCGTCTCCCCACCTGGCGCAGCAGAATGCCAGCTCCTGCTCGCGCGCGCCTCAAGCCCAGACCAGGAAAGCCGCATTGGCGGCCAAACAGGTGGTCGGGTGTTCCTCTTCCTCTACACGGATGACTTCTGGCGCGACTATGAATCCTATCGATCAAAGGGCGTCGTGTTCGTGCGTGAACCAAAGCATGAGCCGTACGGGACGGTCGCCGTGTTTCTCGATCTCTACGGCAACATGTGGGATCTTCTTCAGCCAACGGAATCGCACATCAGGCTTCGCAATGGCAGCGCCTAATAGTTCATTCAAGCCGATGCCGCTTCGCGGTACGCCTTAACTCAAGCGTTGGGCCGGAGGCCGATTTTTCATGAAAAGTGAAAAAGAGAAGAGGCGCGCAGGCGAGCTTTACGATCCGCTAGACCCGCAACTATGCAGGGAGCGTGACCGTTGCCGTGACCTCTGCCTGCTGCTCAATGCTACGCGCGAGGACCAGAAGCAGGAGAGGCAGCATCGGCTTGCCGAACTCTTTGGAAAGGAGGCGGATGCCTGGGTTCAGCCGCCTTTTTTCTGCGGCTTCGGCACGAACATCGTCTTGGGCACCAAAGTTTTCTTCAACTTCAATTGCGTGGTGCTCGATGTCGCGGCGGTGACCATCGGCAGCAATGTGCTCTTTGGTCCCTCAGTGCAAATCTGGTCATCCCATTGAGCCTTCTAAACGTCGCGCTTTCGTAGTCGCAAAGCCCATTGTGATTGAAAGAAACGTCTGGATAGCAGCCGGCGCAACGGTCATCGGCGGAGTGACGATAGGCGAAAACTCTGTCGTAGCCGCGGGTTCCGTAGTCACAAAGGATGTTCCTCCGAATACACTTGTCGGAGGAAATCCGGCGAGAGTCATTCCTTCGATTGGAGACTGAGTGAAACAAATGACGCCCAACCCATCAATCGAGCGGCCTCGCGCGAAAAGCCGCGCGAGGCCGCTCATTTCAAACGTTTAGACCAAAAGAGGCTTTCCAGGGCTGTAGGATGCGGCGACGATAGGAACCGCCCTTCGACCAAGCTCAGGACAGGCCCTTCGACTGGGCTCAGGACAGGCATCAATTGCGAACGATGCGGTTCGTTCCTCACCGCATCCTACAAAGCCGCTATTCAGGGCTGGCCAACACCATCGAAGTTGCCCCGGAATTCATAATTTGAAAATGCCTGACGGCAGCCGTGAGCTGACCACGACCATTCAGGCCCACGGCGCCAAAACGCATTCGAGCCGGAATCCGCTTCATTTTCCCGCCACATAGGATTGTCCCGGCAGGGGCGATCGACGAATACTTTCGGTAAAATGCTTGCCTTTGCCGGAAGAGCATCGTCCCCGGTGGGGCGGCCGGTCTTCAAAACCGGTTGAGGCCGTGAGACGGTCTCGGGCGGGTTCGACTCCCGTTCTCTTCCGCCATTTCGGCCGGCTCTCGGTTGCCGGGAATCGTGCCGGCGCGCGTGCGTAGAATCCCCCCGACGGATATGCCGGTCTTGAACGCGAACCACGAGCATTGCATCGAGGATGCACCTGCGGATGGCCTGACTTGTAAGCATGCTGCGGGAAAGCATGGTTCGTGTGACAATGGTCGTCCCCTTTTCATGTAGCAGGTCTGCCCATGAAGATATTCGAATCACTCGAAACGATCGTCGAATCCATCGTCGAGCCCGCCGCCGAAGTGGTGGACCGCGAAGCCCAGTTCCCGCGTCCCGCGGCTCGAAGCCTTGGGCGAAGCCGGACTGCTCGGCCTGATCAGCGTGCTGGAATTCGGCGGTGGCGGCGACGGCTTCGCCATCATGATGGACACCATTGTACCCTTCGCGACGCCCGCGCGGCCTCGGGGATGGCGCCGACATCCGACCTGCTGTTCGACTTTATCGGCAAGGCCGCGTGCGGCCTGCCGCTGTTCTGAGGGAAATCCTATGGCCGAAACATTGATCATGGGCGCGGTCGCCTACGCGCCCAAGGTGGTGACGATCTGGGAGGGCTTCAAGGCGTATTTCGCCGAAAGGGGGCTGACCTTCGATTACGCCCTTTATTCCAACTACGAACGCCAGGTCGAGGCGCAATTCGAGGGCGCCATCCATCTGGCGTGGAACTCGCCGCTGGCCTGGGTGCGGGCCGAGCGCATGGCCAAGGCGCGCGGCGTTGCCGTTTCGGCCGTGGCCATGCGCGACACCGATCGAGACCTGACCTCTCTGATCGTGGTCCGTGCCGATGCCGGCATCGAAGCTCTGGCCGATCTCAGGGGCAAGACCGTCGGCTTCGGCGCCGTCGACTCGCCCCAGGCGACGCTGATTCCCCTCGAACACCTGAGCGGTCACGGCTTGCAGGCCGGACGGGATTTCACCGCCCGTCGCTTTGACCGGCTCGGCGGCAAACACGGCGATCATATCGGCGGGGAGCGGGATGCCGCCATGGCGCTGATGCGCGGCGAAATCGATGCGGCCTGCATGATCGACGGCAATCATCTCGCGTTCACCGGCGAGGGCACCCTCCCGGCCGGCGGCACCCGCATCCTGGCGCAGACCGGCGCCTACGATCATTGCAACTTCACCGTCAGTCCCGGCGTGCCCACGCCGCGGGTCGACCGCTTCGTGGAACTGCTGCTGGCCATGTCCTGGGATGATCCGACGGTGCGCCCCTTGCTGGAACTGGAAGGGCTCAGGCAATGGTTGCCGGGACGCGTCACGGGTTACGCCCTGCTCGAGCGAGCGGTGGACGAACAAGGTTTTTATGCGGCCGATGGACGCATCCTCGCCGCCGACTATCGATATTGAAGCGCTGGGCTTCGACCGGGGAGCGTATCTGCTCGTCAAGCAGGCCCTGGCGGGCCTGCCCGTCGGCGCAACCCTCCGCGTCGTCTCCGAGGCGCCGGAGTCTCGCGCCCACGCTGCCGCATGGTGCCAACGAAGAGGTATTCGATGCCCTGGTGCTGCTGGCGGCGGGGGAGTGGTCGCCCGCTGCGATCGCCGCCGGCTTCGAAAGGGTGCGGATGCTGAAATCCGACATGGCCGAGGGCCGGCGCCTGCGGCTTTGCAGACTCGGCTTCGACGAGGCCGAAGCGGCGCGATTGGCCAGTCTGCACACGCGGAATTTCATGTAGGACGGCGCTTCATGTTTCATCATGCTCCGCGGAGTTATCCATGACCGAAATTCGATTGACCACGCTTTCCCACGGCGGAGGCTGCGGCTGCAAGATCGCTCCCGCCGTACTCTCGCGGATTTTGGCGGAGCTGCCCCTGCCGAGCCGGTTTCCCAACCTCTTGGTCGGCACCGACAGCAGCGACGACGCGGCGGTCTACCGGCTCAACGAGCAGCAGGCCATCGTCGCCACCACCGACTTCTTCATGCCCATCGTCGACGACCCCCATGATTTCGGCCGCATCGCCGCGACCAATGCGCTGTCGGATGTTTACGCCATGGGCGGCAAGCCGATCATGGCCCTGGCCGTGGTCGGCATGCCGGTGGATAAACTCCCGGTGTCGACCGTCCGCCGGATATTGGCCGGAGGCGCCTCGGTTTGCGAAGCCGCGGGCATCCCCCTGGCCGGCGGCCATTCCATCGATGCGCCCGAGCCCATCTACGGGCTGGTCGCACTCGGGCTGGTCCATCCGGACAAGGTGAAGCGCAACGACCGGGCGCGGCCGGGCGACGTGCTGATTCTTGGGAAACCGCTGGGCGTGGGCATTTTGAGCGCGGCCTTGAAAAAGGGCGAACTGGATGACGCGGGCTATGCCCGGATGATCGAGCACACCACCCGCCTGAACAGCGTGGGCTCGACGCTGGGGGAACTGGACGGCGTTCATGCCATGACCGATGTCACCGGCTTCGGTCTTTTGGGGCATCTGCTGGAAATCTGCCGGGGATCGAACCTGGGCGCCGATATTGCATTTCGCGACATTCCCCTCATCGACGTGGCCGCGGATTTGGCGGGCCGGGGCTATGCCACCGGCGCCGCGAATCGCAACTGGGACAGTTACGGGCCGTCGGTCGAGATCGGGGAAGGCTTGTCCGAGTGGCAACGCAAGCTGCTCTGCGACCCTCAGACCAGCGGCGGCTTATTGGTCGCCTGCGAGCCGGGCAGCGCCGCCGAAGTCATGGCCTTGTTTCACCAACAGGGCTTCGGCTATGCCGGGCAAATAGGGCGGATGCGGGAAGGAACTTGCGTGGTGCGGGTAGTGGACTGACCCGCGTATTTCATCATTCCGCATCTGAGGGCAAATGGGTGGTATAGGTTTGTCGAAAGTGGCGATGCGGGACTTTGTTGGTTGGGTTATGGTACTGCTTCCTGAATTCAAGGCGCAGTTCCCCCAACCGCCCATGGTTTATCAGTGTGCCGGGGACAGCACTCGGGCCGGGGCAGTCCGCCAGGATGCGGACTGCGGTGAGGAAGGTCTCACGCTGGGGATGGTGCGAGGCCAGCAGGATGCGGACGCGGCGCGTATTGCGCACTACCGACGCGCCGATCTCGAGCAGTTTCGCCCGTATCGTGGCGGCGCTTGCCCACGCCGGCTCGGTACCGGCCAGGGCGATCTCGCGCAGGCGCTGCATCAGCGTATAAGCGAGGCCGGCAAACTTCATGGGAGCTGATCGCTCCGCCCTGGAAATTGGCTTCGATCACGCCGGAGCGTTCCGCGCCTGGGATCTTTGCTCGTGGCGAGAAGGTCCGGATTTCTGCGAGAGCCGATCGGGAGAAATCGTTGTTTTGGCACCAACCTGCCTGGTTCGAAATCAACTCGGCGTTTTTCAAATCCGATTGAGACCCATTTGCGATTCAACCTCCCGGGCCGGTACTTGGGTGCGAACCTTGCGGTATCTCTCGCTGCTGGGCTTGCTGTCGCCGTTCGTCCGGATCTGCGTGGGGAAGCGCCCCTCGGAACCGATAGCGGACGGGCGGGGAATCGGAATCTGTTTTACGACCCGTATGCCTTGTTGCTGCTGTTGTACTTTTTCAATCCCACGATGACCAGCTTGCGCGGGCTGCAACGCACGACGGACTTGGCCAAAGTCCAGCGCCTCGGGATTCACCGCACCGCGCTGGGCTCGCTCAGCGAAGCCCAACAGGTGTTCGATGCCGCCTTGCTGGAACAGGTCATCGCCTCTCTCGCCGGCCGGGTGCCGGCCCCAACGTCTCGCGCCGGACCGGAAGCGCTGCCGCCGTTGGTGGCCATGCGTGCAGTTTTGTCGGCCGGGGCCAGGAGAACGTCGCGTACGAGGTGCGCCGGGAGCGCCCCCTCACCGACACCGATCGGGCGGCAGGGGTCATCCGCGATGTGGACCTGCGCCGTCTGGGCACACCGCATCACACGCGACTCTTGCCGCAGCCGTTCCGGCTGGTCCGGGTCAGCACCGGCCGCCGCCGCATCGACGGCACGGTCGAGCCCCTCATTCTGGTAACCAACCGCCTGGACCTGGATGCCGAGTTGATTGCCGTGGCCTATCGCTGCCGCTGGACCGTGGAATTGTTCTTTCGTTGGTTGAAGTGCGTGTTGAGCTGTCGGCATCTGCTCAGCCAGACCGCCAACGGCGTTACGTTCCAGGTGTATGCCGCCACATCATCGCCAGTTTGCTGCTGAGTCTCTGGATCGGCCACGCCCCGACTAAGGCCACCTATGAAATGGTGTGCCATTACCTGAGCGGTTGGGCGACCGAGGAGGAGATGATCGCCTATTTGGAGCGCATGCGTCACAAAGCCACCTTAAGCAAAAAATAAGCCGAACACTATTGGCACGACACCAAGGCCGAGACTTCGCTAGATAGCCGTTGTCGGAAACAGGTTCCCATGCCGACGCTTACTGCCCCGTGCTCGCAGTGCGGGCCATCGGCCGTTCGGGGCTCCCGACAGACGCTTTCGAGCTTGCCCGGCAGCCCGCCGGACCGGGCCGGCGGCTGGCCGACGTTGCCGGACGACGCGGCGATGATGTGCCGTTTCAGGCTTGAGAAGCGAGATGGCTTGCGCCGTCTATCAGGCTGCTGCGACGGAAACATGCCGACAGCAGTTCATGTTGTTGATCGGGCAATCATGTTCGGGGTGAGGCTAAAAAAAGCTAACAATCAATCGGATACGAGTTGGCATCGATCCTGCTCCTAGGGGTTGCGCCCGCGGAAAACGCGGGATTCATAAACCCTAGCAGATGACAAGGAGAATCCTTCGATGAGCAACTCTCCATCGTATAGCGCCTATCAGAAAAAGCAGTCCCCGTCCTGGGCGATTCGCGAACAACTGGACCACCCGGTGATCGATACCGATGTACATACCATCGAATACACGCCGCTACTGGAAGAATACATCGCCGAGGAGGGCGGCGCGGCCTCGGTGGAGCAGTTCCGGGCCGCCATCGCACGCGGTTTCGGCTATCTCGGCAATGCCTGGTACGACCAGAGCTGGGACGAGCGCCGCGCCAAGCGTAGCACCCGTCCGCCGTGGTGGGCACTGCCGACCAAGAATACCCTGGACCTCGCCACCGTCAGCCTGCCCGCATTGCTCCACGAGCGGATTCAGGAGGCGGGCATCGATTTCGCCGTGCTCTATCCGAACATCGCGACCTTCGCGCCGCATATCGGCAACCCGGACCTGCGCCGGATCGTGGTTCGCGCGGTGAACCGCTTCAATGCCGATCTGTTCCGCAACTATTCCGACCGTCTGACGCCGGTGGCGGCGATTCCGCTGCACACTCCAGAGGAGGGCATAGCGGAGCTGGAGTACGCGGTGAAGGAGCTCGGCCTCAAGGCCGCTTTGATCCCGGGATATGTCAACCGTCCGATCAAGGCGCTGGCCGACAAATATCCCCGCGACCAGCATCCGGATGTCGCGCAGAACGGTTTCTGGGTGGATACCTACGGACTCGACAGCGAGCACGATTACGACCCGTTCTGGGCCAAGGCGGTCGAGCTCAAAGTGGTCCTGACCACCCATTCCGCCGGTATGGGCTGGACCGCTCGCCGCTCTATCTCCAACTACATGTACAACCATATCGGCCATTTCGCCGACGCCTCACACGCCTTGGCCAAGGCTTTGTTCTTCGGCGGCGTCACCCGACGTTTCCCGGATCTACGCGTCGGACTCCTCGAAGGGGGCGCGGCCTGGGCCGCGAACCTGTTCGCCGATCTGGTGGGCCATTGGGAAAAGCGTAACGGCCGCGCCATAGAGAACTACAACCCGGCCAGCGTGGACAAGGCGTTGCTGGCGGAACTGTTCGAGCGATACGGGAGCGACGTGCTGCGCGGCAAGTCTCTGGTGGACGGCGACGCACTGATCGGCGGCGCTCTCGGCCGGGCAAACAATTTCCGCGCCCAAGATCCGGACCGGCTCGATGACTTCGCGGCTGCGGGCATCGAGAAAGTGGAAGACATCGCCGCCCGTTTCGTTCCCAACTTCTATTTCGGCGCGGAAGCGGACGATCCCACAGTGGCCTTCGCTTTCAACGAAAAGGCTCTGGGGGCGAGGTTGAACGCCTTCTGGGCTTCCGACAGCGGCCATTGGGACGTTCCCGACCTGACCGAAGTGCTGGCCGACACCTATCGCCTGGTACAGAACGGAGCGCTGTCGGAACAGGATTTCCGTGATCTGGTGTACACCCATCCCTATAACTTTTACGCCGGGACCAATCCGGACTTCTTCAAGGGAACCGCCTTCGACGGCGGCGTGAAGAAGGTGAAACGGGCCGCGTAGCCGGGGTTTGGGCCGGCCGTCGGGGGGGCGGCCGGTCACGCACTCGCATACAGAGAACGGGAATATGACATACCCACAGCTTGCAAACTCGGGAGGACGGCAGTTCTTCCGGAGGTCGGCGCGATATGCCGGGGTCGTTCTTGCGGCGGGGCTGGTGCCCGGCACCGCCGCGGCGGTCACGAACGCCGCGGAAATTACCGACCTGAAAAAACAGATCGAGCAGCTTCAGAAGACAATGGAGGCGCTGCAAGCCAGGGTAGAGCAAGCCGAGTCCGCGGCCGCCGCGGCGGCTCCGGTGGAAGGCGAGGTACCGGCGACACAGGAAGACATTCAGGGTCTGACGACGGACCTTGAAAACTTCAAATGGCAGTGGCAGCGCGAGCGGGAAACCCACACCGCCTTGAGCACCCGCGCCCTGACGATCGGCGGTACTGTTCAGGGCCGCTACGGGTGGAATGAAGCAAAATTTTCCGGCGGCGACGTGGTACGAAGGGACAACTCGTTCGATATCGGCGCGGCGCTGATTTCCTTTTCCGGCAATCTGTACCGGGATTACGAAGAAGGCCGTAACCTCTTATACCGGGTCAGCTTCGGCGCTTCGCCGCAGACCGGTGTGGCCTCGGCCAACCTGCTGGACGCCCAGGTCAGTTACGACGTTCTTCCCACCATCAACCTGGAGGAATCGAGGTTGAGACTGACGCTGGGCCAGCAGCTCTTGCCCTTCGGTCTGGAAGTCAACGCGACCGAGGATTTGAAGCCTCTGATCCAGAACGCGCTGTTCACCGGCGCGAGCATTCCCCTCACGACCAAGGACGGCCGCAGCGTCAGCATCCCGGGTACCGGCCTCGCCGCGCGGCAGATTGGCTTCATCGCCCGCGGCGACCTGTTCCCGCAGGTCGACTGGGGCTCCAACTACCGCGCGCCCATCGTCGAATACGCCATCGGCGTGGTCAACGGCAATGGCGCCAACCGTAGCGACGACAATAGCGCGAAGGATTTCATCGGCCACCTGGGATTCACCGCGCCGGTGGATTACAACTCCTGGCTGCGGGAGATCAAGATCGGCGGATCGTTCTATTTCGGCACCCAGAACGTCAGGGAAACCTACTACACCGATGCCTCGAGGACGGCGACGGCGACCACGCTGCTCGACGAAGGCGAAAAGAACCGGGTCGGTCTCGATTTTTCCTACAACCACAATCCGATCGGTCTGACCTTCGAGTGGGTTCGGTCTTGGGACGAGGTTTACCCAGGCATTTCACCGTTCAAGACCAAGTCGCCCGAACATTACATACGCAAGGGCGAGGCCTTTACCACCACGCTTTTCTATAACTTCGGGGCTCAGTTCGTGAAGAGCTACCGCTCGCAAGGCCGCTACGACGACTGGTGGCCCAAGAGCTACCAGGTGTTTTTCCGCTGGGACAGCTGGGATCCGGACATCCGCAATGCCAACGACAAGATCCAGTATCTCACGCCCGGCATCAACATCTTCTTCGCGGAAACCACCAAGCTCCAGTTGAACTACTACCACCAAATCCTGGAGGACTCGAACATTGAAAGGAACGACCAGTTCCTGGCGCAGATTCAGTTCGGTTTTTGAGGGTTGAGTGGATATAGCACTGGGAGGATCCGATGAGAACGGCGGTCACGGCTTTGAAACGCTTGATTGGGCTGGCGAATGTCCTCGTCTTCGGCTGGGCGGCGACGGCAGGGGCGGATGTGCCGGAGGAGATCAACTTCGGGGTCGCATCCATCGGTCTCGGCGGACGGCCCTTCGTGGGAGGTTCGGTGGCTTCGGTGGCGCATGCGAAAGGATGGCTGGAGGAGGAATTCAAGGCCGAAGAGATCAAGGTCAACTGGCATTTTTTCAAGACCGCGGGACCCGGCGTCAACGAAGCCTATTCGAACGGTGCGCTGGACTTCGCCTGGCAGGGCGATCTACCCCAACTCATCGGCCGGTACAGCGGGCTCAAGGTCAAGTACATCCTGGGCGGCGGGCGGCGCCAGCACTTCTATCTCGCGGCAAGGCCGGATTCCGCCGCCGCGAGCATAGCGGACATCAAGGGCCGCAGCGTCGCCATCCACAAGGGCACGTGTCCGCAGCTGTCGATCGCGAGGCTCCTGGATGCCCATGGGCTCCGGGAAAGAGACCTCAGAGTCTACAACATGGACGGCCTGTCTGCCGCCTCCGCCCTCGGCAGCGGCGATCTGGAGTTGGCCTTCGGGGCATTCAACCTGTTCTCGCTACGTGACCAGGGACTCGCCAAGATCATTTACTCGGGGAGTGAGGACGACGGCAAATACGGCTGTTCCACTGGCTTCACCGTAACCGAGGCGTTCGCGAACAAATACCCGGACATCACCCGGCGGGTGGTCAAGACCATCGTCCGAGCCGCGCACTGGGCCGCCGATCCAGCGAATCGCGACGAGCTTTACGAAATCTGGGCGAAATCCGGCGTGCCTTTCGCGCATTACAAAGAGGAATGGGATACCCAGGATCTGAAACGGAAACTCTCTCCGCTGATCGACGATTTTCAGCTGAACCGCTACCGCGTAGCCCTGGAGGACGCGCGGAAGTTCGGACTGGTGCGCGGCCGGATCGATTTCGACCGATGGATCGACCGGAGCTATCTGGATGCGGCCCTGACCGAACTGAATTTACAGGATTTTTGGATACCCGAGGATGCCGACGGGAAGTTGAAGGAGTGAGTTTGCAGGCCGGATCGAGTACGAGCGTTCCGGCGTGGTGCCGGATGCGAGTCGCAGGTCGGCAATGCTTTGCCGACGACTGTGTCGGGAAAGCATTGCCGACCTACAGCGCTCCCGGCAAACGGCGCGGAAACGCCGAATATCAATGAAACCTTGATTGACCGAGATATTTTGAACGCCATTTGGAGTGTGCAATGAGAGTCACGAAGCTATTCAAACTGGCGGCATTGTCCGCCATCACCCTACACGGCGCCGTCTTTGCCGAGGGCAAGCCCAGCGTCATCAATTTCGGCGTGGCCAGCGTCGGCAACGGCGGACGGCCGCAGGTCGGCGGGAGCTGGATCGCCACAGCCCATTCGAAGGGGATGCTGGAAGAAGAGTTCAAGGCCGACGGCATTCAGGTACGCTGGCATTTCTTCAAAACCGCCGGCCCCGGCGTCAACGAAGCCTATACCAACAACCTGCTGGATTTTGCCTACCAAGGCGACTTGCCCCAGATCATCGGCAAGGCCAACGGCCTGCCCACCAAGTTCATCCTGGCCGCGGGACGCCGAGCCAATTTCTATCTGGCGGCCACCGAGGATTCCAGTGCCCAGTCGGTCAAGGACATCGCCGGCCGCAAGGTGTCGATCTTCAAGGGTACCTGCACCCAGCTGTCCGCCGGCCGCGCCCTGGAAGCCAACGGCCTCAGCGAGAAGGATCTTAAGGTCTACAGCATGGACACCGCCACCTCCACCGCGGCTCTCGCGACCAAGGACGTGGAACTGGCCTTCGGCGGCAATAACCTGTTTTCGGTGCGCGACCGCGGTCTCGCCAAGATCGTCTACAGTGCCAAGGAGGACAACGGCGGCAAGTACGGCTGCTCGACCGGCGTGACGGTTACCGAAGAATTTGCCGCGAAGTATCCGGACATCGTCAAGCGAGTCGTCAAGACCCTGTTGAAAGCGGCGCTCTGGACCGAAGACCAGAAGAACCGTAACCAGGTGTATCAGTTATGGGCCAAGTCCGGTTTCCCTTACCGCTATTGGGAGCAGGACAACGCCGGGCAGGATTTCCATGTCCGGCAGTCGCCGCTTCTCGACGAATGGTTCGTGGCCAGCTATCGGAAATCCATCGCCGACGCCAAGCGTTTCGGTCTGTTGAAACGCGATATCGACCTCGAGCGATGGTTCGACCGGAGCTTTCTGGAGGCCGCGCTCAAGGAACTCAACCTGGAAAACCACTGGCAGCCTGAAAGAGCGGAAGCGTGGCAGACCGAAGGCGCTTCGCTCCAGGCCGCCAATTGAGCGCGACGACAGTGGCAGCGAACACGAGACGCAAGCGGGTTACATTACCGGTGAGTCCGGCGGCCGAGGCGGTCGGCCCGGCCTCGTTCAGGACAGGGCGGGGGCCGGCCCATGCCGGCGTCCGGCTCCAGTCGGAAGGCCGATTGATCCGGTTCCTGTTGCTGGTGGCGCTCGGCGGGCTAGCGATCGGGATGGTTAAGGCGGCGACGCCGCTGTACGCGCTCGCCCTGGGCGCCGGCAAAGGGGAAATCGGCCTGATCACCGGTGCGCAGCCGTTGATGATCGCCCTGGTTAGCATTCCCATAGGTCTCGCCGTCGGCCATTACGGACCACGCGCATTGTTCGTGGTCGGGAGCCTCGCCGCCGCGGCCATTCATGCGGCGGTAGCCGGGACCGATTCCCCCTGGTGGCTGCTGGCGGCCACGGCCGCGGCGAGCTTTTTCATGCCCATGCGCTTCGTATCCACCCAAAGCGAGTTCTTCCATTACCTGGTCGCCGCCGGTGGTCGAAAGGCGGGTTGGCTGCGGGGGGCTCAATTGGGCGGCGCCTTCGTTCTGGGGCCCATGCTGGGCGGGTACCTGGTGAGCTGGATCGGCTACGAGCGGACCTATTGGGTCATCGCCCTGGTATTCCTCCTGCCGATCATGCTGGCTCCGGGGGTTTTGAGTGGCCGTTGCGAGGCTCGCCGACGGCGAACCGCGGAAGAATCCGGGCCGATATTGCGTCAGCTGGGAAAGATTTTCAGACATCCGGAGATCCTCGAGACCAGCCTGATCGATCTGGCATCCCATGCCGCCCTGATGTTTTACACAGTGTTCATCATGGTGCTGGCGCTCGAGCAGTTCCACGTGTCCAGGGAAGCGGCCACGCACCTCATTGCGATCCAGGGATTCAGCTTCATGAGCGCGCTGTTCTTGCTGGATGGTTTGTTGTGCAGACTCGGGCGGGAGCTTTTTTACGGATTCAGCTTCGGTAGCGCGATCCTGGGGCTCCTATTGCTGGGGACCGGACGAGAGCTGCTGCATGTTCAGATCGGGGGAGCTTTCCTGGGTATCGGTCTCGGAATGCTTGGCATCGCCAACATGGTCCGGTTGGCCGCTGTCAGCGAAAAGCTGGGGCGCGGGACCGTCGCGGGCGCTTCCACGCTATCCGGCCCGCTCGGGGGAATGCTCGGTACGCTGGGCGGGGGCTTCGCGAGCCAGTGGATTCCTCTTCAACACATTTTCATGGGGCTTATGACGGCTATGACCATCATTGCGATCTTCACCCTTTATCGTGAGAAACACGGGCTAACCTCTCGCGCTCTCGCTTGGACGGTATCCGCGCTGGCGTCGGTGTTCGGCCGTGTGCTCGGACTGTCCGTTTACGTGCTGTTTCCCGCCGCTCTTTTGTTGCTTTGGCAGCTTTCGGCGCATTACGGTTGGACGTCTCCGCAAATTCTGCCGCCGCCGGCGATTGTTTGGGCCACTCTGACCGACCTTTTTTCCAGCGGCGAAATCGCGACCAATCTGGGCATCAGCCTAAGCCGGGTGTTCCAGGGGTTCGCCCTGGGCGGCGGGATCGGTTTGGTTCTGGGGTTCGCCATAGGCCTGTCGCGCACCGTCGAGGCTTATCTCGGCCCGATCTTCAAGGCTCTCGCCAGCGTGCCGATACTCGGCTGGATACCTCTCCTCATCGTTTTGCTGGGCATAGACGAAGCGCTCAAGGTGGTGGTCATCGCCATCGGCTGCGTGGTTCCGGTGACCCTGAACGCGCTGGAAGGCGTTCGCGGGGTTCCCAAGGGCTATGTGGAAGTGGCCCGGGTGTTTCGTTTCAGCCGCCGGCAGCTGTTGCGGAAGGTCGTCATTCCGGCCGCCATCCCGCCCATCTTCTCGGGCATCAGCTTGTCCCTGAGCCATGCCTGGAAGGCCATGGTAGCGGTCGAGCTCATGGCTTCATCGGAAGGGATCGGGTTCCTGATGGTCATGGGCCGGCAGCTTTTCCAGCTGGACGTGGTGCTGGCCACGATCCTGGTGATCGGCGCGGTCGGGCTGATCCTCGATCAGCTGCTGCGGCTGATCGAGCGGTACCTGACCCGGTGGCGGCCTTCGGTCGCACGATGAGACGTCTCTGTCCCATATCGCCAAGGCAAATGCCCGGCGCATGGGCGTAAACCGGGCAACCCGCTCCGGAAGGGGCGTGAGCCGGAACGTTTTTCTTCAACATTTAAGGAGGTCGCACAATGTCTGCCTTAAGCACGGAAATCCTGAGTCTTCCCAAACGTTGGTTTGTCAAACGGCCGACCCTGTCCTCGATCGTCGCCGGCTACCGGGGATGGCTGATTCCTCTGGCGCTGATCGGGATGTGGGAGATCGCCGCTCATTTCCGCTGGATCAATCCGGTCCTGCTGTCTTCCCCCTCGCTGATATTTGAGGGCTTCGCTCGTTCCTTCCATGAAGGCTTGCTCGTTCAGAACCTGAAACTCAGTCTGATCCGCATGATCGGCGGTTGGGCCGTCGGCTCCGTGATCGGTTTGTCCGTCGGCCTGGCGATCGGGCTCTCCGGCATTCTGGACCGTGTGCTCGGACCCACGCTGCAGGCCTTCCGGCAGATCGCGCCTTTCGCTTGGATTCCGCTGATTTCCGTGTGGTTCGGGCTCGGCGATTCCGCCAAGATCGCGTTCATCGCCCTGGTGGTGTTCTTTCCTGTAGTGGTCAATACCTACGAAGGCATTCGCGGCGTGCCGAAAAATCTGATCGAGGTCTCGCGGGTGCTGATGTTCTCGCCCTATCGGCTGATCCGCAGCGTCGTGCTGCCGTCCGCCACCCCGGCGATCCTGAATGGCCTGGAACTCGGCTTTTTTTATGCCTGGCTGGCCACCATCGGTGCGGAATACCTGATGAACGCCACCGGGGGCCTCGGGTCGATGATGGAGAGCGCCCAGGAATCCCTGGAAATGGATGTCGTCTTCGTCGGCGTCATCCTGTCCGGACTGGTGGGAGCGGGTATCAGTCTGAGTCTCCGCCTGGCTCGCGGCCGTCTGCTGCGCTGGCGGTCTTCTTTCGTCTGAACGGAGCGCGCACATGTCGAAAGTCGGCACACTGGCCATTCGCAAGGTTTCTAAGCAATACAAGGTCAAGGGCGGACGCAATCTCGGTGTCCTTGAGAACATCAATCTGGAGGTGGCGCCAGGGGAATTCGTCGCTATCGTGGGCTCGAGCGGTTGCGGCAAATCCACTCTGCTGCGCCTGATCGTCGGCCTTGAAACCGACTATCAGGGCGACATCTTTCATGACGGCGAACGAGTCGCGGGTCCGAGCCTGCACCGAGGAATCGTGTTCCAGGAGCATCGGTTGTTTCCTTGGCTCACGGTTCGGGAGAATGTCGGACTCGGGCTGTTGAACTCCGACCTGGACGCGGCCGAGCGGCGCAAGCTGATTCAAGAGCACATCGATCTGGTCGGTCTGACCGGTTTCGAACAGGCGTATCCCCATCAGCTTTCCGGCGGCATGGCGCAGCGGGCCGCCATCGCCCGCGGCCTGGTCAACACGCCGGAAATCCTGCTGCTGGACGAACCCTTCGGTGCCCTCGACGCCCTGACCAAGATTTACTTGCAGAGCGAATTGCACCGGATCTGGCACCGGGAAAAAATCACCATGATCATGGTCACACATGATGTGGAGGAGGCGGTTTTCCTATCCGACCGCGTGGTGGTGATGGATGCCCGGCCCGGCCGCATCAAGCGCATCGTGCCCATCCACCTGGATCATCCCCGCGACCGAGCCGATCGGGAATTCGTGCGGCTCAAGGACGAAGTGCTGCGGGAAATCAGCGGATTCACACCCCATGCCGGCAAGCCGGCGCTCAAGGCGGTGAATGGCGGGGTGGCCTACTGAGAAGGAGCGGACCATGGCGGAGACAATGCTGATTGGCGAGCCGGCCGACGTCTTGCGCGAACGGCTATTGAGCCGCCGCGGCTTCATCGCCGGATTGTTGAGCGCCGGTTTCGCGCTGGCGGTGCGGCCTGTGACGGCGCAGACCGTGATTCATACCGACAGCGTCGGACTGGTGTCCGGCGCTGTCGAAATCCCGACCAAAGACGGCGTTCTGCCGGCGTACCGCTCGGCGCCACAAGGGCCCGGCAGGCATCCGGTAGTTCTGGTGGTGCACGAAATTTTCGGCGTCCACGAACACATCAAGGACATCACCCGCCGCCTCGCTAAACTAGGCTACCTCGCAGTCGCGCCGGAGCTGTACTTCCGGCAGGGCGATGTGTCCAAGTTGGAGAGCATCGAGGCCATTCGCGAGCGGGTGGTATCGAAGGTTTCGGACGCCCAGGTGCTAGCGGACCTGGATGCCGCCGTCGATTGGGCAGGCAAGAACGGCGGCGACCTGAAGCGGGTCGGGATCACCGGCTTTTGCTGGGGTGGGCGTATCGTCTGGCTGTATGCCGCCCATCAATCCAAGCTCAAGGCCGGCCGTCGCCTGGTATGGACGCCTGGACGGCGAGCGCACCGAGCGCACCCCGAAGTTCCCGATCGACGTGGCTAGCGAACTCAAGGCGCCGGTGCTGGGACTTTCCGGCGGCCAGGACCAGGGGATTCCGCTCGAAACGGTGGAACGCATGCGGGCGGTGCTGAAGGATGCCGGAGGAGCGTCCGAAATCCGGGTTTACCCCGACGCTCCCCACGCGTTTTATGCCGATTATCGGCCCAGCTACTGTAAAAAAGAGGGGGAGGAATCTCTAAAGCGTGAGCCGACACACTGGCTGTAAGCTGTGACACGAACACAGCGTCCAAGCGTGCGGTTGATGTTCTCGATGCCCGAGGTTAGGGCCGTAGGATGCGCCGAGGAACGAAGCGCATCGTTCAAGGCCGCTCCATTCCCGGCGTCCCATCGCGAACGATGCGTTTCACTTCGTTCAGCACATCCTACAGAAGACGCAAGACTCAGCCCGCGCTGTCGGAAAATGCGCCATCGATTCCGATGCGACGGTGGCGCAAAGCCGGAAACGTCGTCCGCACCTCCTCGATTCGGCGCCGCGATACTTCGGCAAGCACAACGCCAGGCTCTGTGTCCAGCTGGGCCAGCACCGAGCCCCAGGGGTCCACCACCATGCTGTGGCCGTAGGTTTCGCGCCCGTTCGGGTGAGTTCCGCCCTGGTTCGCGGCGACGACATAGCAGAGATTCTCCACGGCGCGGGCGCGCACCAAGACATCCCAGTGCGCTTTGCCGGTGGCGGCGGTAAACGCCGAGGGCAGGGCGAGGATATCGAGCCCTTGCGCGGCGAGATACCGAAACAATTCGGGGAAACGCAGATCGTAACAAACGGCGACCCCGAGGCGGCCGAACGGCGTGTCGAGCACCAGCGGGGTATTACCCGGCTCGATGGTGTTGGATTCCCGGTATTGCTCGCGGCTGCCGGGTACGTCGACGTCGAACAGGTGAATCTTGTCGTATCGCGCCACTCGTCGCCCGCTGTCGTCGTAAACCGGGCTGGCGGCGTAGACCTTGCCGGAGGGCGTCCGGATTGGGATCGTGCCGCCCACGAGCCATATTCGGTTCTTCGCGGCGGCTTCCGCCAGAAAATCTTGGATCGGCCCGCTACCATCGCTTTCCGCCGCTTCAAGCTTGTCGGTTTCCTTGCGGCCCATGAGGGCGACGTTCTCCGGGAGGACTACCAGCCGGGCGCCGGAGTCGGCGGACCGTTCGATCAGAGATCCGATCGAAGCCAGGTTGGAGGCTACGTCCGGGGTGGAGGTCAGTTGTACGGCGGCGACGAGCGTTTGTGTCATGACGTTCTCACCAGGCATACGCTTCCGGCGCCTCGCCGCCGGGGCCGGGCCAGATGTCGTCGAGCGCATCGAGTATCTCGGGCGTCAGCTTGATCTCCAGGGCGCGGAGGCTGCCGTCCAGTTGCTCCGAGGTGCGCGGGCCGATGATCGGAGCCGTGACGGCGGGATTTTGGAGCAGCCAGGCGAGGGCGAGGTCAGCCGGTTTTTCCCCCAATTCGGCGCTGAACCGCTCATAACGTTCGATGCGGCCGCGATGCTTTTCCACGAGATTCCGCGTCTCTTCCGAACCGCGCCGGCCGCTGCTGACGCCGCCAGCCAAAGCGCCCCTCGCCAGGGGACTCCATGGAATGATGCCGATCCCCAGGGCTTTGGCGGCGGGAATCACCTCCAGTTCGACGGTGCGTTCCGCCAGGTTGTAGAGGCTTTGCTCGGAGACCAGACCGAGGAAATGCCGCGCCGTCGCCACGCCCTGGGCGTGGGCGAGTTGCCAGCCGGCAAAGTTGCTGCTGCCGACGTAGAGCACCTTGCCTTGCCGGACCAGGATTTCGAAGGCTTGCCAGATTTCCTCCCAGGGCGTGTCGCGGTCGATGTGATGCATCTGGTAAAGGTCGATGCGATCGGTCCGAAGACGCCGCAGGCTGTCCTCCACCGCCCGCCGGATATGGTAGGCGGAGAGGCGCTGATCGTTGGGGCCTTCGCCCATGCGGCCGTAGACCTTGGTCGCCAGCACGATGTTCTCTCGCCGGCCGCCGCCCTGGGCGAGCCAGCGGCCGACGATTTGCTCGGTGGCGCCTTCGCCGAGTTTCCAGCCGTAGACGTTGGCGGTATCGATGAAATTGATACCCAGTTCCAGCGCCCGGTCCAGAATGGCGAAGCTGTCGGCTTCGTCGGTCTGGGGACCGAAGTTCATGGTGCCGAGAGCCAGGCGGCTCACCTTGAGGCCGGTGCGGCCGAGTCGGGTGTATTGGATGGTCATGGCGATAGCGACGTGTAAGAAACCGAGAGGCGTTGGAGCAATCAGCGCGCCCGGAAATACGGGGTCGGCCAGTCGGCGTCCTCGCCGAGGGCGGCCGCGGCGTGCAAAGGCCAATGCGGGTCGCGCAGCAGTTCTCTGCCGAGGAGCACGGCGTCGGCGCTGCCCGACGCAATCACCGCTTCCGCCTGGTGCGGCTCGGTGATGAGTCCGACCGCGCCGGTGGCGATGCCCGTCCGTGCGCGGATCGCCTGGGCGAACGGCACCTGATAACCCGGCGCCGCCGGCGGAACGGCGTCCGGAAGCAGACCGCCGGAAGAGGCGTCCACCAGGTCCACGCCGAAATCCTTAAGCCGGTCGGCGAAGCGGATGGATTGGTCCAAATCCCAGCCGCCCTCGGCCCAATCGGTGGCGGAAATCCGAACGAACAAGGGCAGATGGTCCGGCCACGCAGCCCGAACCGCCGCTACCACTTCCAGCGGGAATCGCACCCGATTTTCGAAGCGTCCGCCGTAAAGATCGGTTCGCCGGTTGCTCAAAGGCGAGAGAAAAGAATGCAGCAAATAGCCGTGGGCGGCATGGATCTCGACCACTTCGAATCCGGCGGCCAGCGCGCGTTCGGCGGCCCTGGCGAAGTTCCCGACGATGTCGGCCAGGGCCGCTTCGTCCAATTCTCGCGGCGTCGGATGACCCGACGAGAAGGGCACGGCGCTCGCGCCGAAGATCGGCCAGCCGCCCCGCTCGGGTGGCAAGGGTTTTCCGCCGTTGGCCGGCACGTCGCAAGAGGCTTTGCGGCCGGCGTGAGCAAGCTGTATGCCCGCCACGGCGCCTTGGGCATGGATGAAGTCCGTCAGCCGACGCAGGGAAGGAATGTGATCGTCCGACCATAACCCTAGATCGGCCGGGCTGATACGGCCCTCGGGCGCGACCGCGGTGGCTTCCAGCAACACAAGACCAACCCCGGCTGCAGCTCGTGTGCCGTAGTGGACCAGGTGCCAGTCGCTGGCATGACCGTCCCTGGCGGCGTATTGGCACATGGGCGACAGGAAAACACGGTTGCGGAATTCGACGCCGCGCAGGGTCAGTCGGGAAAACAGCCGGGGCTGGATGACCGATTTCGGATCGGGAATCGCCATGGCCGTTCCCTCAAGCGACGGCCGCCGCCGGCACGGTCGATCGACCCGCCAGATACACGACCTGGTCCACGGCCTGTTCGATGCGGATCAGAATGGCCGGATTGGCGATCGTGTCGTAATCGGCAAAGTCCGATTCATTGGCGTAGATCCCAGTGGGAACGGTGTGGGCGCCGAAAAAGGCGAACAGCGGCCGGAGATGGTGCTCGATCACCAGCGCGTGCTGATCGCTGCCGCCTGTGGCCGCCAACAGGACCACCTTGCCGCGCAGAGCATCGCGATCGACCAGGTCGAAAACATGCTTGAACAGACCCGAATAGGCCCCTTTGTAAACCGGCGAGCCCACCACCAGCACGTCGGACGACTCGATTCGGTTGAGAAGGCTTCTGAGCTCGACGGGACCGTCCTTGCCGAGGCCTGCCGCCCACTGCAATGGCGCCGTTTCAGAGAGATCGGCGATATGAGCCCTGACCCCGAACCGCGTCTCCAATTGACGGACGATCGCCGCCACGAGCCCTTTGGTCCGCGAAGGGCTGCCCAGACTGCCCGATACGCCGGTAATTTTCATGTGCACGCTCCCAAGGTTGAATCGAAAAGAGTTGACGGACGATTTGAAGCATAAGGAGTGCCATCTCTGTTTCGCTGCCTACTTAGAGCATTTTCTAATCAGTTGTACGGCATTGCTGAATCGTCCCGGGTGCCCGCTGATTCGCACCCTCCCTGGTGCGAACCCAACGGGCGCGCTCCGCGCGCCCAAATTTGTTCCCGGCAAATTTGTCTTCTGGCAAGCAAAGACAAACTCGCCGGCGGGACGAGACCCGCTTCAAACTCACTTGCTGCCAAAGGCAGCTTCCTTCTCGAGCGTACATCAGCGATCAAAACGCACTAAAGGGCGAATGCCCAATCACTGTTGTTGGCGGAGCAGGACGTGATGACAGGCTGCCCGATCGACAGCAGAACGCGGCAGGGGCAGTGCGCGTGCCGGACGGCGGCCGCTGTCGCCGGCGCACCTTGGAGTCGATCCGACGAGGCTCGAGAAATCTTTCGACGGGACTGCCGTGATAGGCTCTTAAGGACGCTCTGAATAAGCCCTCTTCCTCTGGGAGAGGGTTGGGTGAGGGCATGTTAGATCAATCAGTTGTCTAGGTCGCTTCTCCGAATTGCAGACTGAAATCAGAGCTTCCTTACCGGTATCAGCAGTGCTGGCATGATTTCTGCGCAAAAATGTTGCCCGCCACGAGGCGGCGTTCTGTTCTTTCCGTAGGCATTCACTTCACACGGAGACGACGCGCGATGAAAACCCTGACTCTCGACACTCCGGCGCTGGCAAGGCAGTACGAGGATCTCAGTGACAAACAATACGAGCACGGCAAGCTTCTGATTCAGGCGCTTGATCTTGGACAGGGCTGGCGCGTGCTGGATGTAGGCTGCGGCACGGGCCGGCTTACCGAGTACGTCGCGAGCCTGGTGGGCAAAGCCGGGCATGTCGTGGGCATCGATCCGCTGCAAACGCGGATCGAGATCGCCCGCATCCGAGCCGCCGGCAATCTCTCGTTTCAGATCGGGCGCGCTGAGCGTCTGGATGGCTTCTTCGACAACAGCTTCGATGCGGTTTACCTGAACAGCGTGTTTCACTGGCTGCCGGAGAAACGGCAAAGCCTTGCCGAAACTTGCCGTGTGCTGAAGTCCGGCGGGCGGCTCGGCATCAGTACCGCTTCCAAAGAACGGCCTCACGAGCTGGACAGGATCGTGCGAACCGTGCTTAGGCGTCCGCCTTACGCTCCCTACCTGGATACCTCGGAGACGCCGCCGTACAAGGTGACCTCGGAGGAACTGTCGGCGCTGCTGGAGCAAGCCGGATTCCGGGTGATAACCATCGAGATTCGGAGTTTCACCGATTATTTCGACAGCCCGGGGACAGTGATCCATTTTTCCAATGCGAGTTCGTTCGGTCATTTTCTGAGCGGACTGCCGCTTCTTCTTCGTACCGCGGCCATTCGGGAGATCGAATTCGAGCTGGAAAAATATCGCCGTCCGGAGGGCATCGTGCTGACACGCAATCTGATCTTTGCCGTGGCGGAAAAGAAGTGAGCGGTAGGATGGCGTGTATCCATCCGTGACTCGCCTCGGGCAGGTATCCTCATAAAGACCTATCGTCATTTCGACAAAGCAAGGAGCGACATTCCATGAAATATTCTCCCCTGAGCCGTACCGGCCTGGACGTGAGCCGCATCTGTCTCGGCACCATGACCTTCGGCGAGCAGAACACCGAGAGGGACGGCCATGAACAATTGGACTTCGCGGTCGACGCCGGGATCAACTTCATCGACACGGCGGAGATGTACCCGGTGCCGCCGCGGGCGGAGACCTACGGCGCAACCGAACGCATCATCGGCTCTTGGCTCAAGCGGAGCGGAAAGCGCGACCGGGTGATTATCGCCACCAAGGCGGCCGGGCCGGCGAAGCTGCTGTCCCAAGCCGGCCATATCCGGGGCGGTGCGTCGCACTTCAACCGAAGGAATCTGGAAGAGGCGGTCAACGGCAGCCTGAAGAGACTGCAAACCGACTACATCGACCTCTATCAGCTCCACTGGCCGGATCGCAGTACGAACCATTTCGGCCGCCTGGGTTATACCCATGTAGCGGACGAAATCACCGTACCGATCGCGGAAACCCTGAAAGTGCTGGACGATCTGGTCAAGGCGGGCAAGATCCGCTATATCGGCGTGTCCAACGAAACTCCCTGGGGCGTGGCGCAGTTCCTGAAGCTCTCCGAGCGGGGCGTCGGCCCGCGCATCGCCAGCATTCAGAATCCCTACAATCTCTTGAACCGGACCTACGAAATCGGCCTCGCCGAGTTCTCCCACCGCGAGCATGTGAGCCTTCTCGCGTATTCGCCTCTGGGCTTCGGGGTGTTGTCCGGCAAATATCTGAACGGCGCGCGGCCCCGAGGCGCCCGTCTCAGTTTGTGGGAGCGGTTTTCGCGCTACAGCGGTCCGAACGCGGAAAAGGCCGTGGAGGCATATGTATCGCTGGCGCGGGAATATGATCTCGATCCGGCGAAGATGGCCTTGGCCTATGTCAATAGCCGGCCGTTCGTCACCAGCACCATCATCGGTGCCACCACGCTGGAACAGTTGCGTAGTAACATCGCCAGCATCGATCTGGAATTGCCTTTGGGCGTCCTCGAAGGCATCGAGGCGATTCACGCCAACTATCCGAATCCGGCGCCGTGACCGCGGCCGGGAAAAGGAAGGCGGCGCCAATCGGCTAAGGCGCCGCCGAAGGCTTGCTTGCGGTGCGACAGATACCCTAAAGCGTTTTCACCGCAGACGTACGTTTGAAAAGATAGCTGCCTTTGCCAGGCAGTGAGTTTGAATCAGGTCTCGCGCCACCGGCGACGCTCAGGCACGAGCCGTGGGGCGATTCAAGAGTGACATATGAGTGGTGACCATCCTTGGATTATTGAATCGAGACATATCGGCTGCCACTTGCTGCCCAAGCTTCTATCCCATGTAAGCTCGATACCATCAGTCTCCGATGCTCACGCCGCGGCTTGTCGCTCACTCGGAGCTTGCTCGGCCGCCAAGGCAGCTTGCACGGACGGACGCGCGTCGAAACGGTTGCCGAAGGCGGATAGATTGGGCAGCCGAGCCAGTAATTCCGGCCGGCTTCGCTTCAGCCAGGACCAAAATACGCCGAGATAGGCGTCGGCGATCGTGAAGCGTTCTCCGACGGCCCAGGTTTTCCCGTCCAGTTTTTCGTCCACGAACTCGAGTAAAGCGATTAATTGCTCCAACCCTTTGGCTCGTATGGCCTCGTGGGTGGAAGCATCGGGATGGAACAATTCCGGGCGGTTCACGGGACGAAAAGCACGGTGCAAGTCGGAATTGAGAAAGCCGATCCATTCCTGGATGCGGGCACGCTCCAGGGAACCCGCCGGTGCGAAAAGACCCGCCTCCGGTTTGAGATCGCCCAGGAAAGGCAGGATCGCGCCGTTTTCGGTGAGCACTTCGCCGGAATCCAGTTTCAGAGTCGGCACCCGGCCCAAAGGGTTAACCTCGAAGATCGGCGACCCGGGCGTGCGTAACGGAACCACGGCGAGATCGTGGGAAATGCCGAGTTCCTTGAGTACGACATGGGCTCCGAAGGAGCAGGCACCGGGTGCGACATAAAGCGTAGGCATGAATATTCTCCTGCTGGGTATGTGTTACGTGGAAAGGCGAAGATTCGTCCTGAGTCCTTGGCGCCCGCAATCCCTGCCGAAACGCACCTTATCTTCGCCTCAGCTGAAATGGAGCAGGGTTCATGCCATGGTCAACAAGGCCCAAGTCGTGGATTTTCGGTTGATCATTGATGGATAGTGCGCTTCCTGAGGCACCGGCTGCTGGCAGGTTGGTGGTGGGCGGACAGGGGGAGCGATCGGAAACGAAACGACGGCGGGACCACACCTAATCCGCATGGCGGAAGCGCCGCAATCGCCGGACCGCTTCCCGCAGGACGGCGTCGTCCTTCGCGAAACAGAACCGGATGAGATGCTCGCCCTTGCCGCCGCGATAAAACGCGCTCCCCGGCACGGCGGCCACCCCGGTTTGCTCCAGGAGGGAAAGTGCGCCGGCTTTTGCGTTCGGATAACCGAAGCGTCCGATGTCGGCCAGGACGTAGTACGCGCCGCTCGGGATCGACGGCTCGATTCCGGCCGCCGCCAATCCTTCGCACAAGATGTCGCGCTTTTGCTGGTAGATGATCCGGAGTTGGTCGAAATACTCGGGCGAGGCCTGCAATCCTTCGAGGACGCCGTATTGCAAGGGTGTGGGGGCGCAGACATAGGCGAGGTCGTTGACCAGGTTGATGGCGGCGGCCAAGGGTTCCGGTGCCACGGCGTAGCCCAGCCGCCAACCCGTGATGCTGAAGGTCTTGGAGAACCCAAAAATGCTGATGGTACGTTCCCGGAGGCTGCCGACGGCGGCCGGAGAGATGTGTCGCCGGCCGTCGTAAGTGATGTATTCGTAGATTTCGTCGGTGATGACTAACAGGTCGTGCTCGGCGGCGACGCGCTCCGCGCGGCGGATTTCCTCCTCGCTTAGCATTTTGCCGCTGGGATTCGAAGGTGTGCAGAGAACGATCGCCCGCGTGTTGGGACGCACGGCGGCGCGCAAAGCCGCTTCCTCCAGCTCGAACGCGGGCTCGCGGAGCGTCAGGAAGTGAGGGTCCAGCCCGCACAGGCGGATGGTGTTGAGATGGTAGCCGTAATAGGGTTCCGGAAGCAGGGTGCCGTCGCCAGGATTGAGCAGGGCGGTGAGAGCTGCGAAAAAAGCTCCGGTCGCACCGTGAGTGACGACGATTTCCCGCTCGGGATCGGCTTCGAAGCCGTTATCACGGAGGAGCTTGGCGGCGATGGCGCGGCGCAGATCGGCGATGCCTTCTGACTGGGAATAGCTATTGCGATTGGTCTGAATCGCCTCAAACGCGCCGTCCCGGACCGGGGCGGGAACCGGGAGATCGCCCAAACCCTGGCCGAGGTTGATGCCACCCACCCGCTCGCACTCGCGGGTCATGAGGCGAATATCGGAAGCCTGGAGGTCCGAGACGCGGCGGGAGAGCGGAAAATTCATGGCAGGCTCCGCTTATGGCGCCTCGGGCGCGACCACGCGATCGTCTCGATATCGATCGTAATTCTCGAAAGTGCTGAAAGAACGCGAGTCCATGCGGTCCAGGTACAGCCGGCCGTGCAGATGATCGATTTCGTGCTGGAGAATGCGTGCGTACCAGCCGCGGGCTTCGATAGTCCGTAGCTGGCCACGGTGATCCAGGCAGGTCACTCGCACCGACCGGGCCCGTTCGACCTTGGCCAGGAATCCGGTCACGCTTAGGCAGCCTTCGTAAAAGGTCGCCGTATCCTGGGAATATTCGACGATTTCCGGATTGACGATGACATGGAAGGGAATCGGCACTCGTTCCCGCACCGCGAGTTCTTCCTCGCTGAGTTTCCCGTTCTGGTATTCTTGCCGGTCCTCGATCACCGCCAGTTGCAGCGGCAGACCGACTTGGGGCGCGGCGAGGCCGACACCCGGTGCATCCCGTAGGGTTTCCCGCATGTGTTCGATCAAGTCCTGGATTTCCTTGCTCAGGATTTCTTCCGCGCTCAAAGGCCGGGCTCGCTGTCGCAACACGGGTTCGCCAGCCTGGACGATTTTCAGCCGTAGAGAGAGATTCGACATGGCGATCCCTCTCAGCGCAGTTTGAAGCCGAGGGCGTTCAGCGCTTCCTTGAGGCGGGCGCGGCTGGCGAGCTTTTCGGGACCGGACACGCGCCGGGCGGAATGCTCCGACCAGTCTCCGGGCGTCGCCATGTCTTGTTCGGCGTAGAACGCCGCCATAATCCGGTCGTAACGCCGAACGGCGTCGTCTTGGCTTTCCAGGGTATAGGTTTCCCGGTGCAGGACCGCGTCCTGAGGCAGGCGCGGTTTGATGGCCGGAGTCACCTGCGGGTCGGGGTGGCCGACCACCAGGCCGAAGACGGGAAACACGCTTTCCGGCAGATTCAGTTCGGCTGCGACCTGCTCCGGATGATTGCGCAGGGCTCCGATGTAGACCGTGCCGAGTCCCAGGGATTCCGCCGCGATCACGGCGTTCTGCGCGGCGAGCGCGGCGTCCACCGTGGCCATCACGAACATCTCGAAATAATCGAGCCCCTCGGCGGGAATGTCCCGCTGCGCGGCGACCCGGCGCAGCCGCGCGAGATCCGCCAGCCACGCCAAGAACAAGGGCGCCTGCCGGATATGGGCCTGGTCTCCGGC
Source organism: Methylocaldum marinum (assembly GCF_003584645.1). Taxonomy (GTDB): domain Bacteria; phylum Pseudomonadota; class Gammaproteobacteria; order Methylococcales; family Methylococcaceae; genus Methylocaldum; species Methylocaldum marinum. The sequence goes on from NZ_AP017928.1 coordinate 5,542,424, forward strand.
CAGAACCGAGAGTCGCTGCCGCCGTTCGGCGTCCTCGACCGCCACCGCGCTCCAGAGTTGCAGATTGGACGAACTGGCGGCCGATTGCGCCGCGGCTACCAGGGTTTCCAGGGTGCCGGGAGGTAGCGGTTTGGACGAATAGGCCCGCACCGAACGGTGCGACAACAGCCTCTCCAGAACGGGATTCCAGCTGATGTCGGGAACGGTCTCTTCACGACCGTAACGGGCTTTGAGCAGGTTCAAAGCTTCGCTCATGATGTGTCCTCGTCGGTTTCAAAAGGGCCGGCCTCCGGCGAGACTGATGCGTTTCATCACGCGCCGAAGCTCGGCAGGGAAAGCGGTCCGCGCGTGAGCCGTGGCTTGGTTGTCCCAGAACACGATGTCGCCCACGCTCCAGCGGTGGCGATAGGCGAAGCGAGGCTCCTTGAGATGCGCGCGCAATCGTTCGATCAGCGCGGCGCCTTTCTCGGGAGGCCAGCCTACCACTTCCACCTCGGTGTCGGTGCTCAGATAAAGGAGCTTTCGGCCGCTGTCCGGATGGGTGCGCACCAAAGGATGCGGGAAGGCCTCGCTGCTCGGCGGAGCGCTGGGGTCGAGCCGATATTTGGGACGCGGTTCGCCCGGCTTCCGCTTGAAAGGATTGTAGGTGATGAGTTGCAAGCCGTCGATCTCGCGCTTGGTGCTTTCATCCAAGGTATCGTAGGCCAAGGCCAGGTTGAACCAGGTGGTATCGCCACCGATATCGGGGACCTCTAGCGCGTAGAGCAAGGAAGCGCTGGACGGATAGGGCGTCCACTGATGGTCGATATGCGGGTGTAATTCACCGTTCCCGGTATAGCCGCCTTCGACGTTGGCGATGGGGACGATGTCAGGGGTTTTGCCTTCGGCGTCGGAAGCCAGAACCGGGATCTCTTTCGGCGGCACGAAAATGGCGCCGAAATAAGTGGCGAAGCGCAGGAATTCGTCGTCTGTCAGGGTCTGGCCCTGAAAGATCAGGATGTGATGGTCGATGATGGCCTGCTTGAGCCGGAATATGGTCAGGGGGTCGACCGGGCGGCTGGCGCCGATGCCGGTGACGAAGGCGCCGAGAGGGCCCCCGGTCGGCCGAATCGTGACGGATTGCTGGATCGAATATTGCCGATCGGTGTGCGCATGAAAATCGGGTGCGGTGGACATGGTTTGCTCCTGGGGTGAATGATGTACTCCTCGGCAAAAGGAACCTGCCCGAAGGCAGGTGTCGAGAGGAGGAGCCGCATGCGGGAAACGTCGGGCTTATCGGTGTGCCTGGAACGGATGATCGACTGAGCGCTTTCGCTCGATAACCTCGGAGATGCTGGGTTCGCCCTTCACGGCGCGCTTGATCGCCTCGCGGGTGGCGGCGTAGTTGTAGTCCTGGATCTTGTGGTCGTCCTCGGCCAGCCAATGGATGAACACTCCGACTGAAATGAAGAGGTCCTCGGCTTCGTTGGCGGGAATCGTGCCGTCTTCCACCGAATCGGCCACCGCCAGAGCGACGCCGCGCTGGGCCGGTCCGAACAACTGGGTCGCCTGCTTGCCGTTCTTGAGGGTGACCTTGTTGAACAGAATGGTGTGTGGTTTGACCGGGAGATTCGGCGCGACCACGGCCAGCAGGGTGGTGAAGCCGTCTTTGTTGTTGACCAGTGCGTTGGCGAAAGCGGACTCGGCGGCGCTGCCGCGCGGTCCCAGGATGAGATCGATATGGGCGATCTCGTCGCCTTCGCCGACCAGCGCTTCGCCGATCAAAAGCTTGTCGATTTTGCTCACGTCAAGTTCCTCGGATTGGAAAATAAAAGACGTCCGAGCGGCCGGTGCTCTCCGAAAACATGCCACTCGCGGAAATGTCGACGGACCGCGCGTGACCGGAGTACAACCGCCGGAGCCGCCCGGGCGGATAAGTATTCCCAATCAGAAACCATGCCAGCGCGGAAGTGCCTGAATCCTGGGGGGATTCTCGCCGTCCGCGGGCCGGCTGTGTTTACCTTTCAACAGCGCCTGTTTTGTCTTTGTTGGCGGGGCAGCAGAAGTTCGTACGGATACGGACCCCTACTAACGGTTCCGGGAAAAATCGGGCCCTTCGGCGAGTTCGGTGCGAACGGTTGTAATCGGACCAAATGATTCTGTTCGTGCTGCGCCTGTCGAAGCATGAACCTAAATCCGGTAGTTGCATACAACCTGAAACGCGCGAGGCCCTCATCCCCAGCCCTTCTCCCAGAGGGAGAAGGGCGTTTAGCTCGTAGGGTGCCGGACCAGGATGGTCCGGCATGAGCCGCACCGATGCACCGCGAATGATGCCTGTCCTGAGCCTTGTCGAAGGGCGGTTCACTTCGTTCACCACATCCTACGAGCTGTACTCAGGGCTCCGGGAAAAATTGCGCTTCGACGGGTTCGGCGCGAATGGTTCTGATCGGATCAATTGGTTCCATTCGTGCCGCGCCTGGAGAAGCATGAACGGAGTAGCTTTTTCGAGACGCCCATCAGATTTTTCACGTGTCGTGAGGCTGCCTCGATATTCTTCATTTTCTTCGCCGTTGATCGGTACACTCTTGCCTGTCGGTTGGCGCTAACTTTCTTCCTGCAATCAAAGGTAACCACGCCCATGAAAAGCATCGTCATGAATCAGACGCTATACGACTACCTGCTTTCGGTGTCGCTTCGCGAACCGGACGTGTTGAGAGCGCTGCGCGAGGAGGCGGCGACGCATCCCTATGGCGGCATGCAGATCGCGCCGGAACAGGGGCAGTTCATGGCGTTACTGGCGGAACTCGTCGGCGCGCGGAACGTGCTCGAAATCGGGGTGTTCACCGGATACAGTTCCACCCGTCTGGCTCTTGCCCTGCCGCCCGAGGGGCGCATTACGGCCTGTGATATCAACGAGGAATTTACGGCAACGGCGCGCCGTCATTGGCAGCGGGCCGGGGTTGAAGACAAGATCGATTTGCGGCTCGGCCCTGCGCTCGACACCCTGGACGGGCTCATCGCCGAGGGTCGTGGCGGTACTTACGACCTGGCCTTCATCGATGCCGACAAGGAGAACTACGACGGATATTACGAGCGGGCGTTACAACTCCTGCGCACGGGTGGGCTGGTGCTGATCGACAACGTCTTGTGGGGTGGTAAGGTCGCGGACCCGGCTGTGAACGATGCCGACACCGCCGCCATCCGGGCGCTGAATCAAAAACTTCACACCGATCCGCGCGTCTCGGTCAGTCTATTGCCCATCGCCGATGGTCTCATGCTGGCGCGGAAGCGCTGATGGCGGACGAGCTCACCCGTATCCCGATACGGCGTACGACGTTTAACGGTCCGGGGTAAATCGCAGGCTTTCGAAGGCCTTGGTCACCTCGTCCCAGGTTGCCGGGCTTGCGAACCGCGGCATCACTCGCACGGATCTTTCGTTGAAGAACATCTGAATCAACCTTCCGGGATCGTCGGGATGACGGCAAACGATGCCATGGTCGGAAAAGGCCAGTTCGGGCTCCCGGAGTTGCGCCCCGTTGCGGGCAATCTGTAAGGCCTCGTACTTGGCGCAGACCGCATCGTGAAAGCGGTGCGGCTCGGTGTCCAGTTGTACCAGGGCGAGAAGAGACGATCCGGCATAGAAGGCCGGCGGACCGCCCATGCGTTTCGCCAGGAACCGTTCGACTCCGGCGGCGAAATCCGAGTCGCTTTGGCGGGCAAGTTCCTCGGCGGGAAGCGTCCGGACGCCCAGCGAAGCCGTGATGACGGCGTCGGCCGGGCTACGTTGCGCGGTCTCCTCCGAGGCTTTCAGGAACACGATTTCGTCGTGCGTGCTTCTCACGATATACCAGCCGGTGGTTTGCGGAAACGAAGCGGCGAATCCCTGGCCGTCGATTCGTCCGTCCATCGTTTCGGCGGGCTTCAACGCCCGATAGCTCGCACACCCCAAGATCGTGGAAGCCATACCGGCAACAAGTAGAAATTTCGCGCTGATATGCATCCGTGCCTCCTTGCCGCGTAACAGCGACTATCTTTCCGCGCTTCTACTAAAAATCAGACTGGCGCGCCGGTTCGCGGTTCCTATTAACCCGGACAATCAATATCGGCCGGGTTAATCCGGGGCAGGGACGCCCCGGCGCGGCAACCAGCCGCGTGAGCCCAGGCCGGGCGTGTACCGGCCTAGGCGTCGGCCCGTAAATATCAGGAGGGTATTTACGGGCCTGATTAATAATCGGGCGAATCGGCCTGTCATTTCGGCAACAGGCCGTCAGCAGCCGCTGTTGCACCGCCAACAGTCCCAAGCTTTTATCTTCCTAGAGCGATTTCACTTTGTTTATACGGTATAACCGGCGTTGCGGAGGTCTTTACGCACGCGGACATCTTCCCGGCCCTGTTCGGCAGCGGCGTGCGGTGGGTTACGGCCTATCGGCCTAATTCCAAATCGCTTTCAATAAGGCATTAAGGCATTCATTTTTGTAGGGTGGGTTCGGCCGCGAGGCCGTAACCCACCGAGGGACCTCGAATCGGTGGGTTACGCTGCGTTAACCCACTCTACGATTAATGTTCACTCGAATGCCGAATGGAATAACCCGCCCTACCTAGCTTCCCGTTCCCTTTCACTAAAGGGAGTTCTGATGAAGTCTCCAGTGGGAAAAGCGATCTGTGCAACGGATTGATCTAAACGGCCCTCACCCAACCCAATCACTCCGCACTTTCCCTGTGCGGAGCCGCAAGCGGCGCTTACGCGTGCAAATCGGCAGTCCTGCCGATTTGTCCCAGCGGGAGAGGGCTTATTCAGAGCTTCCTTAAAGATGAAGACGCTCTAAAAACTTGCGTAAAGGCGCCGTTCCGCCTTTGGCACAGGCTGTGCATCCGATGGGAATCATCGACCATTTCGAGCTCTGACTCCTTGCCATAGAAACTCATGGAGCATTCCGGCACCTCTGCCTCCATCTCCCGCCGCGTGCGGAATTTCATGCTGCTGGCAGCCCTCAACGGCACGATCATCGGCCTGGTCGGCGTCGCCGCGCCGCTGTTCGCTTTGTCCCTAGACGCTTCGACCTTCGAAATCGGCATGGTGACAGGCGTCTTGCCCTTAGGGATCGGAATCATGAGCATTCCCATCGGCATGGCCATAGACCGCTTCGGCGGGAGGCGGGTGTTCGCGTTCGGTAGTGCGCTCGGAGGAATCGCTTTCCTGCTGGTTTCACGGGCCGCCAGCCCCGGTTGGCTGATCGCGGCCACAGTTCTCGCCAGTCCCGCCGTGCCCATGCATTTCCTTTCCATCCAGAGCGACTTCTTTCACTATCTGAACACGACGAGCAAGCGCAAGGCCGGATGGATTCGGGCCACGCAGATGGGGGGGGCGGTGGCGTTCGGGCCTTTGCTGGCGAGCGTCCTGATCGGTTTTCTCGATTATTCGACGCTTTACGTCCTGGTGGCCTTGTCTTTCGTCCTGATGCTGCCGCTTGGGGCCAAGGTGCTGACCGGGCACCGCGATGCCTTCGCGTGGCGTTCGTCTTCTCACGGGAAGCCGGTGCTCGAACAGCTCAAGGCGCTCTTCGGCCATCGGGAGATTGCGGAGACCAGTCTGATCGCCTTCGCCACCTTCGGCGCCTCCTCCTTCTACGGCGCCTTCATCCTGATCATCGCCATCGAACGGTTCGATCTCTCCGAGGCAGCGGCGGCGCCGCTGATTCTGGGGCAGGGCGTCAGCTACATCGCGGCTTTGCTCTTTCTGGGAGGCGCCCTGGAAACCTTGGGACGGCATGTTTACTACCGGGCGGCCTACGCGGTGGCCGTGTTGGGGCTGGTGCTGCTCGGGTTCGCCGAGAGGCTGCCGGCTCTTTGGATAGGCGCGGTTCTGTTGGGACTCGGTCTGGGCATGGTGGCGGTCGCCAATGTGGTCCGCCAGGCCGCCGTCAGCGATCTGCTCGGACGCGGCAACGTGGCCGGCGCCGGCAATCCGCCCGCGGCTCTCGGCGCCTGGGCCGGGGCGTTCGTCGGCGGCGCGCTGGGCGGCTGGATCGGCTTGCAGAACGTCTTCCTGGTGTTCATCGGCAGCTTCGCGGTGTTGTTCTGGTTCGAACTGCCGCGCCCAACCCGAGACAAGGTCCGCGCTTCGTTAGCCGGCCTCGCGGTATCCGTTCCGCTTGCTCGCCGTTTGGGCGTCCCGGCTGAAGGTGTGGAGAGGAGAGTGTCGGAATGAGCCTTCGCTCTTCGATCCCCGCCGCTAGTTTCGAACGCCGTTTCCCGATCGACGAGGGAGCGAACTTTTCATCCTAAAAACCGCAGTTGTCTTTCCGAAATGACCGCAATGCCCCATCAGCCGCCGCATTCCCTCACCCCAACCCCTCTCCCAGAGGGCGAGGGGCTCAACGCCCTTCTCCCTTTGGGAGAAGGGCTGGGGATGAGAGCCTGGCGCGGTTCAGGTGGTATCCAACGGCCGGATTTAGGTTCATCGTTTTCATCCACCCAAGGACACTTCCCGACATGAACAGACGCTCCGAACGCCGCGGGCTACTGCTCGCCGGCTTTTTCGTTCTGCATACCGTCGCCGCGCAGGAGACGCTGCCGAAACCCGATCCGGGCTTCCAGGGCACGATCGGCGAGACCCGCAAGGATTCGGTGCCGGCCTGGCCGGCGCAACCGGTAGCGCCGAAAGGCGCGCCCAACGTGGTACTGATCCTGCTGGATGACGCCGGTTTCGGTGCCGCTGCCACCTTCGGCGGTCCCGCCGCGACACCCGACCTCGACCGGCTCGCCTCGGAAGGGTTGCGCTACAACCGTTTCCATACCACGGCCCTATGCTCGCCGACTCGCGCCTCGCTCCTAACCGGGCGCAACCATCACCAGGCCGGCTTCGGCGTCGTGATCGAGACCGCTCGCGGCTATCCCGGCTACAACGGCTACTGGCGCAAGGATACGGTATCGGTGGCCGAAGTCTTGCGCCGCAACGGCTACAGCACCGCCGCGTTCGGCAAATGGCACAACACGCCCGCCGCCGAAGTCACGCCGGTAGGTCCCTACGACCGCTGGCCGACCCATTTAGGCTTCGAATACTTTTACGGATTCCAGGGCGGTGAAACCAACCAGTGGGAGCCGCAGTTGTACCGTAACACCGAAGCGGTGGAGCCGCGGAAAACGCCGGAACAAGGCTATCACCTGACCGCCGATCTGGCGGACGAAGCCATCGGCTGGCTTCGCAAACAGCGCTCCCTGGCGCCGAACAAGCCGTTCTTTCTCTACTTCGCGACCGGCGCTACCCATGCCCCTTTGCACGTGCCCAAAGAATGGATCGATAAATACCGGGGGCGGTTCGACCAGGGTTGGGACAAGCTACGCGAAGAGATCTTCGAGCGGCAGAAGCGCTTGGGTGTGATCCCGGCGAATGCCGAACTGACCCCCAGGCCCAAGGAGCTACCCGCTTGGGATTCCCTGAGTCCTGATCAGAAACGCTTGTACGCGCGGCAGATGGAAGTCTATGCGGCTTTCCTGTCCCATACCGACTACGAAGTGGGGCGGCTTCTCGGCACCGTACGGCAGACCGGACAGTGGGACAACACCTTGGTGCTCTATGTCGTCGGCGACAACGGCGGCAGCGCCGAGGGCACGCTGGACGGTTCGATACGCAATATCGCCAGTTTCTTCGGAACCCGCGACGACGTGGCGACCCAATTGGCGCATATCGACGAGCTAGGCAGCCCCTTGCACGACAACCATTACGCGGTTCCCTGGGCCTGGGCCACCAACTCGCCTTTCCAATGGACCAAGCAAGTGGCCTCTCATTTCGGCGGCACCCGCAATCCCCTGGTGGTCTCTTGGCCGGCGCGCATCAAACAGCCGGGCGGGCTGCGCAGCCAATTCCACCATGTCAACGACGTGGCACCGACCATTTACGAAGCCGCGGGCATCACGTTTCCGGAAACGGTCGACAGCGTCGCCCAGATTCCTTTGGAAGGCAAGAGCTTGCTGTACAGCTTCAACGACCCCAATGCCCCTGACACTCATACGGTTCAATATTTCGAAATGTTCGGTAACCGCGCCGTCTACAAGGACGGTTGGCTGGCCGGGGCGCGTCACGGATTGCCCTGGGAGTTGCAGGGGCGCAAGGACGATTTCGAGAACGACCGCTGGGAGCTGTACCACGTCGCCGAGGATTTCAGTCAGGCCCATGATCTGGCCGCGCAATACCCGGACAAGTTGAAAGAGTTGCAGGCGGAATTCGACAAGGAAGCCTGGCGCAACAACGTTTATCCGCTCAGCGCGGGGCTGCTCGACAATCTGCACGGCGGAGACGGACCGTCTCTCGCTAAGGGCAGGACCTCGTTCACCTACACGGTAGGTTCGGTGCGCATCCCCGACACCAGTGCTCCCAGGCTTGAAGGTCGCGCCCATCGTATCGTGGCGACGGTGGACATCCCGCCGGCCGGGGCGGAAGGCGTCCTGGTCGCTCACGGCGGCCGGTTCGGCGGCTACAGCCTGTATCTCAAGGACGGTCGCCTGGTGTACGAGACCAACACCTTGGGACGCAACCGGCACGTGCTGACCTCGACCGTACCGGTGCCGGCCGGCCGCGTGGAGCTGGGCTTCGAGTTCCAACCCGACGGAAACAGCGGCAAATCCGGCATCGGCCGGCTCTTCGTCAACGGACAGTCGGCGGGGGAGGCGCATTTGGCCGGCATCGGATCGCTACGGGCCGCGCTCACCGAGACCTTCGACGTGGGCGAGGAACGAGGCTCGGTCGTTTCGAACGCCTATGCCGCGCCTTATCGATTCACCGGAACGCTGGAAAAGCTGACGGCGGACTTGCAATAACTAGAGAGATTTTGCGGATGAAACCATTCTTGCTTCTCCTCACCCTCGTCCTGGCGTGGCTACCCGTCCACGCCGCGGAGACCGAAAAGCCTAAGACCATCAACATCGGCGTGGCGGCTACGGGTGTCGGCGGCCGGCCTTTCGTGGGCGGCGGGGCGTTTTCCGTGGCCCATGTCAAACGCTATCTGGAACAGGAATTCGAGAAGGACGGCATCGAAGTGAAGTGGCATTTCTTCAAGAATGCCGGTCCGGCGGTGAACGAAGCCTATTCCAGCGGGCAGCTCGATTTCGCCTGGCAGGGCGATCTGCCCCAGCTCATCGGCCGGGCCGGGGGACTCAAGGTCAAGTACATTCTGGGCGGCGGGCGGCGCGGCAACCTTTATCTGGCCGCGCGCAAGGATTCGACCGCTAACGGAATCGAGGACATCAAGGGCCGCAAGCTGGGGCTCCACAAGGGTACCTGCTTGCAACTCGGCGTTGCCCGCTTGCTGGGGGATCACGGCATCAAAGAGAAAGACCTCAAGGTCTACAACATGGATTATCTGACCTCGGCCACCGCGCTCGGCAATGGCGAATTGGAGCTGACTTTCGGTCTCTACAACCTCTACTACCTTCGCGACCAGGGCCTCGCCAAGCTGATCTACGGCGGCAAGGACGACGGCGGGAAATACGGCTGCGCTGGCGGCTACACCGTGGCCGAGGCCTTCGCCGACCAGTACCCGGACATTACCCAGCGGGTGGTGAATGCTCTGGTCAGGGCCAATTACTGGACGGTGCAGGAGGAGAACCGCGACGAGGTCTACGAGATCTGGGCGAAGTCGGGCATTCCCTTGCAGCACTTCCGGGAGGACTGGGACGGCCAGAACTGGACGCAGAAGCTTTCGCCGCTGATCGACGACTATCTGGTGCACAGCTACCGGGTATCCTTCGAGGACGCCAAGAAGTTTGGCCTGGTGCGCGGCAAGTTTGATTTGGAGCGCTATTTCGATCGCCGTTATCTCGACAAGGCGCTTTCCGAACTGCAACTACAGGGTTACTGGAAAGAGGAAGATCCGTCCGGAAAACCGAAATCATGAGATTTCCGGTGCGCCCGGAATGGGGGTGCTTGCTGCTCGCGTTCTTCCTAACTCCGGTTCTGGTCGCGGCGGAGGAAGCCGGCTATGTCGGCGGCGCGGCCTGCGGAGGCTGCCACGCCGAACAGGCGAAAGCCTGGGCCGGGTCGCACCACGACCTGGCCATGCAGCCGGCGACGCCCGCAACGGTATTGGGCGATTTCCGCGGCGTCCGCTTCGATTATTTCGGCGTGACGTCCCGATTTTTCCGCCGCGGCGACCGCTTCCTGGTCAACACCGACGGCCCTGACGGCAAGTTCGCCGATTTCGAGATCAAGTACACCTTCGGCGTATATCCGCTACAGCAATACCTGATCGAGTTCCCGGACGGCAGGCTGCAAGCCTTGGGCATTGCCTGGGACAGCCGTCCCAAAACTCGGGGTGGGCAGCGTTGGTATCACCTGTATCCCAAGGAAAGGATAGGCCCCAGCGATCCCTTGCACTGGACCGGCCCGCTGCAGAATTGGAACCACATGTGCGCCGACTGCCACTCCACGAATTTCCGCAAGAACTACGATCTTCGAACCGACCGATTCGGTTCGGCCTGGACGGACATCGACGTGTCCTGCGAAGCCTGTCATGGTCCCGGGTCGCGACATGTCGCCTGGGCCGAGGGCAAGACGGAACACTCGGCCGACCGTGGTCTCGACGTCCGTTTTCGGCCCCGTCGGGAGAGAGCCTGGGCGTTTTCCGCCGATGCTTCCATCGCTCGCTTGTCCGATGCCACGAATACCGGGCCGGAAATCGAAACCTGCGCCCGCTGCCATGCGCGGCGCGAACAGATCCAGGAAAGCCCCGTTCACGGCGGACAGCTGCTGGACGGCTTCGTTCCCTCGCTGCTGACCGAGGGGCTGTACCACCTAGACGGGCAGATGCAGGACGAGGTGTACAACTACGGCTCGTTTCTGCAAAGCAAGATGTATCGTCAGGGGGTTATCTGCAGCGACTGCCACGATCCTCACAGTCTGAAGCTTCGGGCCCCGGGGAACGGCGTCTGCGTGCAATGCCATAAGGCGGAAAAGTACGATTCGCCCTCCCATCATTTCCACAAAACGGGTTCGGAAGGTGCGCACTGTGCCGCGTGCCACATGCCGACAGCCACCTACATGGGTGTCGATCGGCGCCATGACCATGGTTTCCGCATTCCGCGGCCCGATCTTACGGTCGAGCTGGGCGTGCCGAATGCGTGCAACCGCTGCCATACCCGGGAAAAACCGTCCTGGGCGGCGGCTAAGCTCAAGCGCTGGTGTGGCCGTAAGCCGCGCATCGACGAAGATTTCGCCAAAGTCTTCGCTGCGGCGAGGCAGGGCAGGGCGAGTGCAGAAGAGGGCCTCGTCCAGCTTGCCATGAACACGGCCCAGGCGGGAATCGTTCGAGCTACGGCGTTGTTCGAACTCGGGCCTTATCTGAGCGGCAAGACCTTGCCGGTAGTAGAGCAGGGGCTAGGCGATCCGGATCCCTTGGTCAGATTAGGCGCCGTCGAAGCCTTGAGCGAGACCGATCCCGCCGTGCGTCTGCCGCTCTTGTCTCCCTTGCTGAACGATCCGCTTCGGGCGGTCCGTATCCGAGCGGCGCGGGCGTTGACACCGCTCGCTTCGCAAGTATTGCCCGCGGAGCGACGCACGGCCATCGAGCGCGGACTGGATGAATACATCGCTGCCCAAAAGGTCAATGCCGATCGTCCGGAATCTTGGATGAACGTGGGTCTCGCGTACGCGGAATGGGGACGGCGCGAGGACGCGGAAGCGGCTTATCGGACCGCCATGAAACTGCGCCCGGATTTCGTGGCGGCCTACGTCAACCTGGCCGACCTGTATCGCGTTCAAGGCCGGGAGGCGGAAGGCGAACGCCTTCTTAGGGAGGCATTGAAGATCGACCCGCGCAACCCTGAAAGCCACCACGCCCTGGGGCTTCTGCTGGTACGCCACAAGCGTTCGGCGGAGGCGCTTGAACATCTGGAACGGGCGGCGGTGCTGAATCCCGAAAATTCACGCTTCGCCTACGTCTATGCTGTCGCCCTCGAGGCGACCGGTGCGACCGGCAAAGCCGTCGCGGTATTGGAAAGCCACGATCGCCGCCGTCCCGACGATCGGGAGATCCTTCACGCCCTGGCGCGGTTCAATCGGGAACTCGGCCGGTTTCCGGCTGCCGCGGATTATGCGAAACGTTTTCTGGAACTGGCGCCCGACGATCCCCGTGGTGCGGTACTGCGGGACGGACTCGGAACGCCGAATTGGTAATCCTGGAGGCATTCTCCGTAAAGATACCCGCGAGGCCATTCGGTCGCGCGGCAAGGATGATTCAGGATGGAGACGTGACACCAGCAACCGATGAATAGGTGAATACGTATATGCAAAAACGTTATTTATAAAAACATATTTATGCCTTTTAGATATATTGTGATACTTGCTATAGTACGAACACGTTCAACAAACGCCAAAGTGCATCCACTGCGGTCGAGCAGGAAGCCGCGCGCAGGGTTTGTTTCAAATTAAGAGGAGAAGTGAAGCATCATGGAAACGTCTTATCCCGACCGATCGACCGAATTGCTTGAGGGAAGCCGGCCTTCGCCCGTGCTGAGCTTTTCCGAGCCGCGCTCGCTCACCCTTTCCGTTCGCGCCAGCGCGCTGGTCTTCGAGGACCCGGCCTCCCGGCAGTTGCTGGAGCACATCGAACGCATCGCGCCCAGCGATGCCACCGTCCTCATCATCGGCGAAACCGGCACCGGCAAGGAACTGATCGCCCGACACATCCATGCGCTCAGCGCGCGCCGGAACGGCCCTTTCGGCGCCTTGAATTGCGCCGCCCTGAGCGAAACCTTGATCGAGAGCGAGCTGTTCGGGCATGAAAAAGGCGCTTTCACCGGCGCCTTGAGCAGCAAGGACGGGTGGTTCGAAACCGCTCACAACGGCACTCTGTTCCTGGACGAAGTCGGCGATCTGCCCCTGGGGCTGCAGGCGAAGCTGTTGCGTGTGCTGCAGGAACGCGAGGTGGTGAAGGTCGGGGCGCGGCGGGCGACGCCGGTGAATGTGCGAGTGATCGCGGCCACCAACGTCAACCTGGAAGAGGCGGTGGAAGCCGGCCGCTTCAGGGCCGATCTGTACTATCGCTTCAACGTCGCCATGGTGCAGCTCGTGCCTCTAAGGGATCGGCCCGGGGACATCCTGCCCTTGGCCCGTCACTTCCTGAAATTATACGGCGAGCGCCTGGGCTACAAGGATGCCCGGCTGACCTCCGAGGCGGAGCGGTTTTTGTTGAACTACGATTGGCCGGGCAATATCCGGGAGTTGGAGAATGCAATCCATAGAGCCCTGCTGGTCTGCCCGGGCGACCGTCTCCGTCCCGAGGATTTCAAGCTTTCGGGGCTGCGGCCGCAGGCACCGGCGGCGTCCGTCTCGACTGCATCCACCGCCTCCCTGGAGACCGCCGTGCGTCAGTTGTGCGAGCGCGCGCCGCCGAACTTGTTCGAGTTGATCGAAGCCACGGTTCTGCGTACGGCGCTCGAATTCTGCGAACAGAACCAGGTCCAGACCGCCCGGCTGCTGGCGATCAGCCGCAATGTGCTGCGCCACCGCATGGCCTTGTACGGTCTGTTGCCGAACAGCCAAGGCGAAAAGGTAAATGCCGCCGGTTCCGCTTACGCGCCCGCACGGCCGTCCCATTCACCTGCGCAGGGCTGCTGCGACTGAACGGGCAAAGGATTGCGCTCGGGCTGTGCCGCGCAGGCAAGTTGAGCAACGAACTCATGGTCAGGGTTGAGCGAGTGGCCGAAGGCCTGGCTTTCGTTTGCTCCGTCGCTGGCCGTATAGCGTTCGAATCGTTCCAAGGAAACTCGTTTGTCCCGGTCGCGAGACTTCATTTCATGAAGTCCGGTCCATCGTCGTGACCACCTCGCGCTACGGCTCGTCGTCCGTAAGAACCCTTCGCACGGAAGCTCGCGCCTGACTCGAAACGTTTCGGCTCAAACGGCCGTATGTTGCACATGAGACAACAGCGTGCTGCTGGTCTGTTGTCTATTGATCAGCTGGCAAGGGTTTCGTCTGGAACCGTTTTCCTTCGCGCCGATAGTCCCGCCTGTGGAATGGGCGCATTGCCTCGTCCTCTCGGCGTTGTCTTCCGTGGTCGCGAAGGCGACGGGCGATGGCATGTACTCTGCTAAATGGTAAGCGTTGTTGCTGCACGGCTGATCCGGCTCTTGAGCAGGGTAGGGCGGGCCGATCCGGAGCCGAATCGATAAACAGAATCCGTTGAACACCGCTATCCACCAAGGAGAAACACATGAGCGCTTTGAGCTTGACTTTCGATACGCAGCGTCTTGCTGAAAAGTACGAGGAACTGAGCAGTGATCGTCAATTCAAGCAGGGCAAATGGCTGATCGAGGAATTGAACCTCGTCCCGGAGGAGCGGGTCCTTGACGTCGGCTGCGGAACCGGCTTATTGGCGGAGCATGTGGCGGATATCGTTGGGCCTTCGGGGTTCGTGGTGGGGGTCGATCCCTTGCCGCTCCGCATCGCCATTGCCAATCGCAAGGCGAAATCCAATCTGGTTTTCCGGGTCGGCAATGCCTACGATTTGACCGAGTTCGGCGAAAACAGCTTTGATGCGGTCTATCTGAACGCGGTTTTTCATTGGCTTGCGGAGAAGGAAGAGCCTTTGCAGCACATTCGAAGGGTGCTGAAGTCGGGCGGGCGGCTCGGGCTGACCACGGGTTCGAAGGAACATCCCAACCGGCTCTTGCAGATCCGACGGGAGATTCTGTCCAAAGAGCCTTACAACGCTTTTCCCGAATCCCGGTCAGGCTATCCGCACTGGGTGAGCGTAGCGGAACTGGTTTGGCTGCTGGATCGCAACGGGTTCTCAATCAGCAAAGTAGAGGTGCTGGAGAACGTCATCCATCACGCGAATGCGGACGCCGCCATCGATTTTTCACAGGCCAGTTCCTTCGGCAATTTTCTCGGTCACCTGCCGGACGAGCTGCGGAAATCAGCCATTGCCGAGATCAAGCAGGCGCTGGAGGCGTTGCGGACATCCGACGGTATTCGTCTGGAAGGCCGCCGTATCGTGGCGGTGGCGGTAAGGAAATGATGTCTCCGTCCGGCCCGGGAAAGGCACGGGAAGTTTCAAGTTGCCGATGCGACCGCGCGTAGCCGATAAACCTAAATCCAGCTGTTGGATGCAACCTGAAAAGCGCTAGGCCCTCATCCCCAGCCCCTCTCCCAGAGGGAGAAGGGCGTTGAGCCCCTCGCCCTCTGGGAGAGGGGTTGGGGTGAGGGAATATGACGGCTGATGGGCCAGTGCGGTTATTTCCGAAATTCAACTGCGGTTTTTAGGATAAAGATTCTCCTCATTGATAGCGCAGGGCTTCGATCGGTCTGAGTTCGGCCGCCTTGCGCGCCGGGTAGAAGCCGAAGAAGATGCCCACCGCGGCGGCGACGGTGAAGGCGAGAAGGATGGACGATAGGGTGACGACCACGGTCATGCCGCCCAAGACGGCGGCCAGCCAGGCGCCGACGAAGCCGATGGCGGCGCCGATCAGGCTGCCGGCAAGGGAGATGATCAGGGCTTCCAGGAGGAATTGCAGCAGAACGTCGCGGCGCCGGGCGCCGATGGCAAGGCGGATACCGATCTCGCGGGTTCGTTCGGTGACCGAGACCAGCATGATGTTCATGATGCCGATGCCGCCCACCAGCAGCGAGATCGAGGCGATGGCGCCCAGCATGACCGACATGGTCCGCGTGGTTCCCGCGGCGGTCTGGGCGAGGGCGGTCAGGTTGCGGACGGTGAAATCGTCTTCCTGTCCCGGCCGGATGCGGTGCCGGGCGCGCAGCAGTTCTTTCAGGCTTTGCTCCGCGCGGGGCATGATCTCCCGGGCGCGTGCTTTGACCATGATGAAGCGGATCATGCCCGGAAACGGGTTGCCGAACAGTTGGCGCTGGGCGGTCGTCAAAGGCACCATCGCGGTGTCGTCCTGATCGCGCCCGTCTAGGCTTTGTCCTTTGGGTTCCAGGACGCCGACGACGACGAATGGGCTATTCTTGACGCGCACGGTCTTGCCGACCGGATCCTCGTTGCCGAACAGGTTTTGAACCACGGTCTGCCCGAGCACGATGACCCGCGTCGCCGAGCGCACGTCGCTGTCCGTGAACACGGCGCCGCTGACCGGATGCCAGTCGCGCACCTCGAAATATTGCGGCGTGGTGCCCATGATGGATGTCGCCCAGTTATTGGGGCCGTAGATCACTTGCGCGATGTTGGAAAACGACGGTGCGACCGCGGCGATCTCGGGCAGTTCGCCGATCGCGTTAGCGTCGGTCACGGTGAGGGTAGGTACGGTCCCGCTGCCCATGCGCACGCCGCCCGAGGTCGACGAACCGGTGAGTACGATGAAGAGATTGCTGCCCATGGAGGCGATCGCTTCGCTCACCATGGCCTGGGCGCCTTGCCCGATCGCCATCATCAGTACGACGGCGCCGACGCCGATGATCATGCCGAGCATGGTGAGCGCGCTCCGCAGCCGATTGGCGCCCATCGCCTGGAGAGCTTCCTCCAGAAGGCTGCCGAACATCATGCGTGTGCTCTCCTCAGAATCGTTTTCACCGGACCGTCTTCGGCGATGTGTCCGTCCACGACATGGATCAGGCGCTGGGCATGGCGCGCCACGTCCGGTTCGTGCGTCACCAGGACGATGGTCAGGCCCTCGTCCCGGTTGAGGCGTTCGAATAAAGCCATGATTTCCTCGCTGGTATGGGTGTCCAGGTTGCCGGTGGGCTCGTCCGCCAGAATCAGCGGCGGGGAATTGGCCAGGGCACGGGCGATGGCGACGCGCTGCTGCTGGCCGCCCGAGAGTTGCGGCGGCTTGTGGCCGACACGATGGCCGAGGCCGACCTGTCGGAGCAACTCCCGAGCGCGGGCCTGGCGCTCGTCGCGGCTCGCGCCGGCGTAGAGCAGCGGCAGCGCGACGTTGTCTTCGACGGTTTTCCGGGGCAGCAGATTGAAGCCCTGAAAGACGAAGCCTATGGTTCGATTGCGCAAGGCGGCCAGTTCGTCCGGGTCGAGCCGGGCGGTATCGGTGCCGTTCAGCACGTAACGGCCGTCGCTGGGGATATCGAGGCAGCCCAGGATGTTCATCAGAGTCGATTTGCCCGAGCCCGAAGGTCCCATGATGGCGACGAACTCACCGGCATCGATCGTGAAATTCAGACGATGCAGTATTTCCAGAGTTCCGGAATCGCCCACCGGGTAGCTCTTGACGAGATCGACGACCTCGATGAGAGGGGAGGGCATGCTCAGTGCACCCTGACCCTGAAGGAACCGCCGGGGCCACGGCCGCCGCGACCCAATGGGCTCGCTTGTTCTCGTTGGTCTTCGGTGATCAGCGGATCGCCTTCCTCGAGGTCGCCTTCGACCAGTTCCGCAAACTTGCCGTCGGCGATCCCGATGCGCACCGGCACCGCTGCCGGCGATCCGTCCTTCAGAAGGAAAACTCTTTTCTCTCCGGGATTGACGGGTTCCCCGCCTTCCGTCGGTTGAAAGCGCAAGGCCGGCAGCGGCAGCATCAATACGCCGTTGCGCTCGTCGACGACGATGTTGACGAAGGCCGTCATGCCGGGCATGAGGATTTCCTCGGGATTGTCGACATCGATCACCACGTTGTAGGTCACGACATTCTGGAGGATTTGCGAGTTCAGACGGATTTGGCGCACGTTACCCACGAATTCCCGCCCCGGGAACGCGTCCACCGCGAACTGTACGATCTGGCCGACTCTCACCTTACCTACGTCCGCTTCCGCGACGGTAGTGTCGATCTGCATTTTCTTCAGATCCTGGGCGATGGTGAACAGCGTCGGGGTCTGGAAACTGGCGGCTACGGTCTGGCCGATGTCCACGTCCCGCGATACCACGACGCCCGATACCGGCGAAACGATGACGCTGTAGCGCAAATTGGTTTCGTCGCGGTGAACCTGGGCGGTGGCCGCGGCGAGCTGGGCCTTGGCCGCGCCCAGCGCCTGTATCGCCTGATCGAGTTCGGCGCGGGAAATATAGTCCTGTCCGAACAGGGCGCGGGCGCGGCGCTCGTTGGCCTCCGCCAGTTCCAAAGAGGCGCGGGCGTTAGCCACGTTGGCGCGGCTCTGGTCGAGCTGGGCGCGGAATAGCGCCGGGTCCAGTTCGGCCAGAACCTGGCCTTCGCGTACCGGATCGTTGAAGTCCGCGTGCAGGGTCTGCACGGTGCCCGATACCTGGGTGCCGACGTTGACCAGCACCACGGGATTGAGGGTTCCGTTGGCGGAAACGGTCTGCCGGATATCTCCGCGGGCGACCGGAACCGTGCGGTAGGCCGACGCATCGGCGGCCTGACGGCTCGTGTACCACAGTACGAATCCGCCTGCGGTCAGGGCCAGCACGATCAACAGAAGCACAATTTTGGAACGCGACATCTTGACTCTTGATTAGGGGAGATTAGCTTGCTTTCGCGCCGTCCACGAACCGGCACCGATTTCGGTGGGATCCAGGGCGCCGATCGCCTGCGCCAGCCGTGCTTTGCCGATGTGCCAGTTATAGCGAGCCTGAACATGCTGCAAACGGGCGTTGGCGAGATCGGCCTCGGCATTCAGAAGTTCCAGAATGCTGCCGGCGCCCGCCTTATAGCGGCCGAGGGCGACCTTTTCGGTCTGGGTCGCGCTCGCCAGGAGATCGTTGGTGCTGGACAGGGTTTCGCGGGTGGTATTCAAATCGAAATAAGCGCGCCAGACATCCAGCGCGATGGTTTGATCCAACTGGTCGCGGGTGGCTTCCTGAACCGTCACCTGTTCCTCGGCGCTCCGAATCTGGTAAGTATTGGCGAAGCCGGTGAACAGCGGTACGCTGAGTTGCAGGCCGACCGACCAGCTTTGAAAGCTTTGCGAAATACTGGAATCACTGTAGGCGTAATTGCTCACCAGCGAAAGCGTCGGCAGGCTGCCCGAACGCGCCGATCTGACATTCGCCTGGGCGGCTCGTACCTGCGCCTCGGCCGCGGCCAGATCGGGACGCAGCGCCTTGGCTTCTTCGATCAGGGCCTCGACGTCGCGTTCCCGCTCGGCATCCGGTTCGATGAAGGCGGGTGGCTCGATATCCAGCGTGGCATGGGGCTTGAGGCCCATGGCGTTGGCCAGCACGCCCAAAGCGTTCTGTGCGTCGCCGGTGGCTCTCTGGCGGTTGAGTTTCGCTTGCGCGTAGGCGGTTTGGGCTTGCAGCTTGTCGGCCAGCGCCGCCGCGCCGACTTCGTAACGAAACGACGCGGCCTTGAAAGCTTCCTCGCTGGAACGTTCGGAGGCTTCGGTGGCTTCCAGCGCCGAGCGGGCTGCGAACAATTGGTAATACGCCTGCACTGCCGTGAATAATACGTTCTGCAACGTCGAGGCGTGGCTCCAGTTGGCGGCTTCCAGCGCCGCCCGCGCATTGTCCACCCGTGCCGAGCGGCCGCCGAAATCGAACAGCAGGTAGTTGAGGCTCACCGAGGGTGTGATCCGGAACTGTTCCTGGCGGCCAAAGGTTCCGCCGGTGACGCCCGTTCCCGCATCGAAGCTCTGAAGTTGGCTTTGAGAACTGCGGCCGGAGCCGCTCTGACCATACGACATCGTGGTATTCCCGTTGATGGTGGGCAGGTAGGCGGCTTCCGCCACACCGAGCTGGGCGGCCTGAACCCGCGCATTTGCCCAAGCTTGCCGGGTTTGCGGATTGTGGCAGAGGGCCTGGTCGATGATCTCGAGCAATGACCAGGCCTGGTCGGCGCGCCCGTCGCCGGGGCAGGGATCGCCCAATCCAAGTCTTCCGGCGGCGCGTGCCGGCGTGGGGGCTGTGTACTCTCGGGTGCCGAGAGGATCTTCCAGGAAGGGCGGTCGTTCCGCGGCCGGCAGACCGACGCTCAGGAGCGAGCCGGCCAACCCTATGAATCGTAACCCGGAAGCGGGCCGGGCAGTATTTTTTTTCACAATCGCTATCTTAACGTTCGGGTTTTTCGAGCAGGCGCCGACGTCCCTCGCTCGACAACTCTGGCGCAGTCGTCAGGATGACCGCGCGCAGTACCGCTTGCAGTGCGATCATGGCCCGGTCGCTTTGTTCCAGTGCCGCCTCCAGGCGTTCGCGGTCGAACGGCTCGGCCCGAAGCGTTGTTCGAACTTCGTCGCGGGCGGCGCGCACCGCGTCGATGCGAGCGACCAGCCGGGAACGTTGCGCGTCGAGGACCTTGCGGAACGTCGATGCATCGTCTTTCGGCAAGCGCGATGCGAATCTTTCTTCGAAAGATTCGACCGACAGCCAGGGGCGCCGCTGGGCGTGTTTGTAGGTGCCGACGCCCAGCCACGCCAATAGGAAAACGTTGACTAAAAGCGAACCCAGCAGAATCAGGCTCGTGGTTCGGAGCGACAAGCTCAAAGGCTTCATCGTTCGTTGAAATCCTCTGATAGGGTGTTTAAGGCCGTCATGTTGAGCCAGTCTTCCGAAGTCGAGCTCGGGGCCGCGCCGCCGTACCAGCCGAGAAGACAGCCGAGCACTAGCGCGAGACCGAAAGTGGCGATGCCCGGCCAATAGTTCGAAAACGGCCAAAGCACGACTCCGGGAGGTCCTGCGGAAGGGGGCTCGCGGTTCTGGCGCAAGGCCAAGGCCTGTTGACAGATGTTCTGCGCCAGCCGGTCGGGCGGCGCTTCGATGCGCCATAGATCGAGCATCCTGTCGATATGCTCGGCCTCCGTGCGTTCGGCTCCAAGGCATGACAATCCGGCCAGGCGGCGCCAGATTCTCCGTCCCGGTTTCGGCCAACGCCGAGCATCGGCCCCGAAGGCGGCAAAAAAGTTTTTGAGGCGAGCCAATAACATCGGGCTCCTCCTAAGTTCGAATCAAGGGGGCCAGACGTTCGCGCAACGCGCGCCGCGCCCGTACCAACAAGGCTTCCAAAGCGCTTACCGAGATCTCGAGGATTCCGGCGGCCTCGGCATTGCTGAACCCCTCGTAATAACACAGGACCAGGGCGGTCCTCTGGCGCACCGGCAGTTCCTCGATCGCCCGGGCGATTTGTTCGGCCTGTTGTTGCAGGAAAAGCGTGGATTCCAGGTCGGCCGCGGGGAGGGACGGCTCTTCGTCGCCCCACGGTTCGTAGCGGTCCCGGCGGAGGCGATCGATGCACAGATTGACCACGATCCGTCCCAGCCAGACGGCGAAACCGCCTTTTTGCGGAGACCAGGTCGCGGCGTTTACCCAAACCCGCAGAAAGGCTTCCTGGACAACCTCCTCGGCTTCGGTCGACAGTACCCCGATCCTTCGCGCGATCGCGTACATTCGGGGCGTATGCCGGTGCACCAACTGCGAAAAGGCGTCGTGATCGCCCTGGACGATACGCCCCATGAGGATCTCATCGGATGGCGACGCGGCATCGCCGGTCCGCTCCCGTTGCCGGGACCGGAATCCGTCGCCGGATTCCATGATCAGACAGGAGGAATCGTTCACGAGCGCTTGCCGTACGAAGTTTCGCCGATTTGCCCGGAACCGCGGTGAGGGGCGCCGTGTCTCCGGCAGTCGGGGGCGAGTACCGAAAGTCGGCAATCCTATGCCGAGGCAGGCGCCGGCATAGGATTGCCGGCCTACTGACAGCGATAGGCATTGTTGGCGAAATGGCTTTCATACCGGTCATATACGCAGGTACGGGAAAAAACCTGCGCGGGATTTCGAATTATCGGGTGGCGGTCGGTCAGAAGAATTTTTCGTGCAGCGACAGGATGACTTCCATTACGATGAGAATGACGATGTACCACTCGACGCGGAGCGTCTGACGGCTGTTGACCAGGTCCAGGTAGGTTTCGGCGGTGCGGGAGATCAGTTCCAGCTTGCGCGACAGCGCCAGATCCCGGTCGCGCAGTTCATATTCGTAAGCGAGCCGCTCGTAAAGCCGGTCGAGTTCGATGTCCTCCCAGGTGATTTCGGGCTTTTCGGTGACTTCGACGCGACCCACGGTTCGGGTCAGAATCAACAGGACGTTGCCGATTTCATTGAGGATCTCCTTTTTGTCCCGGGCGGGACCGAGACCCTGGCAGAAGCGCTCCGCGAGCCGCTCCACGCGGTCGAAGACTTCGCCGACGCTGCGTTCGTAGTAACCGAGCACACAGCTTTTCGCCAGCACTTGGGCGATCACCTGCAAGCGTCCCGCGGTCGCTTCGGTCAGGCTCAAGCGGCCGGTCTGATCGAACCGTTCGGGTCTGTCGGGATCGATGACGATATCGACCTCGTCCGACTCGGGGTGAGCAAAAGCATTTTGAACCGACGGCGCCAGACGCTCGAGGATTTCGGTTTCCTCGGCCGGGGTGAGACCGATCAGGACGACGACACCGAAGCGAAATATAAGGCTGTAGCCGCGCGGCCCCACCAACATGGTCAGCGGTCCCACGGCAAGCCGGGCGCCGCGCTCCAGATCCCGGACGTCTATGCGGGTTCCGAGAAACCAGGCCCGGGCGCGTAGGATTTCGGCTGCGTCCGCCGATTTTCGAATGTCTTCCGTCTGCACCGGTGCTATTCCTTTGAGTTATCCATCGGATTTCGGATCGGCATGCGGCCGAGCGAACTTGTCGGTGACCAGTCTGTAGTAACGCTCGTGCAGCGCCAGGCTGTCGCCGCGCATTTCTCCCAGCCGCTGTACCAGCAGATGTAGCCGCTTCAGGCCGTCGCGGTATTGTTCCGACGAATCGTCGCACAGCGCCAGCAAACGGCCGACGTCTTCTATCTCCCGCCGCAAACGCACTTCCTCGGGAACGAAGCCGGCATTCTTGAGAACCCGGTAGGCCATGCGCAGCTCGGCGGGTACCAGCGCCAGGTTTTCCTCTTCGGGGATAGGTCTGCCGGCGCCCGGCAAGTTGTCTAGGTCGCCGCGCGCCATGGCCTCCCGAATCTTTTCTTCGGCGATGCGGTTGAGAAATGCGAGCGTGGTCATGGTTCGGCGAAAAACATCAGTGGCGCCTTTCGTGAATTTCCCGGTGCAGCGCCTTGTATTCCTCCGAAAGCTTGTGTTCCGGCGCGTAGTGAATCAATGGCTTGGATTCGCTGTGAGATTCGCGGACTTTCACCGAAGGCGAAAGCTTGGTCTGCAACACCGGATGGCCTTCCGATATCAGCTGGTTGACCAATTGCTGGGGCAGATTGGCGCGGCCCTGGAACTGGTTGACGATGATGCCTTCGATCTCAAGCGCGTCGTTGTGGTCCGCCTTGATCTCGCCGATCACGGCCAGGAGGTTGTAAAGGGCTTCCCGGGAAAAAGCGTCGCAATCAAAGGGAATCAGGCAATGCCGGGCAGCGATCAGGGCCGAACGGCTGTAGAAATTCAGCACCGGCGGCGTGTCGATATAAATGTGCTCGAATTCGCCGAGGGCATCCAGCGCCTCGCGCAGCTTGTAAATCTTGTAGCGGGATTCAAGCCGGCTCTGCAAAGGTTCCAGTTCGGGGTGCGAGGGCACGATGTGGAGATTGGGGAACGGAGTTTCGTGTATGGCGCCGTTCAGCCCGGCATTCTGGGGTTTGCCGAACAGATTGAGACTTAATGTTTCCTTGAAGAAATGAGCGATGCTGGCGTCCGGATCGGCCACTTTCCGGCCCAACAAATAATGGGTGGAATTACCCTGAATATCGAGGTCGATAACCAGGGTTTTCTTGCCTTCTGCAGCACTGATGGCGGCGAGATTGCAGGTAATCGTGGACTTACCGACGCCCCCCTTTTGATTGAATATAACCCGGCGCATAAAAGTTCTCTCAAAGCGAATGGGTGAAACTAATTCAGCGAAGTATAAAGAACAATACCATCCGATAGCTAGCGCGGGACGCGACGCGGTTAACCAATACCACTCCCGAAGCGGGAATATCCCGGAAGGAAACTCATGAATCGGTGCTCCGGCATATTGGGATGGGCCCGCCTACCGACGCTGATCGATGCTGCGTCGATGCAAACCGCGCATAGCCCAGCAGGACTGTTGACAGTACTCATTCTGCGTGCCAAAGCCGAATCGGCTGCGACAACGCTCGACGCCCGCCCTCTCTGCCTTTGCACGAAGTCTCGCCCCATCGGGGCCAAGCCTGGCACTTGTCTTCGCTTCTCCTACGCTCTTTCCGCGGCGAAGGATGGAAAAGCCCACTGTTGCCAGGCAAACACCAGGCAAGCAGAGGCTGATGCCTAATCAGCAATCCAATTACCGCCGGCAGCGGTTAAAGCTTTGAAAATCAGCCAAATGCTGCCTGGCATGTTTTCTGAAATCTAAGTTCTTGCGCCGGTTTTCACGGCACGAATGGTTGGGCGGTCCAGAAGAAGGATGTGATGTCGCGACTCCGGCATTCGCCGCATCGGGAAACGATAAAGAAAAACCATGAAATATCCGCAATTGTTGTTATTTGGGGGAATCGTGGGCGGAGTTTCGCTTTGCGAACCCGCTTATGCAAGCGATGCCGAAGCCCGCGTGAAGGCGCTGGAGCAAAGGGTGCTGGAACTGGAACGCCTATTGAGATCGTCCGCCAAGCCTTCGGCGATACAGGCCGAGGACGCTGAGCCGGTGAAGAAACTGGATCAGAAAGTGCGTACGCTGGAGCGGCGTTTGGAGGTGGAGCGGGAAAATGCCGCGGCAGCCAAGCAAACGTTGCCGGTCGTCAGTTTGGACGAATCCGGATTTTCGGTCCGGTCGGCGGACGGTGCCTATCAGTTGCGGCTTTCAGGCCTACTTCAAGCCCATGGGTATTTCTTTAGCGACGACCACGATGATGCCGTCTCGGACACCTTCACGCTGCGGCGTGCCCGATTGATCTTCCAGGGGAAACTGGCCAGGTATTTTGATTACTTCATCATGCCGGATTTCGGCGGAAGCAGTCCGGCGCTCATCGACGCCTATGTCGACGTACGATATCAGCCCGAGCTTTCGCTTCGCGTAGGGCGATTCGTATCACCCTTCGGACTCGAGCACATTCGGGCAGCGGGCAATATCTCCTTTGTCGAGCGGGCGCTACCGGACAATCTCGTACCCGATCGCGACAATGGCGTCCAGCTTTTCGGCGAGTTGGGGCGGGGCGCGTTTGAATACGCGTTGGCGGTGGCCAACGGGGTGGTCGACGGCGGCACCTCGCAGAACGATACCAGCGACGCCAAGGAGTTCGTGGGGCGAATCTTCGCACACCCGTTTCAGTCGTTCGGTATCGAACCGCTGCGGGGACTCGGCATTGGTTTCGCCGGCACTTACGGCGATCAGGACGGCGCATTGCCGTCTTACAAGACCAGCGGACGCCAGACCTTTTTTGCCTATCGCAACGGAGTCGTCGCAGATGGCGAGCGTTTCCGGATTTCGCCTCAGCTTTTTTACAACTGGGATTCGTTCAGCATACTGAGCGAGTACGTTCTTTCCTCCCAGGAAGTCGCGTGGGGCGGTATGTCGGATACCCTCGAGAACGAAGCCTGGCAGGTGGCGCTCTCGTATGTGCTTACCGGCGAGAGTATCACGTATAAGACCATGTTTTATCCGGTGTGGGGCAACGGCATGAGGCCGAGGCACGGATTCGATCCGCTCAAGAGGAACAAGGGACCTCAAACGGAGATCTGGGCAGCCCCGTTCCAGCCCAGCCATCCATGGGGCGCGCTGGAATTCGTCGCGCGCTACAACCGCCTGGATGTCGATAGCAAGGCCTTTCCGGTTTACGCCGATCCGTTCTCTTCAGCTCGCTCCGCGAGCGCATGGGCCTTCGGTCTCAACTGGTACCTGAGCAGCCATTTCCGGGTCACTGCCGATTATGAACAGACCGACTTCGAAGGAGGTGCGGCGAGCGGTGACAGGCCTCGTGAGAAAGTCGCCCAGGTTCGGTTTCAGGCGGCGTTCTGATTCAAATTTCTACAACCATTCGAAGAGGTTTCCATGACATCGCAAGCGAACGCGTTGGTTTTTCGCCCGTTGCCGGCATTGCTCGCGGCGCTCGCCTTTTTTCTGGCGGGAATCACTTACGCTGCGGATACCGGCCCGGGCCAATTTCCGAAGGAAATACGTATTGGGTACCAGAAATTCGGCACCCTGATTCTTTTGAAGTCGAAAAGGGACCTGGAACGGCGTTTAGCCCCTCTGGGTGTTTCGGTCGCCTGGGCCGAGTTCCAGTTTGGTCCACCCATGCTGGAAGCGTTGAACGCCGGCAGCATCGATTTCGCCACCACCGGGGAGACACCGCCGGTATTCGGCCAGGCGGCCCGAGGTTCCCGGCTGGTCTATGTCGGATACGAATCGCCTTCGCCAGAAGGCGAGGCCATTATCGTCCCGAAGGATTCGAACATTAGTAGCGTCGCCGATCTCAAAGGCCGCAGGGTGGCCGTAGCCAAAGGCTCCAATTCGCATTATCTGTTGGTGAGGGCGCTGGCCGAAGCGGGCCTGGGGCTGAGCGACATCCAGGTGAGCTACCTGGCGCCGGCCGACGCGCGGGCGGCTTTTGAGCGCGGCGCAGTGGACGCCTGGTCGATTTGGGATTTCTACCTGGCGGCGGCGCAGGAAAGCCTGGGCGTACGAATCCTCGTCGACGGCAAGGGGTTGGTCGACAATCACGAAATCTATACCTCGAGGCGTGGGTTCGCGGAACGATATCCCGCACTCGTCAAGATCGTGCTCGAGGAGATCGCCAAAATCGATGACTGGACGCGCGATCATTCGGCCGAGGCCGCCGACTTTCTTTCGCGTCAGGTCGGGATCGCGCCGAGCGCTCTCGAACGCGCTCTGAAGCGGCGGAGATACGGCCCCAACGACGTCTCGCCGGAACTGGTGGAGGCTCAGCAAAAAATCGCCGACACCCTGCATGCCATCGGCCTGGTTCCGCAGCCGATTCGCATTGCCGATGCAGCCTTGAAGCTCAAATGAAGACGGGAGACATATCGTGAATGTTTTTTGGTTTCTGCCGACTCACGGCGATGGCCGCTATCTCGGCACCCCCAAGGGTGGGCGGGCGGTCGATTACACCTATCTTCGTCAGGTCGCCCAGGCGGCTGACCAATTGGGATTCGGCGGCGTCCTGATTCCGACGGGAAAGACTTGCGAGGACGCCTGGATCGTGGCCTCGTCGCTGATTCCCGCCACGGAACGGCTCCAATTCCTGGTCGCCCTAAGACCTGGCGTGATCTCGCCGACCCAG
Organism: Methylocaldum marinum; assembly: GCF_003584645.1. Classification (GTDB taxonomy): domain Bacteria; phylum Pseudomonadota; class Gammaproteobacteria; order Methylococcales; family Methylococcaceae; genus Methylocaldum; species Methylocaldum marinum. The sequence continues at coordinate 5,569,486 of NZ_AP017928.1, forward strand.
GCCGCACGCCAAACCGCGACCCTGGATCGGCTTTCGGGCGGGCGCTTGCTCATCAATGTAGTGGCAGGCGGCGATCCCGCGGAATTGGCCGGCGACGGGGTGTTCCTGGACCATGACGAACGCTACGTGCAAGCCGGGGAATTCCTGGCAGTATGGCGTTGGCTCTTGGCCGGCGAGACGGTGGACTTCACCGGCAAGCACGTCCAGGTCGAGGGCGCAAAGCTGCTGTTCCCGCCGGTGCAGCACCCGCATCCGCCGCTGTATTTCGGCGGATCGTCCGCAGCCGCTCACGATCTGGCCGCCGAACAAGTCGATGTCTATCTTTCTTGGGGTGAACCGCCGGACGCGGTGGCGAAAAAGATCGCCGATGTGAAGCAGCGCGCGGAAGCCAGGGGAAGAAAAATCCGCTTCGGCATCCGGCTACACGTCGTCGTCCGGGAAACAGAAGCCGAAGCTTGGCGGGCCGCGGAAAGTCTCATCAGCCATCTGGACGACGCCACCATCGCCAAAGCGCAGCAGGCGTTCGCCCGCTCCGACTCGGAGGGGCAGCGCCGGATGGCTCAATTGCACGGCGGATCGCGCGCTTCCCTTGAAATCAGCCCGAACCTTTGGGCCGGTATCGGCCTGGTGCGGGGCGGCGCGGGCACGGCCCTGGTGGGCGATCCGGAAACCGTCACCGCCCGCTTCAGGGAATACGCGGCCCTCGGCATCGATACCTTCGTGCTGTCAGGCTATCCGCATCTGGAAGAGGCTTATCGTGTCGCGGAGCTCTTGTTCCCGCTGCTGCCGATCACGAGTCAAGAGCCCAAAGCCAGGCCGGTGTTCCACCTCAGCCCGGTCGGTGACACCGGAGTTGGTGCCGCCACGTGGCCGAAAGAGGCGGCGCCATGATCAAGCGGCAGACTAGTCGGGTCGCGGCAAGTGCGGTGCCGTGGTTGCTGCCCGGCGGTTTACTGAGCGCCTGGCTCGTGCTGGCGAAGCTGAATTGGATTCCGCCGCAAATTTTCCCCGCGCCGTGGGAGGTCCTTGAGGCCGGCGTCGAATTGGCCGCCTCCGGCGCGTTGTTGGAACATCTCCGCATCAGCGCCCTCCGTGCCGGCACGGGTTTGCTGATCGGCGGCGGCATTGGCTTTTCTTTGGGCTTGATCAACGGTGTTTCCTCCGTCGCGGAACGCTTGCTCGATACCACGCTGCAAATGATACGCAACGTCCCTCATCTGGCGCTCATTCCTTTGGTCATCCTTTGGTTCGGGATCGACGAAGCGGCCAAGGTGTTTCTGGTCACCTTGGGCGTTTTCTTTCCCATTTACATCAATACCTTTCATGGCGTCCGAACGGTAGACCGGCAACTCGTGGAAATGGGCCGGACCTACGGCCTGAGCGGCTGGCGTTTGTTCCGGGACGTGATTTTTCCAGGTGCTTTGCCGTCGATTCTGATCGGTGTGCGTTACGCCCTGGGATTCATGTGGCTCACGTTGATCGTGGCCGAAACCATCGCGACAAGTTCGGGGATCGGCTACCTGGCGATGAATGCCCGCGAATTCATGCAAACGGACGTGGTGGTCATGGCCATACTGCTGTATTCGCTGCTGGGCAAGCTGGCCGATACTCTGGCCAGACTGCTGGAACGGAAGCTCTTGAGCTGGCATCCCGGCTATAAATCGCCGTAATCCATCGCGAAGGAGGGAAAAAACATGATTTGGAAACCCGTTAGCCTTGTCTCGATGGCGACATCTACGGATCGGCGGAGCGGCTTGCGCCTCGAGGTCGAAGGTGTGCGTAAAGCTTACGGCGCCGTGGAGGTGTTGAAGGAACTGAGCCTGGCGATAGGGTCGGGCGAGTTCGTCGCAGTCGTCGGCCGCAGCGGTTGCGGAAAGAGCACTTTGCTGCGCCTGATCGCGGGCTTGGAAAGGCCGGATGGCGGAGATATCCGGGTTAGCAGCGGTTCGGAGACCCAGCTGAACGGCGAAATCCGGGTGATGTTCCAGGAAGCGCGCCTGCTGCCCTGGCGCAAGGTCCTGGACAACGTGGGGGTGGGATTGGCCGGCAACTGGCAGGAATACGCCCGCCGAGCGCTCCGGCAGGTCGGTTTGGAACAAAGAGCGGAAGGCTGGCCCGCCGTATTGTCGGGCGGTCAGCGTCAGCGGGTGGCGCTGGCGCGGGCATTGGTCAGCCATCCGTGCCTTTTGCTTTTCGACGAGCCCTTGGGCGCGCTGGACGCGCTCACCCGTATCGAAATGCAAACTCTGATCGAAACCATTTGGCTCGAGGAGAGATTCACTGCTTTGCTGGTTACCCACGATGTCGCTGAGGCGGTGACGCTCGCCGATCGCATCGTCATGTTGGAGCACGGACGAGTGAGCGCGGACATACCGGTTCCGCTGCCACGTCCTCGCGAGCGGGGGAGCTCGGCATTCGCCGCTCTGGAAGGCGAGGTTCTGCGGCGTATCCTCGGGAGAGAGCCGGTCGAATCGGCGCCGAACCGGCAAGAGCCGGTTCGGCTGGTGTCAGCGACTTGACTTGGCGGAACGGCGCGTGACGATGATCTCCGATCTGAATGTTCTGGCTACCGACATCCTGGTGGTACGGCCTGCGCTTACGTGACCGGACCGTATTGGGGGTATACGGCGAACGCCAAAGGTTACCGCTTCATCAACTGCGATTACTGGAGCGGACAGATGATGCTGGCGTTCTACAACGAACTGCAAGGCGTACATGAAATACGACGAATGCTGGTATTGCCTGCCCTGCGAGAAGGATTTTCCGACCTGGGCGGTAAAAGTCCACATCCCCTACCTACTACGATAACCACGAAATCGTGCGTTACCGTTCTGTTCTCCCAAAGGCATACGCCCATAGAATGCTCGCCTGACTAAGGTCGGAGCGAGGCCGGTGACGCCAACCGAATTTCCCACACCTGACATACAGGAGCTTATTCAATGACAGCTGCAAGCGGCGATCGCGTTCAATCGGATGGCACTATCGCCATCGTCGGAGCCGGCTTCGCCGGTACCATGGTCTCCGTTCATCTTCTGAGGCGGGCCAGTGATCCGTTGCGGATCATACTGATCGAGCGTCATCCTGAGCGATTCTGTCGCGGCGTCGCTTATTCCACCCGCGAGGATTGCCATTTGCTCAATGTACGGGCGGGCGATATGAGCGCTTTTCCGAATTACCCGGACGACTTTCTGCAGTGGGCTCTCGATCGACAACACGACTTAGCCGGTTCTTTCCCAGGACACGAAGTTTCTCCACACGCGTTTCTTCCGAGGCGTATTTACGGCGAATATCTGCACGGGGTGTTCAAGCGGGCGCTGGCCGGTGCGCGTCCGGGTGTCGACCTGGCCCTTGTGTACGACGAGGTGGTAGATATTGTCGCTAGCGATGGCTTACAGATCCTCAAGCTGCGAAGCGGGAACATGATCCAGGCACACCGGGTCGTGCTCGCTCTGGGTAATTTCCCGCCGGCGGACCCGCCCGTAGCCGATGACTCGTTTTACCGGAGCACCCGTTATTGGCGTAATCCGTGGCTGGAGCGCGGGTCTCCGATCACAAACCGAGACGAGGCCTGTTTAATTATCGGATCGGGTTTGACCATGGTCGATCTGGCCATTTCGCTTCACGACCGTGATTTCCAAGGTCGGATCCACGTGGTTTCTCGGCATGGGCGGCTACCTCCGGTTCATTGCGCCTCTTCGGAAAACCTGTGCCGGGTTGATTTCGGCGAGGAGCCCCTCACAGTCAGGTCGTTGCTGCGACGGTTTCGCACGCAATTGAGGACCGGTCAGGGTTGGCGGTCGCTTATCAGCGCGGTACGGCCTTGCACCGCACTGATTTGGAGCTCGCTTCCTCTCCGGGAAAAACGGCGTTTTCTCCGTCACCTTCGGACATTCTGGGACAATCACCGGCACCAACTCGCGCCGGTCGCCGCAGAAAAATTGCATGTAATGATCGATTCCGGTCGGTTGACGGTTCACGCCGGACGAGTAGAGCGCTTCGTCGAAGACGAGCACGGGGTCGATGTAACTATACGCTTGCGCGGAAGCGGCGAACGAAAGGTCTTACGGGTGGATCGCGTCGTCAATTGCACCGGGTCGGAATGCGATTACCGAAAGCTCAAGCATCCGCTTACCGAGAATCTCATTCGGCGAGGAATGGCAGTGCCCGATTTCCTGTCCTTCGGGCTGGCGGTTGCGCCCGACGGAGCCTTGATCAACGCGGAAGGATGCGCTTCCGAGTTTCTTTTCACGCTTGGTCCGCCCCGAAAAGGAACCCTTTGGGAAACGACTGCTGTTCCCGAAATCCGGGGTCAGGCTCTGCAGCTGGCGGAACGGCTGTTGACGTCTCTGCCTCGTCATGCCGCAGCGAGAGTGCGAGAGCCGGCCGAACCGGTCGCTTCGGTTCGGGACTGAACCGTCCCGGGACGTCACACCGCGCGCTCTGCGCGTCCCCGCCCTCGCCCGGCGTTTCGGTCCGGGTACCGCACAACGTCTTAGAGCCTATCCCGGTATGCCGTTCGCCCTGAGCTTGTCGAAGGGTTTCTTGAGCCTACTGGGATAGGCTCCTAGCACGTTTCGGAGGAGCCGGGCTGCGGGGGGCATCCGTTGTTTTCGGGGGCGGTTTCCAGCCCTTCGGTCCGCCGCGAACGGCGTGTGCCGGGCAGCATTCCGTAGAGAGCGAGCCGGTGCCTTAGCACATTCCGGCTGATACCCAGGAGGCGTGCCGTGTGCACCTGGTTTCACTCGCAATACGCGAACGTCGTCCGAAAGACGGTTTCCTCCAGATGTACGTTGGCCGCCGTGATGACCCGCATGGCGACCTCGTCCAGAAACAGGGTGCCGGGATGAACAGTTTCGAAGACGATCAAAACGGTTGCGTCACTGGGGGGCTATGCGGTCGATGTCATCCAGCAATTTACGCGACTCGAGGCCTTCGAATACCAACGCGCTGCCCTCATCCCAATCCGCTCGCGGAGGAAGTGGAGACTCGAGGAAGCTCTGCCTGACCCCCGTTGTCGATCAAGTGGCGCAGCAATTCGAACCCTTCCTCCCAGTCACCCAAGCCGCTTGACGCGTTGATATGCCCGCACGGCTCGATTTCGACGAAGCGCGCGCCCCAGTCCGCCGCGCAGCGCCGGGCATACGCCGAGCTGGCGTAGGGATCATCGGGGCTGGCGACGACCGTGCTGGGAAACGGAAAGGCCGCGGCGGGCACCGGCGAAAATCCCCGGACCCGGGGTGGAAAGCTCGGCTGCGCGGGATCGGGAGGCGCCACCAGTAGGGCGCCGTGGATCCTGTGAAGGGTTTGCTGTGCCCAGTGGGCAACCAGGAGACAGCCCAGGCTGTGGGCGACGAGCACGGTTTGCGGTCCGGAATCCGCCACCGCAATTTCCAGCTGTTCCAGCCATTCTTCGCAGACCGGTGCGTCCCAGTCTCTTTGCTGAACCCGTCGGAACGCGGGATTGTTGTTCTCCCAACGGGTTTGCCAGTGTTCGGAATCGGAGTTGCCGAGGCCGGGGAGAATGAGAACCGGGTTTTGCATGTGAACCTCCAATTGCAGTTTACAGTCGTGGCCGGACCGGTTCGGGATGGAGCGTGCCCGCCTCCCGGATCTTATTAAACCGGCCGATAAATCGGGAGAAGACGCGATTTCGCCGCCGGTCGACGCTACAGATTGGCGGCTTCCAACGGATCAGCCGGTTTTACACGGGCGTCGAAGGTTCTGAGTCTTTTCGGCTGAAGGTGGACTTGTTCGCCTTCGCGAAAATTTTTGCGGGCGAACTGATCCCGTGTCAGCTCGACTTCCACGGCGCCGCGGCCGTCGATGCGTTCCAGTTCGATGCGAACGGTGGCTCCGAGCGGGCGGATGTCGTTGATCCTGGCGGCGATGGTGCCGACGCCGCGGTCCCTGAGGATCTCGATTTCATGGGGACGTACGTAAAAAACGGCGGATTCCGGTTGTTCCGGGGAATCGGCCGGCTCCGGATCGGTCTCGCCGATGCGGGCATGGCCGTCGTGAACGCGCCCGTGGAACAGGTTGACGTCGCCCAGAAACTGGTAAACGAAGGGTGTTGCCGGATGTTCGTATACCTGGTCGGGCGTGCCGATTTGTTCGATCCGTCCTTCGTTCAGCACAACCACCCGGTCGGCAACCTCGAGAGCTTCTTCCTGATCGTGGGTGACGAATACGCTGGTGACGTGCAATTCGTCGTGCAGACGTCTTAGCCAGCGCCGCAAGTCCTTGCGGACCTTGGCGTCGAGAGCGCCGAACGGCTCGTCGAGAAGCAGCACCTTGGGCTCCACCGCCAAGGCCCGGGCCAGGGCGATACGCTGGCGTTGCCCGCCGGACAATTGGCCCGGATAGCGATCGGCCAGCCAGTCCAGTTGCACCAGTTTCAGCAAATCGTTCACCTTGAGTCTGATTTCTCGCTCCGGCGGTCGCTGCCTTCTTGGTCGGACACGGAGTCCGAAGGCAATGTTCTCGAATACCGTCATGTGCCGGAACAAGGCGTAATGCTGGAACACGAATCCGACCTGGCGGTCCCTGATATGGCGATCGGTCGCATCCTCGCCATGAAACAGGATGGACCCCGAATCGGGTGCTTCGAGCCCCGCGATAATGCGCAGCAGGGTGGTCTTGCCGCAGCCGGAGGGTCCCAACAGCGCCGCCAGTTCGCCGCTGCCTATGTCCAGGCTGATGTTCTTCAAAGCCTTGAAGCCGCCGAACGATTTTTCGACGTTTTTGATTTCGATGCTCATGTGAAATGCTCCCGAGATTGGATGGCGGCTTGGAGACGTCTGATTCGGCGGGTTATTCCAAATCGTTTCAATACGTCATTGATTTTTTTGGGGTGGGTTAAGCCGGAGGCCGTAACCCACCGAGCAATCTCGATCGGCGGGTTACGCGGAGCCTGTCCTGAGCCTGTTGAAGGGCCTGTCCTGAGCTCCGTCGAAGGGCTAATCCGCCATCGATGGTCGGTTTAGCTTCGCTTCTACCCGCCATCGATGGGTTTCGCTTCGCTCGACCCATCCTACGATTGATGTTCATTCGAATGCCGAATGGAATTAGGTTTCGCTAACCCGGCTTGCGGGCTATCGCCGGTGTAATTGCCATTCCACCAGGGTCTTGGCCGCCAGCGTCAGCAAGGCGAGCAGCGCCAGGATGGACGCCACCGCGAAGGCCGCCGTGCTGTTATATTCGTTGTACAGAATTTCCACGTGCAGCGGGACGGTGTTGGTCATTCCCCGAATGTGGCCCGACACCACCGAGACCGCGCCGAATTCGCCCATGGCGCGGGCGTTGCAGAGGATCACGCCGTACAGCAATCCCCATTTGATGTTGGGCAGGGTGACTCGCCAGAAAGTCTGCCAGCCGGAAGCACCCAGGACGATGGCGGCTTCTTCTTCCTCGCTGCCCTGCGCCTGCATGAGCGGGACCAGTTCGCGGGCCACGAACGGGAAGGTCACGAAAATCGTGGCCAGGACTATACCCGGCACGGCGAAGATCAGCTTGATGTCGTGATCCTGCAGCCACGGGCCGAGCCAGCCCTGGAGGCCGAACAGCAGTACGTAGATCAACCCGGATACCACCGGCGATACCGAGAACGGAAGGTCGATCAGGGTCATCAACAGGCTTTTTCCGCGAAACTGGAATTTGGCGATCGCCCAGGCCGCGGCGACGCCGAACACCAGGTTCAGCGGCACCGCGATGGCGGCGGCGAGCAGGGTCAGCCGCATGGCGGAAAGCGCATTGGGCTCGATCAGTGCCGCTCCGTAGGCCGCCCAGCCTTTGCTCAGGGCCTGGGTGAAAACCACGGCCAAGGGCAGGAATAGAAAGCCGGTCAGAAAAAGCAGGGCAAGGCCGATCAGCAGCCAGCGCACCGGTGCCGGTTCGCGGCGGGTGCGGCCGGCGGACCGGCTTATCGGTGAAGTTAGGGCGATTGAAGACATTCGGGCACTCCTTGTGACGGATCAGGCGCGGCGCAGCTGACTCCAGTGCTGAAGGCCGTTGATGGCCAACAACAGGCCGAACGACACGGCCAGCATGGAAACCGCCAGAGCCGTGGCGCCGGGGTAGTCGTACTGTTCCAGCTTGGTGATGATCAGCAGCGGCGTGATTTCGGATACCATCGGAATATTGCCGGCAATGAAAATGACCGACCCGTACTCCCCGACGGCGCGGGCGAAGGCCAGGGCAAATCCGGTCAATAGCGCCGGGAGCAAGGTCGGCAGGATGACCTTCTGAAAGATCTGCCAGCGGTCGGCGCCGAGGCTGGCCGCCGCTTCCTCGAGTTCGGTCTCGAAATCTTCCAGCACCGGCTGAACCGTGCGAACGACAAAGGGCAGACCGATGAAGGTCAAGGCAAGGATCACGCCTATCGGCGTGTACGCGATCTTGACGCCCAGCGGGGAAAACAGTTGTCCGATCCAGCCTTTGCTCGAATACAGCGTCGCCAGGGCGATGCCGGCGACCGCGGTCGGTAGGGCAAACGGTAAGTCCACGACGGCATCCACGAATTTCTTGCCGAAAAACTCGTAGCGGACCAGGACCCAGGCCACCAACAGCCCGAATACCGCGTTGATGCAGGCGCCGGCCAGGGCGGCACCGAACGTCAGCTTATAAGAAGCCAATACCCGCGGCGTGGTGATCACCGCCCAGAATCCGTCCCAGCCCAGGGTGGCGCTTTTCAGGAAAGTTGCCGATAGCGGCACCAGCACGATGAGGCTCAGGTAAGTTAAGGTGAATCCCAGGGTGATCGAAAATCCGGGCAGCACGCTTTGCCTTTTCAGCATCGAAAAATGAACTCCCGTTAGATCTCGGTGTGTGAGGCGGTACGATAACAGCAATCCAATATTCAATAAAAGAATTAGGCTAAATGTTGTTATGCGAAAACGTTATTAAAGAGGGTTCCGGTCCTGCCGGAAAAACCGGCAAGCATTCGTAGACACCGTCTTTGAAATCAAGATCAAACCCACGGGTTTAGCGGCGTAATGTCGCGAAGTGATTCGCGACCTACTGCGGTACGGTCGGCAATCCCTTGCCGGCAAAGACGCTCGGTCGGAGCACGGCGTCGGGAAAGGATTCCCGACCTACAAGGCGGCACGGTCGTAGGTCGGCAATCCCTTGCCGGCAAAGACGCTCGGTCGGAGCACGGCGTCGGGAAAGGATTCCCGACCTACAAGGCGGCACGGTCGTAGGTCGGCAATCCCTTGCCGACAAAGACGCTCGGTCGGAGCACGGCGCCGGGAAGGGCGGCTTCGGCGCTCCCGGAGACGCCGTTTGCGATTGGAAGGGTCATTCGGGCGCTCCCCGGAGACGCCGTTTGCGATTGGGAGGGATTCCCGGCCTGCTCGCTTGTTTCCCCAAGGTGGATATGAAAATGCTCTAACCCCGAGAGGGAGGCGTGATGTGAAGGGTGCCCGGGACGGGAAAGCAGCCGGCCGCGCAGCGGGCTCTTGCTCGAACTTTCCGTCCCGGGTCCCGCGCGGCCGGATCAATACCGCAGCACGCTGCTGCCCTCCCCGATGCGCCGCACGGCAACCACCAGCGCATCGATCTCTTCGCGGGTGTTGTAGAGTGCGAGTGACGGTCGCACGGTGGATTCGACACCGAAACGGCGCAGAATCGGCTGTGCGCAATGATGCCCGGAGCGGACTGCGATACCTTCCCGGTTGAGCGCTTCGCCGACCGCTTCCGAGCGAATCCCTTCCAGTACGAAAGAGATCACCCCGGCCTTGTCCGGAGCGGTACCGATGATCCGCAAGCCGGGTATGCCGGCGAGCCCCCGCGTGGCATGGAGAAGCAGTTCGTGCTCGTAGCGGGACACGTTCTCGAGCCCGATCCGTTCCAGATAATCGAGTGCCGCGCCAAGTCCCACCGCATCGGCGATATTGCCGGTGCCCGCTTCGAAACGTGCGGGAGCCGGCTGGTAGAGCGTTTGCTCGAAACTGACGTCCCGGATCATGTTGCCGCCGCCCTGCCAGGGAGGCATGGTATTGAGCAGATCGAGCTTGCCGTACAGCACGCCGATCCCGGTGGGACCGAACACCTTGTGGCCCGAGAACACATACCAGTCGCTGTCCAGGGTTTGCACGTCCACCCGAAGATGGGAAACCGCCTGGGCACCATCCACCAGCACTCTTGCGCCATAGCGGTGCGCGATCTCGATCATTTCCCGAGCCGGCGTCACCGTGCCCAGGGCGTTCGATACCTGGGAAAAGGCCACCAGCCGGGTGCGCGGGCCGAGCAGCTTTTCGTACTCGTCCAGCATTACACGGCCGAGGTCATCCACCGGGGCGACGCGCAGGCGGGCACCCACTTCGAGACACAATTGCTGCCAGGGAACAATATTGGCATGGTGCTCCAGCCAGGTAATCACGATTTCGTCGTCCTTGCCGATATGGCGGCGGCCCCATGACTGGGCGACCAGGTTGATGGCTTCGGAGGCGCCGCGGACGAACACGATCTCGTCGCTGGAGGCGGCATGGAGAAACCGCGCCGCCTTGTCGCGAGCCGCCTCGTAGGCGTCGGTGGCGCGCGCCGCCAGCTCGTGGGCTCCCCGGTGGATGTTGGAGTTCTCGTGCCGGTAGAAATAAGCGAGGCGGTCGATGACCGCTTGCGGCTTCTGGGTCGTGGCGGCGTTGTCCAGCCAGACCAGGGGGCGGCCGTGCACGCGTTCTTCCAGGATCGGAAAGTCGCGGCGCACGGCATGCACGTCGAACGCCGGATGCGCGGAAGCGAGACCGGCCAATGTTTCGGGCCGGAACTCGGTCGAACCGGCCGGGGGCGTTGCGGGTGTCCGGGCGAACGAGCGCGCGTCATCGAGAAAGTAGAGCGAGGTTCCGGAAGCCGGGGCTGCGGCAACCGCGGGTGATGCCGCGGCTGCCGGGAGATTCGGAACGGATGGATCTCCCGGCAGCGTGTTACCCGGCGATACCGGGTGGCCTCCGAAAGAAGCGGGGTCCAGCCCGCCGCGGGGTGCGAGGTTCAAGGCCGGCACCGCGCGGGGCGGCGTCGCCCGGACCGAGTCCAGGAAGTAGAAAGAAGGCGATTCGACAAAGACTGGGGCCGGCGTGGGGACGATTGGCAGCGGCGAGGGTGCCGTTGCGCCCGTCAGCGCGCCGGGCAACGCGCGAAGTTCGGCCTCGCCGGGCAGCCCGGCTGCCGGTGGCGGAGGCAAGGCCGGCGAGCCGATCTGCCCTGGCGATGCCGGACCGGTCACGGTCGGAGCCGTCTGGCCGGGCAGGGTCGCGAACAACTCGCCGGCGAGTTTTGCGAGCGCCGCGGCCTCCGGCGGGAATTTCCCGCCGAAAGCCGCGTTTTCCCATTCCCCGGTATGGTCCGCGTCCGGATTCGGTATCGAACCCGGCCTGACGGCAGCGTCGCCCTTATTTCCGATATTCGGGCTTGTAGTCATGGTATTTCCCCACTTCCACGTTATCGAGCACCCCGATCGCGTCATCGGTCAAGATCACCAATGAGCAGTACAGCGAAATCAGGTACGAGGCGATCGCCTTGCGATCGATGCCCATGAACTTCACCGCGAGTCCGAGACCCTGCTCGCCGGAGATGCCCGGTTGATAGAGACCCACCACGCCTTGCCGGCTCTCGCCGGTGCGGAGCAGCAGAATTTGCGTCTTGCCGTCGACGATCTTCAGCTTGTTGGTCGGGATCAGCGGAATGCCGCGCCAGGTGAGGAACGGCGTGCCGAACAGGGTGACGGTGGGCGGCGGCACCCCGCGGCGGGTGGCCTCGCGTCCGAACGCGGCGATCGCCTTGGGATGGGCGAGAAAAAACGCGGGCTCCTTCCAGACGATCGAAATCAGTTCATCCAGATCGTCGGGCGTGGGGGCGCCGGTCAGCGTCTGGATCCGCTGTTCCGGAACCACGTTGTTGAGCATGCCGTAATCTTGGTTGTAGAGCAGCTCGCTTTCCTGGCGTTCCTTGATGGTCTCGATGGCCAGGCGCAGCTGCTGCTGGATCTGGTCGTGGGGGCTGCTGTACAGATCGGACACCCGGGTGTGGATGTCGACCACGGTGGTTACCGAACTCAGAAAATACTCGCGCGGATTTTCTTCATAATCGACGAAGGTCTCCGGCAACTCCCGCTCGTCGAGCTGGGAGCAGGCGGTCAGGACCCGCGACTCGTCCTTGACCTTGTTCAGTCGGTAAATACCCGCTTCGACGCCCACCCAGGGCAGTAGATGGACCAGCCAGCGCGGGGTGATGGACACCATCTGCGGGACGGTTTTGGTGGCGTTGGCGAGCTGGCGGGCCGCCACGTCGCTCAACGCTATATGAGCGTGCTGATTTTCTGCCATTGTTTTTTCCTATTGCTGCTTGCTGCCTGTTTCGATTCCCTATGCTCCAATCCATTTCGATACCGCTTCCTTCTGGGGTATCGAACGTCTCCCTGTCCAAGTTCCGTCTCGAATGACGATCCCTCTCAAATGCCGGCACCGGCGTCGAAGACTTCGCTCCGGGTTTGTGCCTGTGTAACATTGCTTCCCGGCGGTACGCTGCGCGTGAGCCAGACATTGCCGCCTATGGTCGATCCGCAGCCGATGGTGACCCGGCCGAGGATGGTCGCGCCGGCATAAATCACCACGTCGTCCTCGACGATGGGGTGGCGGGCGTTTCCTTTGATCAGGACGCCGTTTTCGTCCGCCGGAAAACGCTTGGCTCCCAGGGTGACCGCTTGATACAAGCGCACCCGCCGGCCGATGATCGAGGTTTCCCCGATGACCACCCCGGTGCCGTGATCGATGAAAAAACTGTCGCCGATTTCCGCTCCCGGATGGATATCGATGCCGGTCGCCGAATGCGAGATGTCGGAAATGATGCGGGCGACCAGCGGCGCACCGAGCCGATGCAGCGCGTGGGCGAGCCGGTGATAGGTGATGGCCGTGATTCCCGGATAGCAAACCAGCACCTCGTCGATGGTTCGCGCGGCGGGGTCTCCCTGGTAGGCGGCGGCGATATCGGTTTCCAGGAGCGCTCTCACCTGGGGAAGACGCGCGGCGAAATGCCGGCTGATCTCGGCGGCCTCCCGGTCCGGATCGTTGCCGTTCGTGCCGGCCGCTTCGGCAGCGAAGCGCAATTCCAGGAGTACCTGGTCGTGCAGCGACCTCAAACTCGCAAAAAGCGTATGGCCCACGAAGTAGTCGACGCCTTCCTCGGTGAGTCCCGGCGCGCCCAGCCGATTCGGGAACAAGGCGGCGGACAGGCCGTCCAGGATGCCGATCAAGGCTTTGCGCGACGGCAGCTTGGGCGGCCGGTCTCCGCGGTTCCTGTTTTCCAGCGATTTGACCCGCAAGCTGCGAAGGTCCGCGACGATCGAATCGATCTCCCAATGCGGATACGCCACAGGTTTCGCTTCCGTTCCGGACGTTGGGGCGTTCATAAGGCGAATCCGTTGGCGTCGAACACGCCTTCGAACAAGATCGAGCTGAGGTAGCGTTCGCCGGAGTCGGGCAGCACGACGACGATGGTTTTGCCTTCGTGCCGCGCTTGCTTGGCCAGGCGTACCGCCGCCGCCACGGCGGCCCCGCAGGAAATGCCGGACAGGATGCCTTCCTCGCGGGCGAGGCGGCGCGCGTAATCGACCGCTTCTTCATTGGTGACTTGTTCGATCTCGTCCACGAGGGAGAGATCGAGGTTCTTCGGAACGAAGCCGGCCCCGATCCCCTGGATCTTGTGGGGCGAGGGTTTCAGAGGCTGGCCGGTGCGCTGCTGGGTGAGTACGGGACTTGCCGCAGGTTCCACGGCGACCGATACGATCGGTTTGCCGCGGGTTTGCTTGATGTAGCGCGAAACGCCGGTGATGGTGCCGCCGGTGCCGACCCCGGATACGAAAATATCGATGGCGCCTTCGGTATCGTTCCAGATTTCGGGCCCCGTGGTTTGCTCGTGGATGGCCGGATTCGCCGGGTTGCTGAACTGCTGGAGGAGAACGTAGCGCTCCGGATCGGATGCGGCGATGGCTTCCGCCTGGGCCACCGCTCCGCTCATGCCGCGCGCGCCTTCCGTCAGCACCAGCCTGGCGCCGTAAGCGGCCAGCAGCTTGCGGCGTTCTAGGCTCATGGTTTCCGGCATGGTCAGCGTGAGCGGTAGATTGCGGGCCGCCGCCACGAAGGCCAGCGCTATGCCGGTATTGCCGCTGGTCGGCTCCACCAGTTCCTTGCCCGGCCCCAGCAGTCCGCGGCGCTCGGCATCCCGGACCATGGCGGCGCCGATACGGCATTTGACGGAATAGGCGGGGTTGCGTCCTTCGATTTTCGCCAGCACTGTCGCGGGCGCTCCGTCGGTGACGCGGTTGAGCCGTACCAGAGGCGTGCGTCCGATGGAAAGCGAATTGTCTTCGTACCAATGTGACATGACTGTCTCCTTGACATCCTGAATGATGGACAAAAAAAAGCCAGCGGCCCCGTTCAGGGCACACTGGCTTCCGGTGGTCCGGTCGGCTCAGACAACGTGATGGGTGCTGACTATACAAAAGCGCCATGTTCCAAAGAAGAAACATTTGGCTATGTACGGTTATATCCTTATAACGAATAGTTCCATTGAGGCCGTGAAAGCCGAATCCGGTATTCAAACTCTCGTAAGTCGGTATCTAGCCCGTTGTCATTCCATTCGACATTCGAGTGAACATTCATCGTAGGATGGGTAGAGCGAAGCGAAACCCATCGATGGTGGGTTAGCCCTTCGACTCCGCTCAGGACAGGCCCTTCGACTCCGCTCAGGACAGGCCCTTCGACTCCGCTCAGGACAGGCCCTTCGACTCCGCTCAGGACAGGCCCTTCGACTCCGCTCAGGACAGGCCCTTCGACTCCGCTCAGGACAGGCCCTTCGACTCCGCTCAGGACAGGCCCTTCGACTCCGCTCAGGACAGGCCCTTCGACTCCGCTCAGGACAGGCCCTTCGACTCCGCTCAGGACAGGCCCTTCGACTCCGCTCAGGACAGGCCCTTCGACTCCGCTCAGGACAGGCCCTTCGACTCCGCTCAGGACAGGCCCTTCGACTCCGCTCAGGACAGGCCCTTCGACTCCGCTCAGGACAGGCCCTTCGACTCCGCTCAGGACAGGCCCTTCGACTCCGCTCAGGACAGGCCCTTCGACTCCG
The DNA here is from genome assembly GCF_003584645.1 of Methylocaldum marinum. Taxonomy (GTDB): domain Bacteria; phylum Pseudomonadota; class Gammaproteobacteria; order Methylococcales; family Methylococcaceae; genus Methylocaldum; species Methylocaldum marinum. The sequence continues at coordinate 5,584,606 of NZ_AP017928.1, forward strand.
CTCAGGACAGGCCCTTCGACTCCGCTCAGGACAGGCCCTTCGACTCCGCTCAGGACAGGCCCTTCGACTCCGCTCAGGACAGGCCCCTCGACTCCGCTCAGGACAGGCCCCTCGACTCCGCTCAGGACAGGCCCTTCGGCTCCGCGTAACCCACCGCCCCTTCGACTGGGCTCAGGACAGGTCCGAGGTCGCTCGGTGGGTTACGGCCTCGCGGCCTAACCCACCCTACAAAAAATGAATGCCTGATTGAAAGCGATTTGGAATAAGCCCCGGCCTATTAATCCGGCCCTTAAATACCCTATTGATTCCGTTCGGGCTGAGCTTGTCGAAGCCCCAAGCCGAGCGCCCTTCGACAAGCTCAGGGCGAACGTTATTGTGAGCCGGGTCAATAACACGCCGTATCCGCAAGATTGCGATCCGTGGTAGGAACGAAATTCCGCTCGTAGTGGCTACCCTTGACCAAATCGGCTTGCAGCAGCTTTGCGAGGTCGGCATCGGCCTCGTTATTGACGCCTTCGATCAGTAACTGGGTGTCGAGGCGGCGAACAGCCAGGAGCAGGGAAGAGCGCCTGCGGTAATTTTCCGCATCGCGGGCCGGTTTCGGGAAAAAACGGGTGTCGAACCGCACGAAATCGGGCGTGAAGCGGTAGAGGAACTCGATGCAATACCGTTCGATGAAGCCTTCGCCGGTGCGGGCGTCGAATTTGATCGCCGTCGAGTAGCCGCGGTCGCGGTAATTTCTCATGCGTGCGAGCAACAGAACGAGGTGGCGATCGTAGATCGGGCTGATCTGCAGCGTAATGACCACGCGGCGGGTCGAGAGCCCGCAGCGCTCGATGATGCCTTCGAAATAGGCACCATGGTCGCGCTTCACGGCAAGAACGTGCTGCGGATGAACATGGAGGAACAGATAGCCGTTCTCATGGGCGAGCGGAAGGTAATTGAGCATATGCACCGTACGGGTCAGACGATCGAAGTTCACGATGTTCGGACCGTTATTCCAAGCTTCCTCACGGAGCGGCGAATCCGAACCATGGGGCGCGTCGGGTATGAGCGAGGACGCATCGTGGCCGATCACGAGCGCCGGCGATTCGGCCAGGCGCACCGGTTGTAGAACGCTGCCGATATGCACGGTCCCGAAGCGTCCTTCGACCCGCGTGCCATTGAGCTGGAGCGGTGGTTGGGTTAATCCTTGCTCTTCGGTGAACCACTGATTGAAATATTCGACGAGTTGCTGCAATGGCATGGGAAATCTCCTTGATCGAAAGTGGCCACGGGGCGGCAGACGATCCCGGCCTGCCAGCGGGTTTAAGGCTCCGTAGCTCAGTTAGCCGATCCCGGAATGCTTAGCGTCCGGAGCCGTAAATTTGATCGAACACGCCGCCGTCCGAGAAATGGGTCTTTTGGGCCTTGTTCCAGTCGCCGAAAACATCCGAGATCTTGAACAGCTCGAGCTTTTTGAACTGATTGCCGTATTTCGCCAGGGTCTCCGGATCGCCGGGCCGATAGAAATGCTTCGCGGCGAGTTCCTGGCCCTCCTTGCTATAGAGGTATTCCAGATACGCCGTTGCCAGCTGTTCCGTTCCATGCTTCTTGGCGACCTTGTCCACCACGGTGACCGGCGGTTCGGCCAGAATGCTGAGGGACGGGGTGACCAGTTCGAACTTGTGGTTGCCGTTTTCGGCGCTGCTGGAGCGGCTGTATTCCTTGAGTATCAAATGGGCTTCGTTTTCCCAGGTAACGAGTACGTCGCCGATCTCCCGCTCGGCGAAGGTCACGGTCGAGCCGCGCGCGCCGGTGTCGAGTACCGCGGCATTTTTGTAGATCCTCTGTACCAGGTCCTTGGCGGCCGCTTCGCTTCCGTGCTTTTTCAATCCGTAGCCCCACGCGGCGAGATAGATCCAGCGGGCACCGCCCGAGGTTTTCGGATTGGGCATGACCACTGAAGTGCCGGATTTGGCGAGGTCGTCCCAATCCTTGATGCCTTTCGGATTTCCTTCGCGTACCAGGAACACCATGGTCGAGGTATAGGGGGCGCTGTTATTCGGCAGGCGAGACTGCCAGTTTTCCGGAATCAGCTTGGCTTTTTGATACAACTGATCGACGTCGTAGGCCAGGGCCAGCGTCACTACGTCCGCATCCAGTCCGTCGATCACGGCGCGCGCCTGCTTGCCGCCGCCGCCGTGGGATTGTTTGACGGTTACCGTGTCGCCTGTCTTCTCAAGCCAGTACTTGGCAAAGGCCGCGTTGTATTCCTCGTAAAACTCGCGGGTAGGGTCGTAAGAGACGTTGAGCAGGCTGAAGTTGGCGGCTTCGGCCAAAGTGGAAGCGGCCAGAACCGTGCCGAGGAGAACGACGTTCAACGTGTTTCTTAGATTTTTAAATGTCATTGAGAGGGCTCCTTGATATTTGTTGGGAGAAAAGTGGTAGGTCGTAGTGGTCAAGCAATCGTTCTTTTTTCGTTTTGTCTTCCTGAGATCAGAGCTTGGGATTGCCGTCGCCGAAAGCGTTCAGGTTGACCTCGAAATAGAAGAAGTTGCTCGGCTCCGAGGTGAAGGCCCCTTGTCTCTTGCCCACGTCCTTGGTGAAATCGCCCGGTGTGAAACGGGCGTAGCTCAGGCTCCAATCCATGTAAGGGTTGAGTTTGTGCACGAAACGGATGTCGAACTCATGGCCCAGGAAGCTACCGCTTCGACCCGTGGCGTCGCGTAGGTTGGCGCGGTTCCATGCGTCCGTTTCACTCTGCAGCCAATACGCGTTGTAGCCGGTCTCGACGCGAACATCCCTGAACGGTGAAAACTGCAATCTCGCTTTGGGCGCATGGATGTTGTCCCAGGAGAAATAGTCGCTGCGCGACCAGGGCTGGTTGAAGCCGTAAAAGATATCGAAGCGTTCGTTTCTGCCGTCCGTTTGTCCCCTGTCGCCGGTGCCGTAGCCGTAGTAGGCGCTGACTCTTGGTTTCCAGGCGTGATCGAAGGTGTAGCCGAGTTCCAGCGAGTAGGCCAGTGCGTCATGCTGGAGATTGGCCTGCACGCGGCTTCCTTGCACCGTGCGGATTTGCCCGGAACGGCCGAATTGCTTGTTGATGTCGGCGTCGAAATCGAAGCCGGTTTTGCCGAAAAAGCCGTAGACGCGCAAACCGGGCGCGTAAATGTCGCGGTCGGTCAGGCCGGCGGCGAGATCGCCGTTCTGCTTGCGTCCGAGGAAATAGGGCTGAACCGTGATGAAATCCGACCACCGCCGGATGCTGAGCACGCCGCCGTAGATCCATGTTTTTTCGTCGGGGCGGTCGAACTCGTATTTCAAACGCTGGACCGGCTGCAATGCGAAGGTGTCCAGATCCCAATCGTTTTGCCGCTTCCCGAAGCTGACCCGAAAACCTTCGAAGTTGTTGGTCGTGTTGCGGAACTGGTTGTTGCCGATCAATCTTCGGTCCAGCAACTCGAGACTCATGCGCCCGGCGCGAATGCTCAAAGGACGGTCTTCGCCCAGCGCATTACGAAAATACAGCTCCGCATACCCCTGGATCAGCTCGAACTCGTTGGTCGTGCCGTTATCCCGTTCATACAGGCTGTTGTAGCTGCGCGCATCTTCATATTCCACGGCGAAGCGGAAGGGATCGAGGATGTCCTGGATGCCCAGATAGGCGCGAGTTCTCAGCAGCCAGATATTGTCGGGCTCCGGACGGAATCTTCGGACCGCAGTTCCCGATGATGTGTCCGTCCAGGGCCGGAAATCGTTTTCGCGGTACTCGTACCGGGCGCGGAAGTCGAGTCCGACGTTCAACCAAGTAATGTCGCGGAATTCCTTGAACTGAGTTTTGCTCAGATTGCGCACGTAGCGGGGCGGTTCGTAGTGCGGCTCGGTCCGGTAACCGCGAGTCGGGCGATAGTAGTCTTCGGCGCCGGCCAAGCCCGACAGGCTCAAGAGCTGGCTTACAAGGATCGAGCCTTGTAAGGCGCTCGGAATACGAGGCTTCATCGTTTCACCTTTCTTTTTGAGTTAGGGGAACTCTGATCAAGTCTGCAACTCGGAGAAGCGGCCTGTGCAACGGATTGATCCAACAGGCCCTCACCCAACCTTCTCCCAGAGGGAGAGGGCCTATTCAGAGTTTCCTTAGAGCCGTCGAACTCGTTTGAATCAGGGTATGGTCGGTTGTATTTCTGCCATCGCTCTCGGAGCGAATCGAAAGAGACGTTCACGCGAGTGATGGCCTGGGGATGCTCCGAATGAAGCATGGACACGCCTGGCCCGAACAGGGTGATGGCGTACTTAAGATGTCGGTCTTGCATGGTGTCGTCCTCACGTAGTGCTGCGTCGACGCCAACGATCGGTATCGTTGCCGGCTTTCCGCGGCGCGAGAACTTCCGGTGGTCCGGTCGGTTCGCCGATATTTTTTTATGAAACCTCCGGTGGTCCGGTGAGGCGGGTTTTTAAGCTCGACAGCGCGTTGAGTTTGGGCGGGAGCGCTGACGGGAGGGCAGGGTCACTCAAGTTTCCTTGTCGGACTTGAGCGTCCTCGCCGTTTCGGTGGGGCAGGGAAGATTTAGCCGCAGCTTATCCTTGCGTTCGATCTGAACGATACGCCCATCGTGCACGATGATCTCGACTGCGCCAAAACGGAGCCCCTGCAGGGCTTCCAGGATTTTTTGGGCTACTGCCGGCGACGTTGGTGAATCTTGAAAGGGCGCACGGTTGTTGAAAGTCATGGCACGAGCCTTGTTTGTTTTTCCGATGTTAAGTTCCTGTATGAGGCCGGCTTGACTCTGCCTTGTGCAGGAGTAAGTCCAAGCCTCCGAATCGTCGTTGGACGCATGTTAGCAATGATGAGTAAAACAAAAAAGAATAAAAAATAAAAACTAGATAACTAGAAGGAATAAAAGGCGGCGCGCGCTGCATGCGAACGAAAGGACGAGGAAGGCGAAGAGAAAGTTCTCTTGGAGCAAAAACCGGGCGTGGCACAGATGGTTTTACCGAATGTCGAACTTCGAATAATCATCGAGCCGAGACTGGCATAATGGAAACCCGGATACCGTGCGCTAAACCTGCACTTTTACGGCAGTCGATTGCCGAATGTCATCCGTCGGTCATAAAACCGGCGAAACATCCACGTCAATGACGAAGAAAAAATCGGCTTAATCGCATGGCCGGAACTTCACGATAACCCACACTCGCATTCATGCCGACTCAGTCCGTATCGCGCGCCGAATATTCCGGCTCTCTGGTCTTGTGCGTTCTTGCAGTGGCGAATTATCTACTGTTCTATCTGATCAATATTACACTGGCGCGCAAGCTTTCGGTTCCGGATTTCGACGAGTTCAGCGTCGCTCTGTCGGCCTCAGCCATCTTGTCCACCGTGGCCACGCTCGGACTGGATAAATATGCACTGCGCTGCATTCCGGTCTATCGGGAAAGAGGGGACTGGAGCCGCACCTTGGGATTCTGGATGTTCTCCCTGCGAATGGTTCTGCTCTGCGGCCTGTTCCTGGCTTTCGCGGGGCTGTTGCTCGGACTCGGCGCGGGGACGAAGGCTCCGGTTGCGGTCGTCATTCTGGTGTTGTGTCTGCCGGTCATCGCGCCTGCTTTGTTTCTGGTCGAGGCGGTTACCGCAAACGGCAGGCAGATCGAAGCCATCATGATTTACCGCCTGCTTCTGCCGATCAGTTTTCTCTTTTTCATCTATTTGATTTTTCTGTTCGACCTTGCGATGACTGCGGCGGGCGTCGCTTGCGCTTACGGTCTGGCCTGGCTGTGGACCCTGAGCGCGATATGCCAGTTGGCCCGGTTTACAATGCCGGAAGACGCCTGGCGGGCCAGGCCGTCCTTCCTGAAGGCCAAGTGGGTACGACGGGCGCTGCCGCTTTTGCTGAACAGCTGGATGCTGAGCGTAATGGCGGGATCCGGGGTGATCATTCTGGAACTGCTCTATCCCGCCGACGCCATCGTGGGAACCTATGCCGTCGCCGCTCAGACCGGCACCTTCATCGTGCTGCTGGCCAACACTGCGAACCGCTTTTATCTGCCGCTGACGTCGATATTCATGGAACGCTCGGATCCCTTGTCCTTGCGCCGGCTGATGCGGCACAGACTGATGGTCGTGGGTGGCCTGGCGATCGTTTTTCTGGGCGGAGTCGTGGTGCTGGGGCAGAATATCCTCGATTGGTTCGGTCCCAACTTCAGCCACGGCTACGAAGTGCTTTGCGTGCTTGCGGTGGGTGCCTCGGTCAGCGCCCTTTTTTCCGACTCGCCGTATTACCTGCAGTTCATGAAGCGGAGCCGCAGCGTGTTCATTACCACCAGCTATGCGGTGGCGATCAATCTGGTATTTGGCTTTTATTTGTCCGACCGATTCGGCGCGGTCGGCGCGGCTTACGGATACACTTTGTCGATGTGCTTTCTGTTCGTCCGCTTGCGTTTTCAGACGTATCGACATTTGAAAGAAGTCGCTTAAATAAGAGAACCCGTCCGTGAAACCTTTTTCCTATCGCTATGCCCAAGTTCGGGGTTGGGCGCTGCTCGGCCTTTTATTGCTGGTGCTCATCCTGCTCGGCGGCATGATCTGGCGCAACCTCGAACGGTTCGAAACCATGCGCGCCTACGTCGGTTATGCGCATCACATTCAGGAGGTGGCCTTCAAGTTGCAGGACGCGTTGACGGGTTACTTTACGACCGGTCCAAACCGCCGCGTGCATGCGCAACAGCTTTCCGAGCTTTCGATCCGACTTGCCGAACTGGCGCGGCACGATTATCACGTGGCGGCCGGTACCCCGGACAAACTCACCGAGGTCAGCAGACTGGTCGTCGAAATCAGTCGCGAGCGTCTTCCGCCCGAGCGTCAGGAAGCGCTTTTGCTGCGCGCTTTGAAGATTACCAGCGCCATGTTGGACGAAGAGACCTTGGAGCGGGAAAGATTAGTGGAGGAGATCGGCCGGACGACCCGGACCGAAATCGTCATGGTGTTCGGAACGCTGGCGACCATCCTGCTGTTCGGCGGGCTGTTCTTCCGTCGTCAAATCCTGGCGCCGCTGAATAATCTCAAGGAACTGCTTTTGCGTCTCGCCCATGAAGATTTCACACCGATCGAAACCGCACGGATCGATTCGCTCCTGCTCCCGGTGTTCAGCAGCTATAACGATATGGTGAAGCGGCTGGCCGAACTGGAGGAAGCCAAGCGCCATCATGCGGAATCCCTGGAAGCGGAAGTGCGCGCGGCGACACGGGCCTTGCTGGAGCAGCAGGCCAGTTTGTCCCGGACCGAACGATTGGCGGCGGTAGGCGAACTGGCAGCCGGCATCGCCCATGAATTGCGCAACCCCCTTGCCGGCATCCAGATGACCTGCGTTAATCTTCGAGATGAAATCGGCGACGCCGAACAGGGGGCCAGGGTCGATTTGGTCATTGCCGAGCTGAAACGGATGAGCCGGCTGCTCAACGAACTGCTCGACAACGGGCGGCATACGCCCGCACCGGTCGGCGAATGCGAGGTCGCGGTATTGATACGCGAACTGGTCACGCTGGTTCGTTATCAGATCCAGCCGAATATCAGGCTGGAGTGGGCCGCCTCGGACGATTTGGCCTGCCGTTTGCCGGGATGCCGCCTGAGGCAGACCCTGCTCAATCTGATTCTGAATGCGGCGGAAGCCATCGGCGATCAAAACGGCACGATAGCCATTCGCGCCTGCCGGGGCGAGAATCACGTTCTCCTCACGGTGACCGATGATGGGCCGGGCTTCTCGGAGGAAATTCTGGAAAACGGCATTCGTCCTTTTGCAACCGGGCGGCCCGGCGGTACCGGGCTCGGTCTGGCCATGGTTCAGCGGTTTACGCGCGACCTCGGCGGACAACTGGATCTGGCCAATGTCGAGCCTAAAGGCGCTCGGGTGAGTTTAACCCTTCCTTGTCAATGGGTCTGAGTGCGCCATGCTGAATACTTTGCTGATCGTCGAAGACGAGGCCTTGTTCGGTTCCGAGCTGACACGCCACTACCGCAAAGCGGGTTGGGAGGTGGAGTGGGCCAAGGATCTCAAGGAAGCGAGAGAATTGTTGCTGGAACACGATTTCGAACCTCTCCTGATCCTGTCCGACATGAATCTGCCGGACGGCAATGTCCTGGATTTCATGGAATCGCTCCAGGGGCAGGTCGTCAATACGGAATGGCTGTTGCTCACCGGGTACGGAAGCGTCCCGGATTCGGTACGGGCCTTGCGCCTGGGGGCGTACGATTTCCTCGAAAAGCCGTGCGAAATGGCGCGGCTGGACCTGGTGGTCGCCGCCGCCGCGCGCAGCGTCCAGGCCCAAAAGCGGCTTGCCCAGCAGGTTCGCCAGCGGTTTCGCCGCTATTCGCCGGAAGCCTATGTCGGCAAGAGCCGGGCGACGCAGCGGGTGCGCGAGATGTTGGCGCGCCTGACCCGAGTGCCGTTCAGCGCCTTGATCATCGGCGGCGAAACCGGCACCGGCAAGGGCCTGGTGGCCCGCATCCTGCATTACGGCGGAAAGCGGGCGGAAAACCCGTTGATCGAACTCAATTGCGCGGCGCTGCCGCGCGAGCTTCTGGAATCCGAATTGTTCGGGCACGAGGCGGGAGCCTTCACCGGCGCCTTGGCGCGGCATCGGGGCTTGTTCGAGCAGGCCGAAGGCGGCACTTTGTTTCTCGACGAGATCGGCGAGATGTCCCCGGATCTCCAGTCCAAGCTTCTCAAGGCCATCGAGGACCGGAAGATTCGGCGGCTGGGCTCGGAAAAGGAAATCTCGGTCGACGTGCAGATTCTGGCGGCCAGCCACCGGGATCTGGAGGGCATGGTCAGACGCGGCGAGTTTCGCGGGGATCTTTATCATCGCCTGAGCGTGTTCAAGCTCACGCTGCCGCCCCTGAGAGAAATCAAGGAGGATCTGGAAGAGCTGGTTGAGCTTTTCGTGGCCGAGTTCAACGCGAAGGCCGGCAAGCACGTCAAGGTGGTTCCGGAAGCCGCCTGGGCGGAACTGCGGGCGCACGACTGGCCCGGCAACGTGCGGGAATTGCGTAATGTCATCGAGCGCTGCGTGCTGTTCGCCGAGGGTCCGCAGTTGCCTGCCGAATGGCTGCAGTTGCGCCGCAACGACGCCAGAGGGATGCCCGCGGACGATACGGCGACGGCGGACGGAGTGTTCATTCCGCTGGACGGGAGCATGGCGCTGGACGACATGGACTGTTACATCATTCGAACCACTCTGGAGCGCCACGACGGCAACGTCACCGCCGCCGCCCGCGCCCTCGGCGCGACCCGTGAAACGCTGCGCTACCGGATACGGAAATACGGACTGAAAGAATCGAGCTGAACGGTCGATCGACCTCCAGGGTCGAGTCCGGTGAAGGCCGTACGCGTGGTTCAGAACCACGAGAGACGGGGGGTTCTGAACGCACGGCGAAATGTTTTCTGCGGGGCCGGCTAGGCAGAATGAGCCGACGGTTTCCGCTGCGCCACGTCGTGCGGCCGGGTTTTGACGAACAGGTCGAAGCCCAGCCAGAGCAAAAGCCAGCCCGGCACCTTTTCGAGCATGAGTCCATTCCGGACTATAGACCAGAGCCCAGCTCCGACGAAGGTCAGCGGCAATACGGTCCGAAGATCAACCGAAAGACCGAACCAGCGGCTCAGGCGGCGATTGAGATCATCGATCGCCTCATTCACCGTTAATGTCGTCTCGGGCGAAGCGACCGAAGGCGCGTGCGTCACGCCTTCTACGATGACGTCGAGATCTTGAAGCGATTTGAGGATTCCGGCCTTGTCGCAGCGGCTGGAATCGTAATGCACCGTGAAGCTTCCCGCGGTCGGGTTCACGTGCACGCGGGAAACTTCCGGCTTCGCTTCCAATGCGCTCTTTATCCGCTCGAGGAGCGCGGGATTATGGCGGGTGTGAAGGGATTTCAGCCGTACCCGTCCGGCCGTGGCGCTGGCCATCCACGCCCGATGCGTCTTGCGTGAGCTCATGACAACCGCCTCCTGTTCGTTGCCGACACAACTCAGACCGGAATTCCGAATGGAGTATCCCGCTTCAACCGGTCTTACCACCGGCAGATCCGCTACTGAAAATCGACAATAAACGACCTCGACCAGGCGCAGTAGCCTTCGCGATCGGCGCTTCGGGCCGGGTTCAAATCCACCACCGCCGTGGGGGACTTGAACCAGTCCCCATTCCATCGTCTCGATCGAGAGATGATACGTTTTCAAAATCAATTGGATAGATCTGCGTTTGAGCATGGCACAGAAGTCGCTTCAGCGCACCCGGTTATTGTAACTTTGGGAGTGCGACCATGCCTTCGAACCAAGCTTTGCGCAGGATGCCACGGACCGGTTTGCAGGGACTCTTGGATCATTGGCGGTCGGACCTCGTCTCCGGCTTTCTGGTGTTTCTGATCGCTCTGCCGCTGTGTCTCGGCATCGCCATGGCCTCGGGTTTTCCGCCCATGGCCGGGATCATCAGTGCCGTGATCGGCGGCGTGCTGGTTTCCCGAATCAACGGTTCCTACGTCACCATCAACGGCCCCGCCGCGGGACTCATCGTGGTGATCCTCTCGGCGGTGCAGTCCCTGGGGCAGGGGGACGCCATGGCGGGTTACCGCTATACCCTGGCCGCCATCGTGGTGGCGAGCGTGCTGCAGATCCTGATGGGCGTCTTCAAAGCCGGCAAGCTCAACGCCTATTTCCCGGCTTCGGTGGTGCACGGCATGCTGGCCGCCATCGGCATCATCATCATGGCCAAGCAAATCCATGTGATGCTCGGGGTGAAGCCGGAAGGCGGCGAAATTCTCTCCGCCATCGCCGAGATTCCGCGCAGCGTGATGAACGCCAATCCGGAAATCGCCCTGATCGGCTTGCTCGGCCTGGTCATTCTGATGATCTGGTCCTGGGTCAAGCATCCTTATCTCAAGATGATCCCCGCCCCCTTGATCGTGGTCGTGGTCGGCATGACCCTGGGCCAGGTTTTCGATCTGGATCACAAGCACGTCTACCTGTTTCTGCCGCAGGAGGAATTCCTGCCGCGCCACGAATACACGGTGGGGCCGAAATTCCTGGTGTCGCTTCCGGAAAACGTGCTGGCAAGCTTCTATTTTCCGGATTTCTCCAAAATCGCGACGATTGAGTTCTGGGGGGCGGCGGTATCGATCTGCCTGGTCGGGAGTCTCGAATCGCTGCTGAGCGCCGCGGCGGTGGACAAGCTCGATCCTTACAAGCGCCATTCGGATCTGAACCGCGATCTCACTGCGATGGGGGTGGGGAATCTTCTGTCGAGCGCCGTCGGGGGGCTTCCGATGATCGCCGAGATCGTCCGTTCCTCGGCCAACATCCATAACGGCGCCAAGACCGCCTGGGCCAATTTCTTTCACGGTGCGTTCCTGGGGGTGTTCGTGCTGTTCTTCCCCAGGCTCATTCACGAAATCCCGCTGGCCTCGCTGGCGGCGTTGCTGGTTTACACGGGGTTCCGCCTGGCCTCGCCCAGGGAATTCGCCAAGGCCATGGGTATCGGCAAAGAGCAGCTGGCGCTGTTCTGCATCACGATTTTGGCGGTCCTCGCCACCGATCTGCTGGTGGGCGTATTCATCGGCATCGTGGCCAAGCTGGCGATTCACATTCTTCGCGGCGTGAACGTCAGGAACCTGTTCAAGATCAACTACACGCTCACGCAAACCTCGCCCGGCGTTCATCACGTCCGCATCGACGGATCGGCGATTTTCTCCAATTTCATCGGGCTGAAAAGCGAGCTGTCGACCTTGCCCGAGGGCCAAACGGTGATTTTCGACTTGTCGAACGCCTATCTCATCGACCACACGGTCATGGCGTTCATCGACCATTTTCGCCACGACTATCAAGACCGGGGCGGCCGCTGCGAGATTCGCGGCTTGGAAAACCACCGGCCCTATTCGAATCATCCGCTCGCTGCGCGCCGGCGGAAAACGGCCGAAGGGAAGCGTGCGACTCAACGGTTTGGTCTCGAGACTGTCAAGCACGGCTGATATCCATCGCAAGTCTCCGAGCCATGTCTTTGTTCTTAGCCCATATCAGTTTTTGAACGACACGACCACCATGCCTTTCTCCCCGTTGTGCATAGCCTTGGTCCGGTTTGCCGAGCCCTTGACCGGGACGCTGGAAACCGAGGCCCAGGCCGAATGCCTCATCGACACGCTGCGCGGCTGTTCTCGACGGCGGGTCGAATTGGACTTCACTGGTCTCACCGACGCCAGTTGCGCGTTCTGTGACGCATTTTTCCGGCTCGCTGAATGCGAGCTTCCGGAAACCTGGCTCGTGCCCCGGCGTTACGACGACCTCTGCCCGTGTTTTGTCCACAGACTGGTGAGCCGCTTGGAGCGGATGCGTGAAAAGACCTGGATCAGGGGATGCGAGTCGTTCGTCTCCGCAGCCGATCCCGGCAAGCGGTCTTCAACCGCGTAATGCTCCGAAGTTCGGGATCGCCCGCCGCAGAGCTTTACACTGCGGTTTAGCGGTGCGGATTGGGAAACTTGTAGATACCGTCTTGGAAATCAAGAGGCAAGCCACGGGTCGAGCGCCGTAATGCCGCGAAGGGATTCGCGACCTACAGCGGCACGGTTGTAGGTCGGCAATCCTTTGCCGACGTACACGGTCGATCGGCCCTTTATGTCGGGAAAGGATTCCCGGCCTGCACTTTAAGGAAGCTCTAATTTAGTCTCCAATTCGGAGAAGCGACCTGCGCAACTGAGTGATCTAACAGGCCTTCACCCAACCCTTGCCCGGAGGGTAATGGCTTATTCAGGGCTTCCCAAGAGTGGTACATTGCGTTCGATCGATTGGTTCGTTTTATTTCCAGGCCGGCAATGCGCCTTCGCGCGTACCGATGTAACCGACCACGGCGCGTTGCAGGTGGTGCCATTTTTCGTTCAGTTTCGTGATCACCAGGTCTCTGTCGGGCGCCTTGTAGCTTTTATTCACGTCCTCGCCGGGATGCTGGAAATTGCTCATGATGTAAGAAAAGCCGTGGGCATTCTCCACAACTTGCAGGCCGGCTGCTTCAGCCCCGACCGGCACTGACAGGATGCGCGCCAAGCGGCGGCTGTCGAGGTTGTAGGCCCAGACGTAGTTATTGTTGCGGCGGCTGGTGTCCTCGCCGATGAAGAGCGTGCGGCTCACCCGTGAGAACTTGAGATTGTCCGGCCCGCAAACCTTGTCCTGTTCGCAGCGGTTGCCTTCAGCGTCCTTTCTGTCTTCGCCGTTGCCGTTCTTGCCCAGCCATCCGCCCAGAAGCGCAGGTACGGATTTCATGGTGGATGCTACAAAGCGGCTGTCGATACCGGCTCGGTGGCCGTCCATCAGTTTCAGCTCGTAAACCGCCCCGCCGTCGTTTTGAGGCAGGCGAATATCGCCGGTGTCGTCAGCCATGCCCTTCTCGATGCGGGAGATGGCGACGAAGGCCTTGCGATCCACCGGATCGTGGGTAACGCCTTCCATTTTGGAGAATTCCGTGGTGGCTCCCAGATAGGCGGCATACCTGCGGGTCTCCAGAAAAGCCGCGGCTTTCTCCATGTGGGGCTTGAGCCGCAGCCATTCGGTGCCGGTGTAGGTGACGACTTTCTTGTAGCCGTGTTCGTTGGGTTCGGTGTTGCTGGCGTCGAAGATGTCGTTGAACTTGATGCCTTCATCCACCATGGCCCTGATTTCGGCATCGGAGGCGGAACCCAGCCGGATCCAGCTCAGCTTCGCCGCGCCACCGTCCGATGCCGCGGTCTGCTTCCATTTGGCCGCGTAAAGCGTCCCCGAGGACAGATCGCCGGGCCGGTCGGCGACGAACATGAACAGCCCGGTATTGATCCCGTCGTCGCCCATGTATGCGGTCCGGCGATCAGGCATGATTTCGGCCAGTTCGCGGGAAAACCGGCCGAGCACGTAGTGCTTGGCCGCCGATGCGGTCCCGTTGGCGTCGATTTTCACCTCGGGCACCAAACCGTAGTGGTAGGGATTGGCCCGGGCGGGATCGCCGAAATAATACCGGCTGAAGCTATCGATATCGGTGGTGTCGTCGCTGTCCTCTGCTTTGCTGCCGCCGCCCCGGACTTTGGCGTCCGGTTCGTATTCTTCACTGCCGAGATGGGTGTTCCAGGGTGAAATCGACGCGGCACAGGCGATCCAAAGGCCGTTCACATTGCCGAAACTGATGCTCCGATAGTCCGCGACTTTTAGGGCGCCGGTGAATTTGTCCTGGTCGAGCCTGGCCAGGCTCGCGGTGGCGGGAAGCTTGCTCCAGAAGCGTCCGGTCTGCCCGGCGGGCGGCAGTTCCTTGTATTCGTACTGGGTGACCAGGGCGAGGGTCTCGTTATGAACCGGATCGGCCGCTTTCATACCCGGTATCACCATCAGGGAGTTGCCGTCCGGAGAATCGGAGGCGATTTGACCGTAAGCGTCGGTCAGCGGGTGGTCATGGTCATCGCTCAAGCCGCCTACGATATGCCCGGTTATTGAATCGGTAGTGCCCATCAGTTCGTGATAGCTCAGATCGTAGATTCGGCTTTGACCGTTGCGGTAAATCAATTTCAGGCGGGCTTTGGTGTAGACATCGGTTTTTTCCTCGGCCGTGACGGGGGCAGGCATTCCGATGAACTCGATCGATTTGAGGGTAGGGGCGGCATCGGCCGAGCCGGCAAGAGTCAACAACGTGAGTACCGACGAAGCGGCTACTGCAAAAGCTTTCATGGTCAGAGATGTTTGGAAAGGGGCAAACGCTAATCGACGTTTGTTACGGTTTTATGACAGGCAGCGGAAGTGTGTCCTACGACGCATCACCGTGTTGTTCTGGCTAAAAGTACGTCTTCGCACTGCATGCCCGAAATTGCGGTATTTCCTTGAATTCGATTTGATATTATGCTTCCGGACCGGAATTCATGGGTGGCTTTTGCCGCCCATGGATCCGATCCGGAAATTCCCATCACGATTTGGGATGAAACGTGCTCATGTCCGCGGATTGCTTCGGCAGCCGTCGGATTCGCCTTCTTAACCGACTATTTTTTACGGAGTCAATCGTTCATGAAGACGCTAATCGGTGTAATGACAGGCACTCTCGTCTTTTGCAGCAGTATTTCGGCGCAAGCCGCTCTGTTGGAAGGGCAGTCGGTCTATTTCCAATTCGCTGACGAGGATCTCGAGTACTTCGGGACGCCAACCGTCGAGGGCGATAGCCTGGCTTTTGATTTTTCCGGTATCTCTGCCGCTTCGTCCTCCGCGAGTCAAAGAGAAGTTCTGGAATTTCAGGTTCTCGCCAAAGCCGGCTACCAGGTCGACAAATTCCACCTGAGCGAGGGCGGCGACTACTCGCTGGCGGGAAAGAACAGCAGCGTTTCGGTCAACAGCCGGCTGAGGCTGGACGATTTTACCAACGACGAGCTGTTCCGCGAGTCCACTGAAAAATCGTTCCGGCTCGGCGGCACCGGCGGGGAAAAGGAGGGAAGCTGGAATGCGCTTTTCGAGCTGGCCGTCGCCAACAGCGAAGAACTCGATGTCCTGTTGACAACCATGCTGTGGGCTATGCCGGCGGGCACCGGCGGTGATGCCAGGATTGATCTGAACTCGATCCGCGTGAGCATTAGCGCGATTCTGACCGGCGGCGAACCGGCTCCGGTACCGCTGCCCGCGGCCGTATGGCTGCTGGGTGCCGGGCTGGTCGGCTTGACCGGCGTGGCTGCCCGGAATCGCCGCGGCGCCTTCCTGCACGCTTGAATCAGTCATCGGCCGGTAAGCCCCGCATGTTTTTCGGGGTACTGACAAGTGTCCCGTCAAGCTGATCGCGGACTACGGCCCTCCCTTTCTTCGTCGTGATGCGGGACTGCATCGCAACAGCCTACCGCGACCGGGGTATAAGGATCATGCCTTTGGTCGTTCTTCGCCGGAGGAAGCTTCGACTGTCCGGTCCGGTTGCGTCGGACTTTTCCCGGCGGATCCGAGCGGTCAACCGTCCTTTCGGGGATTATCGGTAAAGCCGTTTGCTTTCGATAAAGCGCAGAACCGGCTCCGGAATCAAATAGCGGGCGCTTTTGCCCGATCTCACGGTTTCCCGAATGCGGGTCGCGGAAATATCGAGCTGGGTGACGTCCACGAAGTGGATCGATCCATGCGGTCGAAGGCTCAATGCAGCCGCATGCTCGGCGCTACGCTCCGCTACATATTGCGCCAAGTCTCCCGTGAAGTCCGGTGCCGTACCCGGCCGCCGCATGACGACGATGTGGGCGAGTTCGAATAATTCCCGCCAGCGGTGCCAGCGGGGAAAGCCGTTGACGGCGTCGAGTCCCGCGATCAGGCACAAGGGTCGGTTTCCGATCTCCGTTCGAAAGGATGCGAGTGTTTCCACCATGTAGGATGGCCCCTGCCGGTCCAGCTCCCGGGTGTCGATGCTAAACCCGGGCTCGGCATCATGCAGGGCCAGCTCCAGCATCTTGAGGCGAAGCGCGGGGTCGGCTTCAGGTTCGGCACGATGGGGCGGCAAACGGCAGGGTACAAAGCGGATCTCATCCATTCCGGCCCCTTCCTTGACTTCCAGTGCCGTCCGCAGATGGCCGTAGTGGATGGGATCGAAGGTTCCGCCGTAGATGCCGATCATGCGTACTTTCTTAGACTGCGATGGTTGAGCCGAAATGCAGGACCAATCGGCCTGCGTACCGATGGAAATGCGCAGTAGGCCGGGAATCCTGGCCCAACGCAACCGGTTCGTCGGCAAGGGATCGCCAACCTAGGGCACCTGAGGCGCGAAGCCGTCCGGCGGGCTACGCTAACCCGCTCAACAAACGGCCTATCAAGTGCGGATATGTCCATCGCCCAGGACGATGAATTTCCGGGTGGTCAGTCCTTCCAGTCCCACCGGGCCGCGGGCGTGCAGTTTATTGGTGCTGATGCCGATCTCGGCTCCCAGGCCGTATTCATAACCGTCGGCGAACCGGGTGGATGCGTTGACCATCACCGAGCTGGAATCCACCTCCCGGAGGAAACGGCGGGCGCGGGTGTAATCCTCGGTCACGATCGCATCGGTGTGCTGCGAACCGTGCCGGTTGATGTGGTCCAGCGCCTCGTCGAGCCCCTCGACCACGCGGATGGACAGGATCGGCGCGAGATATTCGGTGCCCCAATCTTCCTCGGTCGCCGGAATGCAGTCCGGCAGGATCCGAAGGGTTCTCGGGCAGCCGCGGAGTTCCACGCCTTTTTCCCGATAGAGATGCGCCAGATCCGGCAGCAGAATGGGCGCGACGGGAGCGGCAATCAGCAAGGTTTCCATGGCGTTACAGACACCGTAGCGCTGGGTTTTGGCGTTCAGGGCGACTTGAATGGCCTTGTCGAAATCGCAGCGGTCGTCGATGTAGACGTGGCAGATGCCGTCCAGGTGTTTGATCACCGGAATCCGGGATTCTTCGCTGATGCGCTCAATCAGGCTTTTGCCGCCGCGCGGCACGATCACGTCGACATGGCGTTCCATGCGGATCAGTTCGCCGACCGCCGCGCGGTCGGTGGTTTCGATGAGCTGCACGGCATCGCGCGGCAGTCCGCCCTGTTCCAGACCCTCGCGTATGCAGTCGGCGATGGCCTTATTGGAATGTATCGCTTCGGAACCGCCGCGCAGGATGCAGGCGTTGCCGGATTTGAGGCATAGCGCCGCCGCGTCGGCGGTCACGTTGGGGCGGGATTCGTAGATGATCCCGATGACGCCCAAAGGCACTCGCATCCGGCCCACCTGGATGCCGGACGGCCGATAGCTGAGGTCGGTGATTTCGCCCACCGGATCGGGAAGCGCGGCGACTTCGCGAAGTCCTTGAGCCATGGCGGCGATGCCTTTCTCGGTGAGTTCCAGCCGGTCCAGCATCGCGCTGTCGAGTCCTCGTTGCCGGCCGGCCTCGAGATCCTTCCGGTTGTCCGCCAACAAGGCTTGCGTCTTGTCTTGCAGGGCGTCGGCGATGCCCAGGAGGGCGCCGTTCTTTGCGCCGGTTTCCGCGCGGCTCATGGCACGGGAGGCTTCGCGAGCCCGCTCGCCTACCGTGAGCATGTAAATCTGGATGTCATTTTGCATGGGTCGATGAGGAACGGTTGATGGGTTCAATGAAAAACGGTCGTTGCGCCGAGTCCGGGCACGGTTTCTTCGCGAGGGCTGGCGCTGGACATGTTGCGGACCGGAGCCCGGAGCGAAAGCCTCAGCCGACGCTCGCCATGACTCGAGCTCCCGGGGGCGCGGCGAGGCTGATGCAGACCGACAAAAGCGCCTCCCACGGTTCGCCCGTTTCCATGCCTTTAATCACTCTATCCGCCTTTGCGCTGAGCAGTAGAGACCGTTGGACGCCGTCGCGGTTCAGGCGTTGCAGCGCCTGGAGCACGGTCGGTTTGCGCTTGTCCCAGACCTGGCATTTGGCCAGCGCCGATTCGGTCGGGGTGCCTTGGGCGAGCAGCGCCATGATATTGCCGATCAGGCGAATGTCCCGGGTCAGTGCCCAGAGCGCGACCGCCGGCGCTATGCCTTCCGCCTTGAGCCCTGCGAGTACGCGGCAGGCTTTCGCGGTATGGCCGCGCAGGGTTTCTTCGGCAAGGTCGAACACGTCGTAGCGCGCGCTGTCGGCAACGGCCTTGACGATCTGGTCGTCGTCGATCTTGCCCTCGCCGTACAAGATGCGCAGCTTTTCGATTTCCTGGGCGGCCGCCAGCAAGTTGCCCTCGATGCGGGCGGCCAGAATGCGTATGCCCGAGCGGTCGGCCAACAATCCCCTCGCATTCAGGCGGCGGTCCAGCCAGCGCAGCAATTGCTCGCCCTCCAGGGGCCAGACCTGGACCACGATCCCGATCCGGTCAATGGCCTGGTACCATCGGCTTTTCTGTTCGGCACCCGCGATCTTTGGGCTGCTGACGATGAGGACGGCGTCTTCCGCGGGCCGCTCGGCATAACGTACCAGGGCCGCGCCCGCTGTTTTGTCCGGCTTCGCCGGGAGGCGCAGGTCCAAAATGCGTTTTTCCCCGAACAGAGAAAACGAATCGGCGGCTTCCTGTAACAGGCTCCAGTCGAAACCGGTGTCGGCGTAGAACACTTCGCGGCTGCCGTAGCCGGCGTTTCGGGCCGCCAGCCGTACCGCGTCGGCCGCTTCCGCGAGTTGCAGCGGCTCGTCCCCGCTCAGGAAATAAACCGAAGCCAGGCGCTTCTTGAGTTGTCCTCCCAGTTGTTCGGCGGAGAGTTTCACGATTCGTCTTCAGGCGGGCGGTTCAGTGCATAAGCCAAGCGGCGAAACATAAGTTCGGCGGCCTCGCGCTGCATCTCCTGCTGGATCTGGACTTCTTCATGGGTTTGACTGAGAGGCGAGGTCTGATCGTTGAAATAGTCCCGTTTCAGCTCGATTTCTTCACGCGGCAGCAGGATTTCACCCTGGGGCGTGGTGACCTCATAGACCAGCCGATAGCTCAAATCGAACAGGTTGGCACGGCCTTGCTTGCTCAGACCGATGGGGCGGCGATCCTGTCTGACGTGGACGACGTGAATCACGGCGCCGGCCTGGCCGGGAGTCGCCGTGACGCTGCCCCCGGTGTAGGACAAGATCCGTGAAAATTCCCGCAGGAACGGATCGCCTCGGCCCACGCCTTCCACAAAAAAAGTTTTCGCGAGCATCGTGGGCGGAAGGCTGCCGCGAAGATGGTATCCGCAGGCGGAGAGCATCACGGCGAGAATCGCCGAAACCGATGCCGTTATGAAAGATCGTCTTATCATGATCTACACCACGATATTGACCAGCTTGCGCGGGACTACGATGATCTTCCTGACCGGTTTGTCCTCGATGAAGCGTTGTACGTTGGGATCGCCGAGCGCGGCGGCTTCGACGGCATCGTTGGCGGCGTTCACCGGCACGGTGATCTTGCCGCGCAACTTGCCGTTCACCTGAACCACCATCTCCACCGTGTTCTGCACCAGCGCCGACTCGTCCACCTCGGGCCACGCCATGGTTGCGACCGTTTCCGCATGTCCGAGTTCGTGCCACAACCGATGGCAAATGTGGGGTACGATCGGCGACAGCATCAGCACCACGAGCTCCAGCGCTTCCTGTCGTACCGCGCGTCCCTGATCGCCGGCATCGTCGAACTTGGCCAGGGCATTGAGCAGCTCCATGTTGGCCGCGATCGCAGTATTGAACGTGTAGCGCCGGCCGATGTCGTCGCGCACCTTCCGCAGGGTTTCGTGAGTCTGGCGCCGCATGGCTTTTTGCGGCTCATCCAGCGCCACCTTGTCCAATTGCGGGGCCGGACCGTCGTCGACATGCACGGCGACCTGTTTCCAAAGACGCTTCAGGAAGCGGAAAGCGCCCTCTACGCCGCTGTCCGACCATTCCAGCGACTGGTCGGGCGGGGACGCGAACATCATGAACAAGCGTGCCGTGTCCGCGCCGTAACGATCGATCAGGGCCTGCGGATCGACGCCGTTGTTCTTGGACTTGGACATCTTTTCGGTGCCGCCGATCGCGACCGGTTGGCCGTCGGATTTCAGGAGCGCGCCTACGGGCCGTCCCCGTTCGTCCGATTGTACATCCACTTCGGCCGGGTTGTAGTGGTGCTTCTTGCCGTCTTCCGTTTCGCGGTAAAACGTCGGTGCCACCACCATGCCCTGGGTGAGCAGATTGGCGAAGGGCTCGTCGCTGTCCACCAGCCCCTCGTCGCGCATCAGCTTGTGGAAGAAGCGTGCGTACAGAAGATGCAGGATGGCGTGCTCGATGCCGCCGATGTACTGATCCACCGGCAGCCAGTATTTGGCGCGCTGGTCCAGCATGGCGTTTCCGCTGTCGGGGCAGGCATAGCGGGCGTAGTACCAGGACGATTCGACGAAGGTGTCCATGGTGTCGGTCTCGCGTTCCGCCGATCCGCCGCATTTCGGGCACGTGGTTTGGTACCACTCGGGCATTTTCTTGAGCGGTGAACCGACGTCGATAGTGACGTCCTCCGGCAGCACCACGGGGAGCTGGTCTTCGGGCACCGGCACGTCGCCGCAGCTCGGGCAATGGATAATGGGAATCGGGCAGCCCCAGTAGCGCTGGCGGGAAATGCCCCAGTCGCGCAGGCGAAATTGGGTTCGCTTTTGGCCGAGACCTTTGGCTTCGAGATCGGCGGCAATGGCGTCGAAGGCTTGCTGGAAATCGAGACCGTCGTACTTGCCGGAATTGGTTAAGATGCCATATTCAGTGTACGGGGATTCATGTCGTATTTGCGTATGCAACATTGCTATTGCATCGTGAACATTTTCTGGCAGCGCCTTTGTAAATAATCCTTTTTCTATGTATTCAAGAGAAAACGAGCCAATCTCCGTTTTATCGAATTGAATGGCGGCGCTGCTCAAAGCTTCGATTGCTTGAGCGCGATCTCTGAGCAATTGCTCGCTAGAAACAACTCGTTTGACTGGCAACTTATATTTGACAGCAAAGTCCCAGTCGCGCTCATCATGCGCCGGCACCGCCATCACCGCGCCTTCGCCATAGCCCCACAGTACGTAATTGGCGATCCATACCGGCAGTTTTTCGCCGGTTAATGGATGAATGACGAAGCGGCCTGTGGCCATGCCTTTCTTTTCCATGGTGGCGAGCTCGGCTTCCGCCGTGCCGCCCTGCTTGCATTCTTCGATAAACTCCGCCAACTCCGGGTTGCCTTTCGCGGCCGCCATAGCGAGCGGGTGCTCCGCCGCCACGGCGACATAGGTAGCGCCCATCAGGGTGTCGGGGCGGGTAGTGTAGACCTTCAGGACATCGCTGCCGTCCTCGTAGGGGAAGTGAACCTCGCAGCCGTGGCTCTTGCCGATCCAGTTGCGCTGCATGGTTTTCACCTGTTCGGGCCAGCCCGGCAACTGGTCCAGTCCGGCGAGCAGTTCCTCGGCGTAAGCGGTGATGCGCATGAAGTACATGGGGATGTCGCGCTTTTCCACCAGCGCGCCCGAGCGCCAGCCGCGGCCGTCGATCACTTGTTCGTTGGCCAGCACGGTCTGGTCCACCGGGTCCCAGTTCACCGGGGCGACTTTTTTGTAGATCAGGCCTTTTTCGAACAGCTTGGTAAACAGCCACTGTTCCCAGCGATAATATTCGGGCTTACAGGTGGCGATCTCGCGGCTCCAGTCGATGGCGAGTCCCAAGGACTTGAGCTGCTTGCGCATGGTGTCGGCGTTGGCATAAGTCCACGCCGCCGGCGCGACCTTGTTCTGCATCGCGGCGTTTTCCGCGGGCAGGCCGAAAGCGTCCCAGCCCATGGGCTGCAGCACGTTCTTGCCCTGCATGCGCTGATAGCGGGCGATCACGTCGCCGATGGTATAGTTGCGGACGTGGCCCATGTGCAGCCGACCGCTGGGGTAGGGGAACATGGACAGGCAGTAATACTTTTCCCTGCCAGGGTCTTCGACGGCGCGGAAAACGCCTTGGGTTTCCCAGGCGTCCCGGGCTTCTTGTTCGATGGCTTGCGGCTTGTAAATGTCTTCCATACGAGGGGATTTCGGTCGCCGAATTAAACCTTGTAGGATACTAGAGCACTCGCCGGTCTCGCAAATGGGTGCGGGTCTTGTCGGTAGTTCTCAATTCGCTCTGGAGGCCGTGTGTCCAGATCCAAGATAGGGGGGTTAGGCGCGTATCGCATCGAGTCCGCAACCTTCCTGCGGTGTTTCCGCGCGCCGTAACCCACCGAACAAGGCCGCGGAACCGGTGGGTTACGGCGCGCCGAGAGTCCGGCGGCCAGGCAGGCTTCTTGGCGGCGCGCCTAACCCACCCTACTAATCCTGGGCCTGGATGAACCGCGACTTGCAGGTCCCTTGATAAAAGCACTGTCGTTTTTAGAAGATGACTGCACGAAATATCAAAAGTCGGCTGCATCCTACGTCGGGTTGATTTCCCCATGACCCATGCTCTAACTGCAAGTAGATGGGGCCTTACCAAGCTTTGGCACCAATTGCATGTAGATCACCGAGGCGACCAGCTCGACCATCGTTTGCGTCACGATGATGGCCGGCAGTAGGGGAATGGCTCACGGCACCGCCAGGGCCAGCGGCAGCACCACCAGGGAATTGCGCGTGGCCGAGCTGAACGCCACGGCGCGGCCGGCCGGCGCTTCCAGCCGGGCCACGCGGGCGACTGTCCAGCCGATCAGGGGCGCAACCACGGCGAAGGCCACGTAAAGAGGCAGGACGCGCAAGGCGGCCTCGATGGCGGCCCCGAGCTGCGGCACCACGGCCGCCACGACGATGAACAGCACCAGGGCGGTTGCCGGCACTGGCAGCAGGCCCAGGCCGGCCGCGACACGCGCCCCGGCCTTGCTTCGCGCTGCCCATACCTGCACCACGGCGGCCGACGCCAAGGGAACGGCGATCAGCCACACGAAGGCATGAACGAACGGGCCGAGCTGCACTAGGTCGGCCGACGCATCGCCTAGGAACACGCCGAGATAGACCGGCAGCAGCAGCATTTGCGCGATGAGCAGCGCCGGCGTAGAAGCCAGCAGCAGGCGGGCATCGGCGCGGCCGATATGCGAGAACGTCACCACGTAGTCGATGCAGGGCGTCAGCAGCACAAACAGCACGCCGAGCCTCACCATCGGGTCGGGCGGCAGGAACTGCACCAGGAGCGCGACCAGCAGCGGCACGACCACGAAATTGGACACCATCAGCGCGCCCAGGAAGCGAATGCGCGTGAAGGCGCGGCCGAGGTCGGCAAGCGGCACCTGCAAGAAGGTGACGAACAGCATCAGGGCCAGCGCCGGATTTATCGCCCCTTCCAGGGCATCGGTGCCACGTACCAGGGATGCGACCACGGCCGCAAGGACGACGGCGGCGAAGTAGATGATGACTTGATGGTGTTCAAGATGGTCTCGAAGGCTGCTCAATTTATGGTTCTCTTTAGCGGATCAAGGGGGAGATCAATCAGGTGGGGGTCGTCTCAGAAAACGGAAAATAAAGCACGCTAAGGCATAGCTGACCCCGCCAGACTTTCTCCGCCCTGTAGCGACGCAATCAGCGGGCAGGAAACATTCCCCTGCCGTGAGTGACAGGCGCACACGAGTTCGGACAGCACGGTTTCCATGCGCGCCAAGTCGGCCATCTTCTCGCGCACGTCTTTGAGCTTGTGCTCGGCCAGGCTGCTGGCTTCTTCACAGTGCGTGCCATCGTCGAGCCGCAACAACTCGGCAATCTCGTCCAGGCTGAAGCCCAGCCGCTGGGCTGATTTCACGAATCGCACCCGCGTCACGTCCGCCGCGCCATAGCGGCGAATGCTGCCATAGGGCTTGTCCGGCTCGTGCAACAAGCCCTTGCGCTGATAGAACCGGATGGTCTCCACGTTGACGCCGGCGGCCTTGGCAAAAATGCCGATGGTCAGGTTTTCAAAATTGTTTTCCATACCGCTTGACTCCGGACATAAGTACGGAAGTAAGATTACGCTATCCAATCCAAATTTGAAAGGACAAGCGTATGTCTGAACCACAAACCGGGCGCGGCGCGCTCTTCGCCGGCGGGCTGGCCGCCATCCTCGCCTCCGCTTGCTGCCTCGGGCCGCTGGTTCTGATCGCCTTGGGGTTCAGCGGGGCATGGATCGGCAACCTGACCGTGCTGGAGCCGTATCGCCCGATTTTCATCGGTGCAGCGTTGGTGGCGTTGTTCTTCGCCTGGCGGCGCATCTACCGCCCGGTGCAAGCCTGCAAGCCGGGTGAAGTCTGCGCGATTCCCCAAGTGCGAGCGACTTACAAGCTCATTTTCTGGGTCGTGGCGGTGCTGGTTCTGGTCGCGCTCGGATTTCCCTATGTCATGCCATTTTTCTACTGATCGGAGTTCACCATGAAAAAACTGTTTGCCTCCCTCGTGCTCGCCGCCGTTGTTGCTCCCGTGTGGGCCGCTACCCAGACCGTCACGCTGTCCGTACCGGGCATGACCTGCTCCACCTGCCCGATCACCGTCAAAAAGGCGATTTCCAAGGTCGAAGGCGTCAGCAAAGTTGCCGTGACCTTCGAGACGCGCGAAGCGGTGGTCACCTTCGATGATGCCAAGACCAGTGTGCAGAAGCTGACCAAGGCAACCGGAGACGCGGGCTACCCCTCCAGCGTCAAGCAGTGAGCCACTGAACCCTAACTTGGGGCGATCATGGGACTGATCACACGCATTGCCGACAAAGCTGGCGCGCTTGGCAGCGTTGTTTCCGCGATGGGCTGCGCCGCGTGCTTCCCGGCCATCGCCAGCTTGGGCACGGCCATCGGCCTCGGTTTTCTACAGGAATACGAAGGGCTGTTCATTTCCACGCTACTGCCGCTGTTCGCCATCGTGGCTTTGCTGGCGAATGCACTGGGCTGGCTCAGTCATCGCCAATGGCACCGCAGTCTGCTCGGCATGATCGGGCCAGCCATCGTGTTCGCCGGAACTGTCTGGCTGCTTGGCAACTGGTGGACCGCACGGCTCGTATACACCGGCCTGGCGCTGATGGTCGGCGTGTCGATCTGGGACTTGGTTTCGTCGGCACATCGCCGTTGCGGGCCGGACGGTTGCGAACTCCCCACGAAACAAGGCTGACGGCGTGAGTCGGCAGCCAACACAGAAAAGGAACGATGAATGACCACCCTCAAAATCACCGGCATGACCTGCGACTCCTGCGCGGTTCACGTCAAGGAGGCGCTAGAGAAAGTGCCCGGCGTGCAATCGGCGGAGGTGTCCTATGCCAAGGGCAGCGCCAGGCTCGCCATCGAGGCCGGCACATCGCCGGATACGCTGACCGCTGCCGTGGCCGGACTCGGCTATCGGGCTACGCTCGCCGATGCGCCCGTGGTTCCGGCGGGCGGCGGATTGCTCGGCAAGGTGCGCGAATGGCTGGGCAGTGGTGACAAGGCTGGCGGGGATGCTGGCAAGCTCCATATCGCCGTGATCGGCAGCGGCGGAGCCGCGATGGCGGCAGCGCTGAAGGCCGTCGAACAAGGCGCGCACGTCACGCTGATCGAGCGCGGCACCATCGGCGGCACCTGCGTCAATGTCGGCTGCGTGCCGTCCAAGATCATGATCCGCGCCGCCCACGTCGCCCACCTGCGCCGCGAAAGCCCGTTCGATGGCGGCATGCCGCCCACACCGCCGACGATCTTGCGCGAGCGGCTACTGGCCCAGCAGCAGGCGCGCGTCGACGAACTGCGTCACGCCAAGTACGAGGGCATCCTGGACAGCAATCCGGCCATCACCGTTCTGCACGGCGAAGCGCGTTTCAAGGACGGCCAGAGCCTTATCGTTCGTTTGAACGATGGTAACGAGCGCGCCGTGGACTTCGACCGTTGCCTGGTTGCCACGGGCGCCAGTCCGGCCGTGCCGCCGATTCCAGGCTTGAAAGAGTCACCCTACTGGACTTCGACCGAGGCCCTGGTCAGCGACACCATTCCCGAACGCCTGGCCGTGATCGGCTCGTCGGTGGTGGCGCTGGAACTGGCGCAAGCCTTTGCCCGACTCGGCAGCAAGGTGACGATCCTGGCACGCAGCACGCTGTTCTTCCGCGAAGACCCGGCCATCGGCGAAGCCGTCACGGCCGCGTTTCGCATGGAGGGCATCGAGGTACTGGATCACACGCAGGCCAGCCAGGTCGCGCATGAAGGCGGCGAATTCGTGCTGACCACCGGGCACGGGGAAATACGCGCCGACAAACTGCTGGTCGCTACCGGCCGCGCGCCGAACACGCGCAGCCTGAATCTGGAAGCGGCGGGCGTTGCCGTCAACGCGCAAGGGGCCATTGTCATCGACCAGGGAATGCGCACAAGCAGCTCGAACATTTACGCCGCCGGCGACTGCACCGATCAGCCGCAGTTCGTCTATGTGGCGGCAGCGGCCGGCACCCGTGCGGCGATCAACATGACGGGCGGCGACGCGACCCTGAACCTGACTGCGATGCCGGCAGTGGTGTTCACCGACCCGCAAGTGGCGACCGTGGGTTACAGCGAAGCGGAAGCACACCACAACGGCATCGAGACCGACAGCCGCACACTCACGCTGGACAACGTGCCGCGCGCGTTGGCCAACTTCGATACGCGCGGCTTCATCAAGCTGGTAGCCGAAGTGGGCAGCGGGCGCTTGATCGGCGTGCAGGCGGTCACGCCGGAAGCGGGCGAGCTGATCCAGACGGCAGCGCTGGCGATTCGTAACCGCATGACGGTGCAGGAGCTGGCCGACCAGTTGTTCCCCTATCTGACGATGGTCGAAGGACTGAAGCTCGCGGCGCAGACCTTCAACAAGGATGTGAAGCAGCTTTCCTGCTGCGCCGGGTGAGAAAAAGGAGGTGTTCGATGAACGCCTACACGGTGTCCCGGCTGGCCCTTAATGCCGGGGTGAGCGTGCATATCGTGCGCGACTACCTGCTGCGCGGACTGCTGCGGCCGGTGGCGTGCACCCCAGGCGGCTACGGCCTGTTTGACGAGGCGGCCTTGCAACGGCTGTGCTTCGTGCGGGCTGCCTTCGAAGCGGGCATCGGCCTCGATGCGCTGGCGCGGTTGTGCCGGGCACTCGATACGGCGGACAGCGACCAGGCCGCAGCGCAGCTTGCCGTGCTGCGCCAGTTCGTCGAACGCCGGCGCGAAGGGTTGGCCGATCTGGAAGCGCAGTTGGCTACCCTGCCGACCGAGCCGGCACAGCACGCGGAGAGCCTGCCATGAACGGCCCCGAGCGCTTGCCGACCGGGACACGCAAGCCGTTCACCGGCTATCTGTGGGGCGCGCTGGCCGTGCTCACCTGTCCCTGCCATTTGCCGATTCTCGCCGTTGTGCTGGCCGGAACGACAGCCGGCGCGTTCCTCGGAGAGCATTGGGGTATTGCAGCCCTCACGCTGACCGGTTTGTTCGTTCTGTCCGTGGCGCGGTTGCTGCGCGCCTTCCGGGGCGGATCATGATGACCTCGCACCCCGCCGGATGGACAGCGACCGAGTTGGCGCAGGCGGCATCCGAGCTTGGGGCTGCTGTCACCCGGCCAGTTCCTGCCACTTGCCGAGTCGTCCGGCCTGATGCCGGAAATCGGCGCGTGGGTGCTGGGCGAAGCCTGCCGTCAGATGCGCGAGTGGCAAGCATTGGCATGGCAGCCGTTCCGGCTCGCCGTCAATGTCTGCGAGCCAGGTCGGGCCGAGGTTCGACGCCGAGGTAAAGCGGGTGCTGGCCGATATGGACTTGCCTGCCGAGCTGCTGGAGATCGAGCTGACCGAATCGGTCGCCTTCGGCAATCCAGCTCTGTTCGCCGCCTTCGACGCCTTGCGCGCCATCGGCGTGCATTTCGCGGCCGACGACTTCGGCACCGGCTATTCCTGCCTGCAACATCTGAAGTGCTGCCCGATCACCACGCTGAAGATCGACCAATCGTTCGTCGCCAGGCTGCCGGACGATACCCGCGACCAATGCATCGTGCGGGCGGTGATCCAGCTCGCGCATGGGCTGGGCATGGAGGTAGTGGCCGAAGGCGTGGAAACGCCCGACAGCCTTGCGTGGTTGCGGCAGGCCGGCTGCGACACGGTGCAGGGCTTTCTGTTCGCCAAGCCGATGCCGGCGGCGGCCTTCGCCAGCTTCGTCAACCAATGGAGAAACACCACCATGAACGTCAACGAACCGAGCACCGCTTGCTGCGTGTGCTGCAAGGAAATCCCGCTCGATGCCGCCTTCACCCCGGAAGGGGCTGAGTACGTCGAGCACTTCTGCGGGTTGGAGTGCTATCAGCGCTTCCAGGCACGGGCCATTACTGCGACCGAAACCAGCGCCAAGCCGAGCGCTTGCGATTCGCCGCCGTCAGGCGGAGGCTGACTACTTGTCAGGTGCGGTTGAGTAGTTTCGTCCCATCTGGGCGCAACTCGCCTTTTGGGGAAATGTGTCGGTACAGGGTCTGTCGCGTGATGCCGAGTTCCTGGCACAGGTCGCCGACCTTGGTTTCGGGCTGGCACATTGCGGCCATCGCCAGGCGCAGCTTGGCGGCCGTCATCTTGAACGGCCGGCCACCTTTCCGACCGCGCGCCCGTGCCGAAGCCAGGCCCGCCATGGTGCGCTCGGCAATCAGTTCGCGCTCGAACTCGGCCAGCGCGGCAAAGATGCCGAAGACCAGCTTGCCGGCGGCAGTCGTGGTGTCGATGGCCGCACCGTGGCCGGTCAGCACCTTCAGTCCGACACCACGGCCGGTTAGGTCGTGGACGGTATTGATCAGGTGGCGCAGGTCACGCCCGAGCCGGTCCAGTTTCCACACCACCAGCGTATCCCCCTCGCGCAGCGCCTTTAGGCAGCTCGCCAAGCCGGGGCGGTCCTCGCGTTTGCCGGATGCCTGATCTTCATAAAGATGCGCCGGATCGACTTCGGCGGCGATCAGCGCATCGCGCTGCAAGTCGGTTGCCTGGGAGCCATCCGCCTTCGACACCCGCATGTAGCCGATTAGCATGTTTCACCTGTCACATATACGTTCGATTATGTGACAGTGTGAACCGGAAAGTTCTGGCCGTCAAAATTTGTCACTTAACCCGTCATTCTGTCTAAGACATGCAAAGGGTCCATCAAGATCGTAATGTGACAGAAATTCCGGGGGGATGCCTTCCTTCGCGAAGGTGGCGCGCAACTGTTCCAGGGAAGCGGGGTCGCGCCGACCATAGGAAGCCAACGCGAACAGCGAGCGCGCCGTCTCGGGGTCGTGCCGCGCTTCAATGATGGCCTCATCAATGGCCTTGACCGCACGCTGCCAGTGATCGACGGGTTCGGGCTTCGGCGCTTTCGCCGGCAGGCCACTGGTGAACCCGGCTTGGGGCTCGGCCCAGAACAGCTTTGCATGCTCGCCTGGCGGACTTATATCCCTCACCTCAATCAAGCTGATTGCCGTTGCCGCCGCCTCCAGCATCTGCAACCGTACTGCCGGGTTCAGGGTTTCATACGGTCGCCACAGACTTTGCCCAGCACGCAGCGGATGCCCGCAGCCTTCCCAGACTTGGCGGAAATACCCCGCGCAGGTTCCGCACGTCGAAAGCGGGGTGTTCAGCTCATCGAGCAGCGTGCGTAGCAGCCGAAACCACAATCCAGCGTGAATGCGTCGGCGCGGCAGTTCCACGTGGCCAGTCGTCAGTGCCTGCCAGGTACGCCGGTCCATCACCGCAATCGCGTCGCTGGCGGTGCGCGGCGCAGTATCGGCGTTCTCCCAGCCGAGAAACCGCCCAGGCACGCCCCAATAGGATTCCAGCCAGCAGCCATGCAGCGGGCAGCTCAGCATCAGGGGCAGCTTCCATGCAAGCAGTACGGCTTGGTTTGCCGGGTCGTTCAGACAGAGCGGACAGGCGCGATGTATCGGCTGGCTCGGCAGCCAGGCACGCCAGCTCGTGATGGATCGGGTCCTACGGCGGAGTCTCGGCAGCAGCACCGAGAGCTGGAACGCATAGGTTTTCAATGCGTCTGGAATCTGATCATCAAGGCTGTCCAGTAGCCAAGGCACCCAGCCGGCGAAACTCATACAACGCAGCCGGTCCGGCTCGATGCCGCTCCGCTGGGAGAGCATCGCCAACAGCGCCAGTGGCGGCGCGGTGTCCAGGTCATCAACCTGAGCGTGACCAAGATCGTGCTCCAGCAGCTCGGACACCTCCATGTGATAGCAAAGGGCCACGCGGTTGAGCCACGAAGACAAGGCTTCGCCTTCCCTGGGAGCCGGATGCAGTGGCCAGCGTGGCGCTGGCTTCACATCAGTTCCCGTTCGAATTGCCGCCGCCGCTCGCTGGGACCGGTGTAATCGGCCATGCTGAGCGTGCGATGGTTGATCGCTTCCTCGCCGCTCTCCACGGCGACGATGGCCGCCGCCATCAGCAAGTGCGCCAGTTCGCCGATGGTGCCCTCGCTGCGCGTGAGCAGGTAGCGGGCCATGTCCAGCGTGGCAATCTGGGAGGGTCGCCGCAGCGGCAGCGACGCGGCGAAGCTGGCCAGCAGTGAGCAGCAATCGTCGTTGGCCTCCCACACCGGCAGCAGCATCGGCTCGAAGCGGTTTTCCAACTGGTCATCCGAGCGGATGGCCAGGTAGGCGTCGCGCGTGCCGACCCCGACCAATGGGATGCGCAGATCATTGCCGAGGAAGCGCAGCAGGTTGAGAAATTCACGCCGGTTGACGCTGTTGCCGGCCAAGACGTTGTGCAGCTCGTCGATCACCAGCATGCGCACGCCGACCTTGCGCAGCAACGCCAGCGCCAGTTGCTCCATTTCCGGCAGCCGTGGGCGCGGGCGCAATGGTGCCCCCATCGCGGCGAGCAGCGCGACGTAGAAGCGGATCACCGACGGCTCTGACGGCATCTGCACGACGAGCACCGGCATGTGTTCCTGGTCCGCGTCGGAGCTGGCCGGATGCGTGCGCCGGAATTTCTCGATGATCATCGACTTGCCGTTGTTGGTCGGGCCAACCAGCAGCAGGTTGGGCATGCGTTGCTTGTTTGGCCATGCATACAGGGTTTCCAGCCGGTTCAACGCTTCGACCGCTCGCGGGTAGCCGATCCAGCGGTCGGCGCGAAGGCGCTGGATGCGCTCGTCCGCCGGCAACCGCGCAAACCCATGCGCCGCCGGCAGTAGGTGGGGCAAGTCGATGATGGGATATTCGTCCACGGCTACCACTCCTCGATCTGGTCGAACGGTTTGGCCGGTGGCAGGTTGTCTGCATGCGGATCAGCAACGTCCGTTTTCGGCGGAATCGGCTTGTCCGGCGGAGGCGATGCCTTGAGGTGCTGGCGTCGATCCGCGTCACGCCGCGCCTTGCGCGTGGCCTTCTGTGCGGTGGTCACGATCTCGCGCATCTGCCCGATCATGCGGAACAGCGCCGACTCATCCACCTGTTCGCGTCCCTGCTGCCGCAATTTCGTCAGCGCCTGCCGTTGTTCCCAGAGGGTGACAGCCGGGTGCGACAAGGTACGGTAGGGGATTTCCAGGTAATGCTGCCCCTCCGGTTCCAGCACCCAGATACGGCTGATGTCGCGGGGGTCACGCCGGATCAGGAAAGCGGGCAAGCGGTCGCGTCGTGCGATCCACGGTTTGAGCGCATCGGCGTAGTAGTGAATGTGGTCGATGACAAAGCCGGTGCGGGTCAGCGTGCGGCGGATGATCGGCAGAAAATCGACCAGGAAAGCCGTAGCGCGAGTGACGACGACCGGCACGCCGACACGCGCTACCGCCTCGGCCCAGCGCGCGGCCGGCGGTTGGAGCAGGCCGTTATGCACGGAGCCGTGATAGGTGCCGACCGCCAAGGCGAGCCAGCGCTCCAACTCGCGCAACGTCAGAGCAGCCATCTTCTCAGAGGCGTACTCCCCGCGCTGGCTGGGGTTGGAGAAGGTCGTTCCCGGCAATTCGTCGTGAATCATTTGCATCGCCGTGCCGATGATCCGTTCCACGATGCCGCCGTAGTGGGGCTGCCCGGGCGGACGATAGTCCAATTGGATGCCATGCTGCTCGCAGCCACGGCGCAGGGCCTCGCTTTTGAACTCGGCCGCGTTGTCCAGGTAGAGCAGCCTGGGCTTGCCGCTCATCGGCCAATCCATTTCTACATTGAGCCCCTCCAGCCAGGGACGCTTGTCGCAGGCAGAGTGCGCGAGGCACAGGCCGACCGAAACGGCGGACGGCGCCTCCAGCGTGACCACCATGCCGAGCACGCAGCGGGTGAACACATCGATGGCGACGGTCAGATACGGGCGGCCAATCGGTTGCCGGTCGCCCTCGTCCACCACGATCAGGTCAATGACCGTGTGGTCGATCTGTATCTGTTCCAGCGGCAAGGTGACTGCCGGCGGGACGCCGCCGACACCTTGCAGGTCGCGGGAGGCATCCTGGCCTTCCCGGCGGCGCATGGTTTTGAGTGGATCGAGGGTGGCTATCCGCAGCGCCACGGTGTTGCGCGCCGGCACCCGCAGTTTGTGCGTTTTGCATGCCTGCGCGACCTCGCGGTGGAACGCTGCCAGGCTGCGCTTCTGCTTGGTCAGGAAGCGCTTTTGCAGCTGCTCGCGAATGATGCGCTCGACCGGCTCCGGCAAGCGCCCCTTGCCTTTCCCGCCGCCGGACTGGCCGGGAACCAGGTCCGTCACAAGCCCAGCACCTTGCCGGGCACGCCGGATCAGGACATACACCTGCCGCCTGGATAGGCCCAGCGCTTGAGCAGCGGCATCGGCGGCTTCATGCCCAACCACTTCAAGCGCTGCCAGCGGCCCGATGATTTCGGTCCGGTGCCGGGCCTGCGCCCATGCCGCATCGGGCAGGGTGGCCACGCCTTGCTCGGCAATTGGTAATGTGTCTGACGCCATGCTCACACCTCGCTTTGGTGCACACGAGTATTGAGCATAGTCGAGATTGGTGCAGATAACTTCTGATATTGCGTGGTCAGGAGCCGACTGCACACCTGGCGTTACGCCCAGTTAATTGGTGCAGTCGTCTTCTGAAAATGACAAGCACGCCCCGACCCGAATAAGCCCTTTGACAGATTGTCTTACGCTTGCTCTACGTAGCACACTTTACGGATTCGTTCTCCGGACGACGTCCGACTGCCTTTTCGGGAGAAACACATGCGCAAGTTGATTTTGGCCCTGGTTTTCGTACACCTGCTCTTGCTGAGCGGATGCGGATACAACACCTTGCAGCAGCAGGACGAACAGATCAAGGCGAGTTGGTCGGAGGTTTTGAACCAGTATCAGCGCCGGGCCGATCTGGTGCCCAATCTGGTCAACGTGGTGAAGGGGTACGCCGGGCACGAGCGGGAGGTGCTGACCCAGGTGACCGAGGCGCGTTCCAGGGTGGGGTCGGTTCAGGCCACGCCGGAGCTCTTGAACGATGCGCAGGCATTTTCCCGGTTCCAGGCGGCTCAGGGCGAATTATCCAGCGCATTGTCGCGCTTGATGGCGGTGGCGGAGAACTATCCGCAGCTCAAGGCGGACACTTTGTTCCGCGATCTGCAGGCGCAGCTGGAGGGGACGGAAAACCGCATCACCGTGGCGCGCAATCGTTATATCGCGGCGGTACAGGACTATAACGTCACGGTCCGCTCTTTCCCCACCAACATCACGGCGCGGGTTTTCGGCATGGCCGTCAAGCCGAACTTCGCGGTGGAGAACGAACGGGAAATCTCCCGGCCGCCCGCGGTCGATTTCGGCATGCCGGCCCCGGCGCCCGCTCCGGCCCAATAGGCGAACGTTCGGTGATTTCGAATATGCTGCCGGTCTGGATTTTTGCCATGCTTCTGGCGCTGGTCGGGTTCGATGTTAAGGCGGAAGTGGCGGTACCGCCGCTCCAGGCGCGCGTGACCGATCTGACCGGAACCCTGAAGGCGGACGAAAGAGCGGGGCTGGAAAGCCGGTTGGCGGCGTTCGAGGGGGAAAAAGGCAGCCAGATCGCGGTCCTGCTGGTGCCCACCACCGAGCCCGAGACCATCGAGCAATATTCCATTCGTGTCGCCGATGCCTGGAAGCTGGGGCGCAAAGGGATCGACGACGGCGTCCTGATCCTCCTGGCCAAGCAGGACCGGACCGTCAGGATCGAGGTCGGGCGCGGGCTCGAGGGCGCTATTCCCGATGCCGTCGCCAACCGGATCGTGGAGGATGTGATGATTCCGTTTTTCAAGCGCGGCGATTTCTACGGCGGCTTGTCCGAAGGCATCGACAGCCTTTTCGCCCTGATTCGCGGGGAGCCTCTGCCCGAACCTGCTCGTGGTGAGAGGACTCCGAATTCGGATTGGGGCGGTCTCTTTGGGCTTTCGATCCTCGGCGGCATCTTCGGCGGCCGGATCCTCCGATTTCTGTTCGGGCCGCTTTTGGGCGGACTCATCGCCGGAGCGGGCGCCGGAGTGTTGGTCGCGCTTTTCGGTCTGCCGATCCTTTTTTCCCTGTTCGTCGGCTTCTTCGTCTTCATGGCGGTGTTCGGCGGCATCGGCCGGGTAGGACCCGGCGGTTGGTACGGCGGGCCCGGCGGATTCGGCGGCTCCTCCGGAGGGGGAGGATTCAGAGGAGGCGGCGGCGGTTTCAGCGGCGGCGGAGCTTCGGGGCGCTGGTGATGTTCAAGCAATTCGGTCGTATCCTGAAGCATCTGTGTTACGGTCCCTGGCGGCTCCGGCGGGTTCTGCCGCCGCACACGCTTGAAGCCGTTACCGAGGCGATCCGCGAGAGCGAGACGAACCACGGCGGAGAAATCCGCGTCGCCGTCGAAATTGCGCTTGATTGGCGACGGCTGCTGCGGCGCGAGACGCCGCGGGAAAGAGCCTTGGAAGTGTTTTCCGACCTCCGCGTCTGGGACACGGAACGGAATAACGGCGTATTGATTTACCTGCTGCTCGCGGACAGGGACGTTGAAATCGTCGCCGACCGCGGCATCGACCGGCTGGTCGGAGCGGAAGCCTGGGAGCAAATCTGTCACGAGATGGAAGCGGCTTTTCGGAAAGGCGAGTTCGAAGCGGGTATCCTGGCCGGCGTTCGCGCCGTGGGCACCTACCTGGAACGGCACTTTCCGGGCCCGGATCCGCACGGTGACGAACTCGCCAATCGTCCGGTCATCATCGACGATTGATTTCCTTCAGCCGCTACTCCAGGGCGCGTCCATTTTTTTGATTGATCGAATTGCTGCCGATTTTTGCCATTCATTGATTAGTTTTTCCGGAGACCTTTCATGACCGAAGCATTGTTGATTGCCAAAGGCCGGAGTTCCCTTTCCCTGCTGCCGTCCATGGCCAACCGTCACGGCCTGATCAGCGGCGCGACCGGTACCGGCAAGACCGTTACGCTGCAAGTGTTGGCGGAGCATTTCAGCCGCATCGGCGTGCCGGTGTTTTTGTCGGACATCAAGGGCGATTTGTCAGGGCTGAGCCAGCCCGGGGAAACCAGCCCGAAACTGGCCGAGCGCCTTTCCTCGCTCGGTATCGAAGATCATGCGTTCGGAGGGTTTCCGGTGGTTTTTTGGGATGTCTTCGGCGAACAGGGACATCCGGCGCGGGCGACGATTTCCGAGATGGGACCCTTGCTGCTGGCGCGCATGCTCAATCTGAACGAAACCCAGGAAGGCGTGCTGCACCTGGTGTTCAAAATCGGGGATGATAGTGGATTGCTGCTGCTCGATCTCAAGGATTTGCGTGCAATGCTCCAGTTCGTCGGCGAAAACGCGGGGCAATTCACAACCTCGTACGGCAATATCTCGGCGGCCAGCATCGGCGCCATACAGCGCGGTCTGATAGCCCTGGAAAGCCAGGGCGGAGACCGGCTGTTCGGCGAGCCCTCCCTGAACATCGACGATCTGATGCAAACCGCGCCGGACGGGCGGGGCGTGATAAACATTCTTGCCGCAGACAAACTCATGCAGGCGCCGAAAGTTTATGCCGCGTTTCTGCTCTGGCTGCTGTCGGAGCTGTTCGAACATTTGCCGGAAGTGGGCGATCGCGACAAACCCAAGTTGGTGTTCTTCTTCGACGAGGCGCATTTACTGTTCGACGACGCGCCCGATATCTTGCTCGACAGGATCGAGCAAGTGGTGCGCCTGATCCGCTCCAAGGGCGTGGGGGTTTATTTCGTGACCCAGAACCCTCTCGACGTGCCGGACAAGGTTTTGGGTCAGCTCGGCAACCGCGTTCAGCACGCACTCAGGGCCTTCACACCGCGCGACCAGAAAGCGGTCCGTGCGGCGGCGGAAACCATGCGCGACAATCCGGAACTGGACGAGAAAACCGTCATTACCGAGCTGGGCGTGGGCGAGGCTCTGGTCTCGCTACTCGATGAAAAAGGCCGCCCGCATATCGTCGAGCGAGGCTTCATTCTGCCCCCGCAGAGCCGGATCGGCCCGACTGATGCGGCCCGGCGAAAACAACTCATCGAGGAGTCGCCCATCGCCGGATATTACGAAAAGGCCGTGGACCGGGAGTCGGCTTACGAAATGCTCAAAGCGCGTGCGGCCGAGGATCTCCGGCAAGGGACCGAAGAAGTCGGCCGTCCTGCTCCCGGTTCGGCAGCCGGGAGCATTTTCGATACGCTCGGCAGCATCTTGGGCACTTCTTCTCGGCGCAAGAGCAAACAGCGCGAATCCGCCATGGAAGCCTTCGCCAAGAGCGCCGCCCGCAGCATAGGCAGCGAACTCGGCCGCCAGCTTCTGCGGGGCGTGTTGGGATCTTTGAGCGGAAGACAAAAGTAGGGGCAAAGTGGCGAGACGCGGCGGATGGTAGATTGAGAGGCAAGGCGAATCGATCCGACCGCCGATCCGCATCGTCTAGCCGCTCGCCGGGTGGGGCGGACAGGGGGCGTCCGGCATGAACCGCATCGACTTTGAACGACGCCTCGGGTGTGCAGCGGTCCTCGAACCCGTCATCGGGCGGACTTCGATGAGGGTTTCGACTTTTGGCTATTCTTTACGTTAACTAATCCGGGAGTCGAGATGTTTTATGAAGTGAAGCCCCTGGTACTGATTCTGATCGGTGCCGCCGTCGTGATGAGCCGGACCTCCTTGGCGATTCCGTTTGCCGTGCTCTTGATCGGTCTCGGCGCATTCATCATGGGCATGCGTTTTATTTATCGCTCCGAAAGAGTTACCAGGGCAAGAGCCGCTTCACGGCAACGAAAGAATTTCTGAGATTCCGGGCAGCCCTGTTGAGGCAGGTTGTACGGAGATCGAGCAGGATGCCCGAGCTCTCCGCTGTGAAGCCATCTACGGCGATGCCGGGGCTCAGGGTGTTCCCGTCATTCTGCTCACACCTTTCCTCAATTCCTCCATGAACAGCATTCCCAGCGCAAACGGCAGGGTAAACAGCCAGACGTCCGGCGCTATCGGCGTGGTGCCGAAGATCCGGTTGCCCCAAGGCGTGTAATCGATGAAAAGGATCAGGCCGATTTCCAGCACGATGCCGATCAGGATCAAACGGTTATTGAAAAGGGGAGAGCGGAACAGGGACCGGTTCGGATGCTTGCACAGAAAGACGTTCACGATCTGCATGACGATAATGGCCGACAAGCAGGCTGTGGTGGCCCGGAGATACGTCGGGTCGTCGCGCGCCAGGCTCCGGCCGTATTGCCAGCCGGCAGCCTGGAGCACGTAGAAAAACGCCGCCATGGCGGCGAGGGCTTCGAGGACTCCGAGGAAGAGGTAGGCGTGTGTCAGCAGCGGCCACCGGAGGAGTTTTTCCCTGGCCGATCGGGGCGGATTCTTCATGCACTCCGGGTCCGGACGATCCGCGCCCAAGCCCAGCGCCGGCACCATGTCGGTGCCGAGGTCGACCGCCAGAATCTGGATGATGGTCAGGGGCAGGGGAATGCTGAACAGAGCGAAAGCCAGATAAGGCACGAGTTCGGGAATGTTCGACGTGAGGATATAGGACATGAACTTGCGGATATTGCCGAACACCGCCCGTCCTTCTTCGATGGCGCTGACGATGCTGGCGAAATTGTCGTCCAGGAGGATCATGTCGGCGGATTCCTTGGCGACATCGGTTCCGGCGATGCCCATGGCGATGCCGATGTCGGCGGTTTTGAGCGCCGGAGCGTCGTTGACGCCGTCTCCGGTCACCGCCACCACGTGCCCCTTGCGTTGCAAAGCCTCGACGATGCGCATTTTCTGGTCGGCGCCGAGCCGGGCGAAGATGATGTCCTCTTTGTCGAGAGCGAGCTGGAGCTGTGTATTCGACAGCCGCCGGAGATCGTCGCCGGTAATGACGTAGGGGTGATCGCTCGCGAGCAGGCCGATTTCCCGTGCGATGGCCCTGGCGGTGTGGGGATGGTCGCCGGTGACCATGATGACCTTGATGCCTGCTTGCAGGCATTTCTCGATGGCGGCCGGCACTTCGGGACGGGGCGGATCTTCGAGGCCCACCAGCCCGGTCAGCGTGAGGTTTTCCTCCAACCGATCGCGATCGAAGCCATCCGAGATTTGGCGATGGGCAAAGGCGAGGATGCGAAATCCGTGTTCCGCCAAGGTTTCCTGGGCGTCGATGAAGCGGCGGCGTATCTCCTCGGTCAGCGGCACGGTCCGCTTGCCGATCTCCACGTCGGAGCACAGCGGCAGTACGGTTTCCAGGGCGCCTTTCGTGTACAACAGGTTTCCGGCCGGCGTGCGGCTCAGAATCGAAAGGCGCTTCCGCTCGGTGTCGAACGGGACTTCGTCGAGTTTCGGGTAAACCGCGGTGTCGTCCAGGAACCGTTCCGCCATCCGCACCAGCGCAATCTCCATGGGGTCGCCGAGCAGGTCCCGCTTTCCGTCGCGGACCGTTTCTTTCAGGTTCTGACAGTTGCGCGCACACTCCCAGAGCCCCGGGTAGTCTGTCGCCATCCGTTCGTCGATATCCTCCGGACATCGAATTTCGTTGTCGAGAAAGATTCGTCTCGCGGCCATGCGATTCCGGGTCAGGGTACCGGTCTTGTCGGTGCAGATGACCGTGGCCGAACCCAGCGTTTCGACCGAAGGCAGATGTCTCACCAGGGCATTGCGTCTGGCCATGCGCTGGGTGGCCATGGCGAGGGAGAGGGTGACGGTGGGCAGCAAGCCTTCCGGGACGTTCGCAACGATGATGCCGATGGCGAAGATGAAATCCTGCCAGAACGACAGCCCGGCTGCCCGGCCGATGAAAAAGAAGCCGATGCCCAGCGAGACGGCCAGCATGCCGACCAGCCGGCTCAGGCGAACGATCTCTTTTTGTAGGGGGGACACGGCTTCGCCTGCGGCTTGAGTGAGATGGGCGATCCTCCCGAATTCGGTGTGCATGCCGGTGTGGAAGACGACCGCCCGGCCTTCTCCGGACACCACGGCTGCGCCCGCCAGCAGCACGTTGCGCGCGTGAATCAGCTCGTCGGTCACCGAGGGTTGCGCGTCTCGGGCCTGGGGTAGCGCTTCGCCGGTTACGGTAGCGTTGTTCACCCTCAGGGCGAAAGCTTCGAGCACCCGGCAGTCGGCGGGGACGTTATCGCCTTCCTGCAGCAGGATCGTGTCGCCCGGCACGATGTCGGCAGCTTCTGCAAGCCGCACGCTGCCTTCCCGCACAATCTTGACCTTTAACGGCAAGAGCTTTTGCAGCGCGGCGATGGCCCGTTCGGCCCGGTATTCCTGCCAAAATGAGAACAGTCCGTTGACGATGATCACGCCGAGGATGGCGAAACCCAGGGTGTCCATACCTTCGCCGGGCGCTTTCCAGTCCCCGAAGAACGCCAGGGTCGCGGCGAGCCAAAGGAGGATCGCGAAAAAATGAGTGAATTGCCCGGCGAAGCGCAACGTGACGGATTTCCGTTCGAATTCGGTCAGCCGATTGGCGCCGTATTCCCGGAGGCGGCGGGCGGCTTCGGTTTCACTGAGCCCTTCGCGTCCGGCGTGCAGGCTTCGCAAGGCTTGCTCCGGTTGAAGGTGATGGATTTTCATACCGTCTGCTCGCTGAATCGGTCCGACCAACGCTTTGCCCGCCGCGAGTTTCGGGGCTTTCGTGAAGCGGCGGAAATATGTACAGAAAAAGAAGTTATATGCTATAAACCCGGCGCTATCACACCGATGTTTCATTACGCGGACAGTCAGAACCCTCTAAACTAAACACTCGGTTTATAAGATATGACCAATCAATCCTTCGATAAGAGTCGAATTTCTCTTCTAAAAGGCGGTCTTTGCGCCTTCTCGATCGCGATCGCCGGGCTGATGGCCGGATGTGATTCCGGTCCGGGCGGCAGCGCTTCCGCGCCGGCCGTATCGGAAGCAAGAATCAGCGGAAGCGTTCGGGACCAGCACGGCGCGGTGACCGATGCCAAGATCGAGGTACGGGACAAGAACGGCCAGTTGGTGACGTCGACGGCACTGACCGGCAGCTCGAGCCAGTATTCCGTCACCGTTCCCGCGGGCACGGCCTATCCCATCGTGCTCACCGCCATTCCGAACAATCCCGCTCCGGGCCGCGGTCCGGTCAAGGCCGTGGTGACCAGTTCTCTCGCCGATACCATGGACATCACCGATGTCACCACGATCGTGGTCGACTCGGCCATGACCTTGGGCGGCTTGACCGAAGCGAATATCGCCAAGGCATCCGGCGGCGCCATCGGCTTGCGGCAGCGGCAGGGCGTCAGCGCGGGAGCGGGCGGCGGCGGTGCCGGGCCCGGTCAGAGCGGCGGCGGTGTCAGCCGCGGCGGACACGGCGGCCACGGCGAGCACGCCGGTTCCGGTTCAGGGTCGCCTTCGCCCAACAGCGGCTCCGGCCAACAACCCCAGCAAAACCAATAGCGCCAGCATCGTAGATACCGTTTCGACGATCACGATGCACGTCGTAGGTCGGCAATCCTTAGCCGACACAGCCGGTGGTGCGACCCGTTGCGTCGGGAAAGGATTCCCGGCCTACTCAACGCCGTAACGATCCCCTTTCTTCCCCAAGGATAGGGGCGGTATGTCGGGATTTGCCTTAATCAATCGATCTTTTACCAGTTCACTTTCCGGACAGGGTTTGCGCCGGCGACAAACCCGGCAAGATCGGCAAGCGGACCACGAATTCGCTGCCTTGCCCTGGACCGGAACTCGATACGTCGACGGTTCCGCCGTGCATTTCCACCAAACTGCGAACAACGGTCAGGCCGATGCCGAGGCCGCCTTGCGATCGGTCGAGGGTGCGCTCGGCCTGGATGAAGAGATCGAAGACGTAGGGCAGGGTCTCGGGGGGAATGCCGAGACCGGTATCCCGTATGCGGAGAACGATGTGGGAGCCGTCCCGGGTCGCGGTAAGCCAGAGGGCACCGCCCTTCGGCGTGTACTTGGCGGCATTGTTCAGCAGATTTCCCAAGACCTGGACCAGCCGAACGCTGTCGCCCCTCAGATAGACCGCCGTGGACGGGAGAGTGACGGTGAATGCGTGTTTTCGTTCATCGAGGAGCGGACGCGTGACTTCGATGGCGCGCGCAACGATTTCACCCAATTCGACGGTGTCCTTCTGGAGCTCGACCTTGCCGCGCGTGATGCGGGAAACGTCGAGCAGGTCGTCCACCAATCTCACCAGATGGGCGGTCTGTCGGTCGATGACATCCTCGGCCCAGCAGTGCTGCGGGTGGTGCGGGTCGATCTTCTTGAGGAGGCGTACCGCATTTCGTATCGGCCCCAAGGGGTTGCGCAGCTCGTGGGCCAGCATGGCCAGGAATTCGTTCTTGCGGTGGTCGGCGTCCTGCAATGAATTTTGAGCCCGTATCAGGTCGTCGATGTCCGAACATGAACCGAACCACTTGACGATTCTGCCGGCATCGTCGCGAATCGGACGGGCGCGGCACAGAACCCAACGGTATTCGCCGTCTCTGTGGCGCAGCCGGTGCTTCATCTCGTACGGCTCGCCGGTCCGTAGGCAATGTCTTCGGTGGGCGTTTACCCGTTCCACTTCTTCCGGATGCAGTGCCTGCGTCCAGCTCAGGCCCTTCTTCGAATCGTATGATTGCCCGGTGAATTCCTGGAAGCGCGGGTTGGTATAGTCGACCCGGCCATCGGGACAGACCGTAAAGACGATATCCGGCACCGTCTCCGCCAGGGCAAGAAAGCGCTGCTTGGTCAGGCGCAGTGCCCGCTCCACCCGGGTGCGCTCGGCGATTTCCCGCCGC
This sequence comes from Methylocaldum marinum, assembly GCF_003584645.1. Taxonomy (GTDB): domain Bacteria; phylum Pseudomonadota; class Gammaproteobacteria; order Methylococcales; family Methylococcaceae; genus Methylocaldum; species Methylocaldum marinum. The sequence continues at coordinate 5,627,105 of NZ_AP017928.1, forward strand.
AGGGTTTCGTTGGCTCGGGTCAGCTCCGAGGTGCGTTCCCGCACCCGCGCTTCGAGTTCGGAGTACGCCAGGCGCAAAGCTTCCTGCGCCCGCTTCCGCTCGGTGATCTCATGCCATTTGCCCATAGTGCATTTGACGATTGCCGGCAGGGCGGCCAGAGTCGCCTCGGATTTGACGAGATAGTCCAGAGCGCCGGCTTTCATCGCCTCGACTGCGATCGTTTCGCTTCCGTAGCCGGTCATGACGATGACCGGATAGGGCCTGTCCGAATCTTTCTGCGGCAAAAGCTCGGTCCCCTGTCCATCCGGCAGGCGCAAATCGGTGATCACGATGTCGGGCAGATCGGCTTCAAGCGTTTCGCGCGCTTCCCGGAGCTGACGCGCAACGGTGAGACGAATCGGTTCCCCGTGGGTTTCGAATGCTCTCTGAATCAGTTCGGCATGGCTCGGGTCGTCTTCGGCCAAGAGGATGTGAAGAACGGCTTCGGTCCCCAGCGCCGTTGTGGGTGGTTCAGGTTTCATGGACAGAGCGTTCGGACCAGGGGTAATGATTCCAGGCCAGCCAGTAAAAACCCAAGTCTTCCATCATCCGGGCGAAATTGTCGAAATCGACGGGCTTGACCAGGTAGCTGTTGGCATGGCCGCCGTAGGCTTTGGCGACGTCCTGCTCGGCGGAGGAGGTGGTGAGAATCACGACCGGAAGCGTCGCGATGCTCGGCGATTTTCTGATCCTGCCGAGGACTTCCAGACCGCCGATTCGGGGAAGGTTGAGGTCGAGCAGCACGACATGCGGCCGCGGGCTGGTTTGCGGATCGGCATACGCGCCCTGTCGCAGAAGATATTCCAGGGCTTCCGCGCCCTGGCTGACATGATGGATACGATTCACAATCCGGTGTTCCTGAAAACAGCGGATGACCAGTTCGGCATGATCGGGGTTGTCTTCGACCAGCAGGATATTCAGGACCTCTCCGTTCATCTTCGATTCCCCAGGGAAAAATAGAACGTGCAGCCGTGCCCGGCGCCTTCCGAGTCCACCCAGAGCCTGCCGCCGTGCACCTCGATGATGCGCTTGACGATGGCCAGGCCGATTCCGGTGCCTTCCGTATTCGGATCGAGCCGCTCGAACAGTCCGAAGATCTTCGGATGGTAATCGGGCTCGATGCCGATGCCGTTGTCGCGCACGAAATAGGCGATTTCGCCTTGTTTCGTTTCCGTTCCGATCTGGATCAAGGGCTGTTCCTGGTCGCCCATGAATTTGACCGCGTTCTCGATCAGGTTGAGCCAAACCTCGAAAATCCGCTTCGGATCGCCGAGTGCGTCGGGCAGGTCGGGGGTGATTTCGATCCGTAGTCTGTTCCCCGGAATCCTCTCCCCCACGAGTTCGATCGCCTCATGCACGAGCGCGCGCATGCAGATCCTTTCGGGCGGACTGACTAAGCGGCCGATACGGGACAGTTCCAGCAGATCGTCCAGCAGCGTCTGCATTCGGCTGGCCGCCGCACGAATCCGCCGGATGTCTCCGCGCATACGTTCGAAGTCGCCCCGCAGCGCACTCTGTTCCAGCATGCCCGAAAACCCCTGTATGGTAATCAACGGGCTCTTGAGATCGTGCGATGCGGTGTAAATGAAGCGCTCCAGTTCGGCATTCTTCTCCGTCAGCTGTTCGAGGAGAGCGGTCTGCTGCTCCTGCGCTTTTCGACGTTCCGTCACGTCTCGAATGATCCCGGTGAACAGGCGGTGATCGCCGACCGGGGTTTCGGCAACGGCCAGTTCGATGGGAAACGTGGTCCCGTCCCGGCGCAGCCCCAGGACTTCGCGGCCGATGCCGATGATTCGGCGTTCGCCCGTGCTGAGATAACGGGCGATGTAAGCATCGTGCTTCTCGCGAAAGGGAGAGGGCATCAGACAGGCGATGTTGCGGTCTTTGATTTCCGCCCCAGCGTACCCGAACATACGTTCGGCCGCGGGATTGAAGTCCTTGATGAGGCCTCGCTCGTCGATGACCACGATGGCATCGACGGCGGTTTCCAGAATTGCCCGCAGCCGGACCGTCTGGTCCGCCAAGGCTTCCTCGGCAAGTTTGCGGCGGCTGGTGTCGTGGACCGTGGCCAGAACGAAAGGGCCTTGATCGCCTTGCAGGAGGATTAGACTGATATCGGCGGGAAACTCGGTTCCGTCCTTGCGCAAGCCGAAAAGTTCCAGATCTTCCCCCATCGGACGGGAGCGGGGATGTTCGGCATAACCCGCGCGCCGCTCCCGATGCCGCACTCTAAAGCGTTCCGGCATCAGATCCTCGACCGAGAGTGTTTCCAATTCTTTGCGGGCATAGCCGAAGAGGCTTTCCAACGCGGGATTGGCAAACAGGATGTTTCCCTCGAGATCCGTAATCGCCATGCCATCCAGGGCCGACTCCAGCCACAGGCCGAAGTTCTTCTTTTCCAGCAGGAATTCCATGGTGAAACGCCAGAAGACCGTTAAGAGACCCTTGGTTGGTAAGCTGCGCATTCCATTTTAAGGTAGCCGCAGTAAGAAAATTCTTATTTTTCCAGGGTGATCAGTCCGTGACGCAGGGCGAGATGGGTGAGCTGCACGACATTCGTGAGCCGGAGTTTCCGCATGAGATGCGTTTGATGCACGCTGACGGTTTTGGGGCTGGTGTGCAGGAGTTCGGCGATTTCGGCCACGGAATGCCCTTGGGCCAGATGGCAGAAAACCTCGAATTCGCGCGGCGTCAGGAGTTCCACGGGGTTTTGCCGGACCGCCTGGGGCGACTCGGCTCGTTTCTGGAGCTTGTCGAAGAAGGCGCCGCCGCTGACGACGATCCGGGTCGCTTCGACGATCGATTTGGCCGCGCTCCGCTTGCCGATATACCCCTTGACGCCGGTTTCGCGTGCGCGCTCGATCAGTACTTCGCTTTCGTAGGCGGAAAACATCAGAATCCTCGCATGAGCATCGCGTTTCAGGATTCTGCGTGCCGCTTCGAGGCCGCTGATGCCCGGAAGGGCCATATCCATGACGACGATACTCGGCTGGCGACGGCTGTATGCCTGATAGGCTTCTTCTCCATCCGCCGCCTCGGCCAGCACGGAAATATCGGGGGCCTGCTCCAGCAGGCGCCGGTAACCGCTGCGTACGACCGGATGATCGTCGACCAGCAGTACGGTGATCATGGTCTGGCCTGGCTCGGGATTTCGATTGCCACGCAGGTTCCCTGCCCACTCTGGCTTTCCACGCTGAACACTCCGCCCAGCGCTTCGACGCGTTCGCGGACGCCCAGCAATCCGAGTCCCCGCTTCGCTTCCCGGGACGACAAACCGACGCCGTTGTCCTTGATCAATAGGCGCACGGAATCGGAGTCGGCGGGCGGTGGCCCGAAATGGCGCTGACACGCTTCTCCCTGACATGCGGCGCTCTCGCAAACGGTGATCTCGGCTTGCGTCGCCCGGGCATGCCTCCCGATGTTGCTCGCGCATTCCTGGACGATTCGATAGGCCGTGATCCCGAGGGTTTCATCGAGAGCGCCGAGATCACCGATGATGGTCAGTTTCCAACTGATCTTGCGATAATGCGAGCGGTAGTCGTTGACCAGCTCTTCCAGTGCCTCGGCCAGCCCCAGTTGATCGAGCAGGGGCGGGCGCAGATTCTCGATCAGGCTGCGCACGGTGTCGTGAAAACGGGTCAGCAAGGCATCGACGGTTTGCGCGCAGCGATGAATCTCGGGGTGGCACTGTGCGCTGAGCGACGACATCATTGCGAGGTCCGCCTGCATCGCGGTCAGGTATTGACCGAGCTCGTCGTGCAGTTCGCGCGCTACGCGCTTGCGCTCTTCTTCCTGGGCTCTGAACAGTTTTCGGGTCAGCAAGCGGTTTTCGTTCAGCAAGCGCTGCGTTTCCTGCTCGGCTTTACGCCGTTGCGCCTGTTCGCGCGACTGAATCAGGGCGAGCGCCAGGCTGTGCGCGAAAGTGGTGGCGAGCACCTCGTCTTCCTCGGTAAAGGCCTCGCCGTTGAGTTTGTCGCACAGATAAACGCGGCCGTATACCTTGCCGTCATCGGCGATCGGTACGGCCAGAAGGGTTTTCATCGGCGGGTGGCCGGGCGGAAATCCCGCCGATCGGGAATCGCGAGTCAGATCGTCGAGCCGCAACGACTGGTTTGTCTCAACCACCACGCCCAGCAGTCCTTTCCCTTTCGGCCAATGGCCGATGCGCTCGATGTCTTCGCGACCGATGCCGGTGACGAAAAAGCGTTCCAGCCTGCCCTGCTCGTCAACGATGCCCACCGCGCCGTAATGCGCGCGCAACAGGGTCGCCAGCACATGGATGCCGTGTTGCGCCATGTCTTCTTCTCCCTCGACATGGGCCATCAAGGCCATCAGCGTACGGGACGCCTGGTTGAGTTCTCCGAGCCGGGTCGACCACTGGCGAAGCTGCCGCTGCTCCTCTTCGAGCGTGGCCGAAAGCATTTGATAATGATCGAGCAATCGCTCGAGCAAACGCGGACGGGTCACGGCTCCGATGAAGGCGCCGTCATCGTCCACTACCGGCAAGATTGACTCGTTCTCCCGCTCCATGAGAGTAAGCGCTGCGGCGATGGATGTCTTCCGTTCCAGGCAGGGCAGAACCATTCTCGGAACGAGATCGGCGAAGATGCGGTCAGGTGCCTGGGCGATTTCCTCACTGGTCACGAAGCCTAGGAATTGGCCGCTTCCCGAAGCAAAGACCGCGAAGACGGCCGGTGTGGCAGTCTTGCCGAGCCTCGGGCGTTCTTCGTCCGTGACCCTGATTAGCCCGTCCGCCAAGGCGTCCAGGATGGTCGGTTGCACTAATACGTGTCCTCCAGGTGCAATTCCGTTTCGACATCGAGGTGAAGGATCTCGGTGTCGTCCATGAGCGGCTTGATCCGCTGAAGCACGAATTCGATGAGTTGCTCCTTCGGAATGCGCCTCAGAACGGCTTCCCGCACCAGAATGTCGCTGATGACCTCGTCTTCCAGCTCGATGTGAGCGAACGGGTAAGCCAGCAAAAGAGAGAGCGATTTCCGGATGGCGTTACAGCCGATCGTGGCACGGCGTCCCAACACCAGCCCCTCGTGAACAGGCGGGATCTTGAATTCTCTGATGCGGGCGCGCAGGGTGTATTTGGTGGTCAATCTATTTTCTCGCACGGCTAGTGTTCTGTCTCTGAATTAATCGCGATAAGGCTCGGAGTTCCGAAAAATGACTTCTTCCGGCTGCCGCGGATTAAGATTAAGTCAGCGCTCCCGGAAGGTAAATTGCCGGTGTCGATAACGCCACGATTTCGCGGCTTGAGGGGCTCGGCAGGGCCGCGATTTCGGCAACCCGCGAAGGATGTGGACAGCCCGTGTATTTCCGCGAGTCCGGGAAAGGTTTGGCGCGTTCGGCACCCGCTCGGAAGGAAAGCGTTTCTCGATAGTGCAGGCCGACATTAGGGTCCGTCGGCGCCGGGCACGCCATTCTGCTGCGGTCGTGATACAGCATGTCGATTCCGCACCGGCTTCGGATTTGTACATCCTCCTTGGATCGGCGCTTTGCGATTTAGTTTGGCGCTTCGGCTCTCGGTGTCGATCCGTCAGGTCTTGCGTGCGATAGAAGGACGGGGTGTCGAGATGACCGGCGAGTGCCGGAGAGCGAACGGGAACGTGCGAAGCACGGCCCGAAGGGCGAGCCTCAGGGATGAGGCGAGAAAATCGGCCTCGCCACGCGACGCTGTCCCGCTTCGCTCGCGAGTCCGGGGCAGCCCATCCCTGGCCTGCCCGCTCGCCGCGTTGCGCCTCGCCCCGCCGATTTGTCCCAGAGGGAGAGGGCTAATTCAGCGTTTCCTTAAGCCGGGCGAAAAAAGGTCGAAAGCGTGGCTGTTACTGTTTCACAGCGTTGAGATGGGTCATCGCTTCTTCCGCCGCTTTGCCGGCTATCTCGGCATGTCCCATATTTCCATGTTCGATTGCGCTGTCCAGGCTCTTGATCGCCGCGTCGAGATGCGGGTTGGGGTTGGCCTGATTGGCCGCGGTTGCATGTGTTTTCGCGGTCTCCGCGTGCTGGGCCACGCCTATGGCGTCGCCCTTCTGGCCGCTATCGACCGCAGCTTGGGCATGTTTCATCGCTTCCGCCTTGTGATCTTCCGCGGCAACCGCGGTTAAGCCGAGCGATAGAGTAAATAGTCCCGCGAGTAATCCGGAAAAGATTTTTCCACGCATCACCATTCCTCCGTTACAAAGTTGTTCTTTGTCAATGCCCCAATATGGAGCAAGCTACAAATATCACGACCTCATAGGCAAGTCCATCAAAAGTGCGAAATAAGGCGGGCGCGAACAGAGCGCCATTTCGGTTCGCGGAGATCCGGATTATTGTCTTGCGTTTTCGAGATGTACAGCCGCTTTCTCGGCAGCTTCCCGGCCCTGTCGGCGTGGCCCATCCGGCCCTGCGCGCCGTCGGGGCTATTCATCGCAGCAGTTAGGGCAGGTCGAGCAGAATATCAAGCCGCATCGCTTTTTCCTCCTTACTGCTCTGTTCCGAAACAAAGCCGATGGGACGGAAAGTATGCCGAACCACGCTTATTCCACATCGCTGGGCTCAAGCTCGGGTTCCGGCATCTCTTCCGGGATTTCTTCGGGCATCGACGGCTCCTCGGCGCCGGGCACCGGGCTTTCCGGAATTTCGCGTTCGCCCGGTTTCGGGGATTCGCTTTCGATTCCGCGGCGTCGGCCCGGTTCCTCCACGCCGCGTTCGCCATTCTTGCGCTTCCCGGTGCCGGGCGTCCGCTGTTCGCTGCCTTCCCGTCCGGCCGTCTCCCTGACCAGTTCGATGATATCCCCCCTTGTTTTGCCGTTTTCAAAGCCTGTTTTCACGTAGACGGCAACGGCCACGGACCGGGCCGCGGCACTCGCCGGATTCAGCCCGAGCAGGGAAATCAATGCGCCTAAGAGCAAGCTGTTGAGAACTGTCGAGCGCATGGCGTACCTCCTTTGCACCAAAGTTCGTTCCGTGTTTGCGATGTGGCCACGCTTGCATAGTTAACATACGGTAGTTTCTCAGTCTCTAAGGAGATTTACTGAGCGGCGAGGGCACGGCGAGGCTACAAGTCGAACCTTTATCGGCTTTGGCGCTTGATGCGGCTCTCGATCATGATGCACGTATCGGCGACATAGCAGAATCCATGCGAGTCTAGGAATTCGAGATTTTCCGGGCTGTCCGCTCCGGGTTGCAGCCAAACGTTCATGAGACCCAGATCGAGACATTGCTTCAGGACCGACAGCGTCGCCGGTGGCGGTACGACGAAGTTGACCAGGGTCGGACTGCGGGGAAGATTCGCAAGGTCCGGATATGCCGGGTCGCCGTCCACGGAAGTGCGATTCGGGTTGACCGCATGAACCCGGTAGCCCTTGCGCTTCAGATCGCGATAAACGGCATGGCCGAACTTGGTCTCGTCGTCGGTCGCACCGACCACGGCAATGACCGTATCCGGTTCGTCCAGTATGCTCGCCAGAGCGTCGGGTGACGAAGCCATAACATTAATCCTAGAAACGGTAGTCGGGCGTGGCTCCACCCAAAAGGTGAGAGTGGTCAGAATTCATACGGCTTTTCCCATTCCTCACTAGGCGGTCGGCTCCCGTTTCTCAGGTTGATGTACCGTTGAACCGTCTTGCAATGGCGGGCGCTTCCGCGGCCGGCAAGCGCACGACCACGTCTATTTTTTCGCCGAACACGCGCGAGACGATTTCGCCGCCGGCTTTTTCGACCTGGTAGGTCAGCGGCTGAAGATTTGGATATTCGATAGTGAGCTCGAGTTCGGCATATTCGACATAAGGGATCAGGGAAGCTTTTTCCAGGGCTAGTTTGGCCGTGCCGCCGTAGGCGCGGACCAGTCCGCCCGCTCCCAGCTTGATGCCGCCGAAGTAGCGGACGACCGCGACCAGGGCATTGACCACGTCGAAGCCGGAAATATGCGCGAGTATCGGTTTGCCCGCCGTTCCGCTCGGCTCTCCGGCGTCACTGAAATGGGCGATGACGCCGTTGTCGGTCTTGATCCGGTAGGCGAATGCGAGATGGTGCGCCGTCGGATGAGCCGATGCGATTTCGAACAGCCGCGAACGCAGCTGCGGTTCGTCGGCGCACGGCAAGGCGTAGCCGATGAAGCGTGAGTGATTCACGGTGAAGCTGGATTCCGATCCCTTTTCGATGAGATACATCGTTTAGAAATACTTAACAGGCTGTTGAAATTCGCCGCCATGCCTTCGGCTTTACCCCTTATCGGCGGCTTAATTTTTAGTGCTGAAGGTCCTTTTAGCGCTGAAATCCCGGTTCTAGCCGGTTTTCATCCCCCCGCTTGGGGTTCTTGCCGCCTTTCGGCGAATTTTGGGCAGACGCCCGCCTAGGCCGTCGACCACCGCCAGCCGAACAGCCCACCCAACCGGGTCAGGTTGTAGGCGGCGAACGTGAACACGGTCTGGGCCGCCACCTTCTTCAAACCCCGGAACCGGGTCTGGCGTAACCCGCCCACGGTTTTCGACCACCCGAAGATTTCTTCCACCCGCTTACGCCTCTTCAGGCGGGTCCGGTAGCCGGGGTGTCGGGTGGTGCGGCCATCGATGGCGGAGCCTTTTTCCTTCCGGGCGACAGGCGGCGTGACCCGCTGCTCCCGGAGAGCTTGCACGAACTCCGGCACGTCGTAAGCCTTGTCCGCCCCGACTGTCGCGCCGGGCTTCGTGACGGTGCGACCGATCATGATCTTGGCCGCGTCCCGTTCCGCCGTGCCGGTGGCGTGAGTCACCTCGACATCCACGACCAGGCCGGTCCGGTTTTCCATCAGGGCATGGCCCATGAAGCACAGTTGGGCTTTATCCCCTTCGCTTTTCTTGTAAAGGCGAGCCTCCGGATCGGTGGTCGAGGCGTGGGTCGCATTGGCGCGCTTCTCGCCCTTGAAATCGACGGACGGATTCCGGCCGCCGGCCTCCGGCGGGGGCGAACTGCCATCCTTTTTCACAAAGCTCTTCATGGAGGCCCACGCCTGGATCAGCGTGCCGTCCACCGAGAAATGCTCGTCCGACAGAAGGTCCCGCCATTCCGCCAGCAACACGACCCGCTCGAAAAACAGCCGGGAAATCCGCTCGTTCAGTAACCGATCCCGGTTGGCGCTGAAGGTGGAGTGGTCCCAGACCTCGGCATCCAGCGTCAGCCCGACAAACCAGCGGTACAAAAGATTGAATTCGATCTGCTGGACCCACTGCCGCTCGGAGCGGACAGAGAACAAGACTTGGATGAGACTGGCGCGCAGCAGCCGCTCCGGCGGAATCGACTCCCGGCCGGTCCGGGCATGGAGGGCATCAAATTCCGAGTCCAGCGTGGTCAGCAGAATGTCGACCACGGCCCGGAGCTTGCGAAGGGGATGATCCTTGGGAATCCGGTCTTCCAAGGTTCGGTAGCTAAAGAGTTCTTCCTGGATCAGGTCGGCACCGCGCATGACAGCGTCCAACGTATCTTGAAATGATATTATTTTGCCATGACAAACAATCGTTTATGCCTATTTTATGCGCTCCATCCAACGAATTTATCCGGCTTCCAGGACCGAGAAAATCAACAGCCTGTTAAGCCGCGAGTCTAAAATACCGCACAGGATCTATTATGCCGCTGCGGGGGATGGGCGGTATATTTCTGTGAAACTGCTCAGGATCTGTGCTGCTGTCGGCTGTAAGATTCGCCGCATCCAGAAAATTGCTCTTGGCCGATCCATTGATTCGGCAGATCTCTTCGATATCCGTCTTGCGGAGCGGTCTCTGTAAGTCCTGGTTGAAAATCAGCTTCGCGTCCATGTCTTCATTAAATCCGCAGAATCCGAGAGAGCGATTGGTCTTGCGCTCGTCGGCGGAACCGGCGATAGGTGTTTCCATTCTGTGAAGCCAATGCGCCATCACTTCCAAGTCATGCGGCGTGCCGACTACTCCGAGATGGATGCGCGTGCGTCTCGTCTGGGAGTGCTTGTCATAGACGCCATAGGTGGAAATGCCCCTGCGCGGGCACACATGCTCGCCTTCGGCGAATTGCAGATGCGGCTCTTTAATGAGCAACAGCTTCATTTAACCGAACAGCTTTTGTATAGAAGGCGGATCATCGTGCTCTGATTCGTCGGGAAGTGGCTCCCAGAGCGTTTCGTCCAAGAAGGGGGCGCCCTTTAAGGCGACGCAGTCCCCGAATGACAGAAAGGAATCGCGCTTGCCTTTTTCCGAGAAGAGGTCATCCGTGTCGATAGACCTCAACCACGCAACAAGAAAACGAAAGTGATTCAGTACAGCACGATTGTTCTCTTTGCGTTTGAGCCAACTCAGATTGGTGTGACCATAACCCGATTTCTTGAAGTCCTCGCCATAACTAAAGAACCAGGTCGGCGTGATTGACATCAGCCAATCGGAGGCCAAGCGATGGAAATCCACAGAGAATGCCAGGTGTTTTTGCGTCAGTACCTTGGAGGTATTCTTCTTGTTGTATTTTCGTTCGAATACCTTACGACTGGACTGCCTGTCACCTCGCCACACCTCGGCACGCACATCACCATCCGTATCGCGCGGCAAAAATACGAACAGCTTATCGTCCTTGTACCATGCGACCCGCTCTGAGTAGAGCCTGTGCTGCAGTGAAAAACGCAGCAGCGATTTGAACACTCTTTTGTGGCCTTCGTCGATTCCGCAGAATTCTCGTGCGGATATTTCCTCGGCAGTCCCCCCTCTTCGATCACGTATCGATAAGGGTGATCCGCAGTATTCAGGTCAAAGAACGTGACTAAGTTGTCATTGTAGGTTACATAGGTGGACGGAACCGGCGTCATCGCTTGCCGGCAAAACTCACCAATAGTACGCCTTAGGTTGCGCGCTCTCCCTTTTCTGTGTTTCTCCATGATTTCGTTGGCGACCTGGGCGACGTAAATCACGTTGGGGAAATAAAGTTCCACGAGGTTCCCGGTCAGTACCTCCGAAGGTTCTGCTGGCGGGTCGATGTCCTCGTCAGACGGTCCGACCGGAATTCCGCGAAGATAAGCCTTGAGAACGTTTACTGCTGCCTGCAATTGCGCGGGCGAAACGAATGGTACACGCTGACTCAGGTCACGATAGTCAACAACGTCGGTATCTGCTGAAAAAGAGAAATTGCCATTTGTTACCGCATCAATGGCCGACTGCGAATACCTGTCTTGCTTGGCGGTGAGGATATAAACGATTAGGCGGTCGTAACGCTTGTGCAAGCCGTGCTTCAAAAATGTCTTCAGAGTGTCTTTTATTTTTGAGAGATCCGCGGTGGCTGTCACTTGTACTGCGATTCGACCGGTATCATCGGCAAGATCAATGCCCGGAAAATTGCCTTGCTCGGCATTCAGATTACGCAGTCCGGCAAACCCGTAGAGCTCGCGCATTACGCCACAGATCACCTGTTCGGCAATCTTGTGGGTATCGTAGAGCTGCATGGCGCTGGCCGATTCCACTTCGTGGCGGAGTTGGGTTAGCAGCGTCTGGAATTCGTTGATCAAATCGAGGTGTTTCACCTTATCTCGCCCCTATTGAGCCCATCCCACGCCTCCAGCACCAGATGCCGGGGAGGGATTCCGAATTTTTTCGTTACCCTTGGGTACGCGCAAGGTTTCGGACGGGTAGCTTTCGCCCAACATCGATTCCGGATCGAGGATGTAGCAGAGATCCTCGCGAGTGAGGCCATAAAGCTTCTCTGGGCGCCGTGCCAGCGCGGCTGCCGTGGAGCAAACGCCGGCACGCGGTGAAATCGCCAGAGCGCGCCGGCTGCAAAAGCGCTTGCAGCTCAATCTCGGGGATGTCGGGCTGCCGCGGACTGCCTTCCAAGCGAAGGGTGTTGAAGTGGAGGCTAACGCGAGAAGACATCGTCACAAAGCCACCACCTGGAAGCCGAAACCTTCGGCGGCGCGACATTGGCGGGCGTCGGCCGAAACGAAGACCTCGGCAGCGCAGGCTAGCGCGGCGCCCAGGTGGATGGCATCCATGCCCCGCAGGAAGTGGGATTCGAGGGCCTTGCCCGCGTGTTGGACGACCTGCGGCGTGGTGTCGCAAATGAGGGCGTCGGCGATATCCGCCATCAAATCGCTCTTGATGATCCGATATTGGGGCTCGGTGAGGCGTCCTTCCCGTTGCAGACGGCAGAAGGCCGAAATTAGTTCGGGAACGGCGATGACCGAAAGGGCGAGTTCGCTCGCCCGCTCGCACCAGGCCAGCACCTCGGTGGTGCCGGCTTCGTCGATGTAGCGCTTGGCAAAGGCGGAGGAGTCGAAGTAGACGCGCATCATTCGCCGCGCTCGTCGAGGATCAGCCGGCTGATCTCTTCGCCACCGATGGCGAGCGGGCGCGCTGGGCGCCGTTTCCAGGAAGGAAGCTCCGCACGAATGGGATGGATCTCGGCGATGGGCCTCCCGTTGCGTAGCACGCGCACGGTTTCCCCTGCCTCTACCAGATCGAAAAACGCCTTGGCATGGTTGCGAAGCTCAGTGAAAGTGGTCTCGCGCATATGCATTCTCCGTCAGGAAATGTACATAAGTGTACATCAAAGTTTAAGCCGTCCGCCGGTTCCGATAGAAACGGTTGGGCATGGATCGTCAGCCCACACCGGCGGGCAGGTGACTGCTCGCCTCCTTATTTCCGGAAATGTTTGGCTAAAAAAGATCAAATCAGCGAGTCTAAAATCGAGCCCCAAATCCATCATGCCGTAGCCGGCTTTAAGGCTTTAACAGAGAGACTTCCATGAAACCGGTGTTCCATCCCGAGCTGATCAACGACGTGTTCGGCGATCCGGCGGTTTATGTCGATTTTCTGTTCGAAAAGCGCGCCTTGTTGTTCGATTTGGGCGATTTGCGGAATCTGGCGACGCGGAAAATTCTGCGGATTCGGGATGTGTTCGTTTCTCACGCGCACATGGACCATTTTTTCGGATTCGATTGGCTGATACGGCTCTGCCTCGGGCGGGAAATGCGCATACGTCTGTTCGGGCCGGCCCGGTTTCTCGGACAAGTGGAAGCCCGGCTTGCCGGCTATACCTGGAATCTGGTGGAAAACTACGACACGGATTTTACGTTGGATGCAACCGAGGTGTTGAGTGATACCCGAGCACGATCCGCCCGTTTTCGCTGTCGAACCGGATTTCGGCGGGAAAACGAGCGCGAACTGGCGTTAAGCGACGGCGTGTTGCTCGACGAAGAGAATCTCACGGTCCGATTCTGCCTTTTGGATCACAAGATCCCGTGTCTTGGCTTTGCTCTCCAGGAAAAGCTGCACGTCAATATCTGGAAGAACCGCCTGGACGAGCTGGATCTCGAGCCCGGTCCCTGGCTTCAAGGGTTCAAGCGGGCCGTCCTCCACGGACTGCCCGGCAATACGCCGATGGCCGCCCGGCGGCGCGGAGGGGATGAAACGACGTATCGGCTGGACGATCTGGCCGGAACCATCGCGCACATCTCCACGGGGCAGAAAGTCGCTTATGTGACCGATGCCGTTTTTCACCCGGCCAATGCCGAACGCATCGTCGGATTGGGCAAGGGGGCCGACCAGTTCTTCATCGAGGCGGTATTCGGCGACGAGCTCGCCGAGCGCGCCGCCCGGAAGTTTCACCTGACCGCTGCTCAGGCGGGAAGCCTGGCCCGCTGCGCCAAGGCCAAATTCCCGGTGCCGTTTCATTTTTCGCCGATTTATCACGACCGTGAAAATGAGCTTAGAGAAGAGTTCGAGCGGGCGTTTCGCGGGCAACTCAATCCATCGCCTTTGCAACAAGGTCTTTAAAACGCTCGGATTTGCCCCGTTTCTAAAGAATATGACCGAATCTCAAGGAGGAACCATAGTTGCCAGGCTTGCGGCCACTATTGCAGCCGGGACCACCTATCGTTTGGCGCCCGGAATGGAGGAAGGGGGCGGCAATCGGGTACCGATCGCGCCGGACGACGTGACTTTGGGCGCAGCGAAATTTCAGGGCCGGCGCGTGGTTGCGGTAACGGCGCGGTTTCTCGCCGGTCAAAAACAATAAATCGACCAAAGCCGTCGTGTTCGTGCGAACGGCGTGTCGAAGTCTCGGAGAAACGGCAATGGTGACGCTTCACGACAAGGATTCCGGTGTATTCATCGGAGAGATCAGCGACCAGCAGCTTCAGCAGCTGATGGACGCTCTGGAGGAAGAGAGCTCGATCGACAAGGACTACTTCGTCAATCGGGCCGAGCTGGCGTTCCTGGAGGACCAAGGACTCGACCGGGCGCTGATCGGTTTGCTGCGGACGGCCCTCGGCGACAGGGAAGAGATGGAGATCGTGTGGGGGACATCGTAAATCGTGCGGGTAGCCCGGGCATTTCGCATGCCGCCGACGATAAGGCTGCGATCGCCGCGGCGACCCTTGAGTTCTCTAAGTCTTGCGACTGAGATTTCAGATCCAAGGAGGCATTATGCAAAGCAGAGCCAAGATTCTCGGCCACCCGGCCCATTCCACGCTGATCGTCTTCCCTCTCGGGCTGCTGGCTACCGGCGTGGTCTTCGACATCATTTATCTGATGACGGACTCTCCAAGTTTCCTGACCGTGGCCTATTGGATGATCGCGGCGGGAATCATCGGCGGGCTGGTGGCGGCACCGTTCGGCCTGATCGACTGGCTGGCGATACCGAGCCATACGCGCGCCAAATTCATCGGACTCGTGCACGGCGTCGGCAACCTGATCGTCCTGCTGCTATTCATCGGAAGCTGGTGGCTCCGGCGGAATATCGACTTCCCCGGAGCCTGGGCCTTCGTCCTGTCGTTTGCCGGTTTAGCACTGGTCCTGATCACCGGATGGCTCGGCGGCGAGCTGGTGGACCGGCTGGGCGTCGGCGTGGATGACGACGCCGATCTGAACGCGCCGAACTCTCTGTCCAAACGGCTGACGCACTGACATCGATGCGGCTGGGCCAGTGTCAATCGCGGCCCAGTCTCCTGTCCAGGCTAAGATCGCCGGGGCCATGGGCGAAAATGACCAGGAAGCCCCCGGCGATCGCAATATTCTTCAAGAACATGATGGTTTGCACCTTGTCGTTGAAATCGAGGTGAAACAACAGTGCCGCTGCGACGGAAAAACCGGCGAGCGCCAGCGCGAACCAGCGGGTGTACCAGCCGACCGCGATCGCGAGCGCACCGCCGATTTCCAGCAGGATAACCGGCGGCAGCAACATGCCGGGCACCCCCATGGATTCCATGTAGGCTTGGGTGCCGGCAAAACCGCCGATCTTGTTGAAGCCCGACAACAGAAAAATAATGGCTATGAAAATCCGCCCGATGAGTTCGGCGTAGCGGGACAGGTTCGGGGACATGCGGCCTCCTTCCGGTCAGTGGGTACGTTGCCAGATCAACTCGCCGTTTCGGTATACCACTTTGATGCGGTGGAGTGGAATAGTGTGTTGCCCGCCTTCTGAGTCGGTGAGCTCGAACACGCCGGGACGATCCGGGGGAAAGCCGATGCTTTTCATCGGAATCACGACGATCGTCTTCTCGACGCGGTCGTAGTAGCCGATGGAGAAGGCAGCCCGCCCGAAGTCTTCGTCCCAGCGGATGCGGTTAAGCAAATCTTGTATGGGAAGCATTGCTTTGGCCCCTCGTTCTGATAGCTCATTGGACAAATCCCGCGACCTGCGTCCGGCAGAAGTTTCACGGCCGATTAAAATTAAAGCCTAGTCAATCGGATTCAATGAGAAATTCCATGCAAAAAGCCTTGGCCGAGGCACTGGATCGGGCACCCATGGGCGTCGCGGTCGTGCGCGATCGGCGAATAGTGTGGGTGAACCAGCGCTTGGCCCAGTGGTTCGACCTGGACCGGGATCGGTTCGCTAGGTCCGGTCCCGAGTGCCCGGAGGACGTCGGCCTGGGCGTCCTGTTCGCCGGCGCCGGTAATGTTCGGGTCGCCTGCCGTGGCGGCCCGGTCTGGCTGCGGCGCGAGCTTGCCGTATTGGCCGGCGGTCTTGACGCCTATTTTTTCGAGGACGTGACCGAAAGGGTGCGGATCGAACAGGATCGCAGCCGTCTTCAAGAGTTGGCCGCCGCCTTGCACACCAAGGACGAGGAAACCGGGCTCTTGAACCGTAATGCCATTCTTCAAGCCTTGGACGGTCACGTGAGCCGCAGCCGGCGCTACGGCAATCCTTTGGCGGTGATTCGCGTCAGGCTGGAGCCGCCCCGTGGCGCAGTATCGCCGGGAAGCAAGCTGCGCGAAATCGCCCAGGAATTCAACGCGCAGCTGCGCTGGGCCGATCAGGTCGGCCGCCTGGACGAGACGGCCTTCCTGCTGATACTTCCGGAGACCGCCCGCACCGATGCGGACGTTCTTGCCGCCAAGTTCGGCCGGGAAAGGGTAGCCCTGGCCAGTGCCGAAAGCTGGCGAATCGATTGTACGGTCGCTTCCTGGCAAAAGGGCGATGACGCGAAAAAGCTCATGCAGCGCCTTAATTCCGAGCCGCGCGGACCGAAGTTATCGTGACGGTGACCAGTCTGCGAGCGATAAAGCTCGGCGGTCCGGGCGAGGAAATCGACCGGAAAAGCTTGGCCGCCATCGTTCGGCGTTTCCAAAATCTGCATCGGCTTCAGTTGCAGCGCATCCAGGAATACCAGACCTCGCGGCAGCGGAGTTTTCTGGAATTGCTGCCGCTTCTGTTTCACTGCAATCACCCTATGCTGCCCGGTTTCGTTTCATCCGAAACGCCGGCCGGTATTCAGGACTATTCCCCCGGCCGCCGCAGTCTGCTCGCCGTGAGACGGCTGACCAAGAGTTTCGAATACAAGCGGCGCGCGCTGTTCGAATACCCGATCCATGGCATCTACCTGATGGGTAGCGTCAGCAGCGTTGCCTATTCCCGGAAAAGCGATCTCGATATCTGGCTGTGCCATTCGAGCACGCTGGACGAACCCCAACTGGACGAACTGCGCCGCAAGGCGGCCGGCGTGGAGACGTGGGCCCAATCCCTTGGATTGGAAGCGCATATCTTTTTCGTCGACAGCGATCGATTTCGTCTCGGCATCGGCACCCCCATTTCTACCGAGAGCTGCGGCAGTGTGCAGCATCATTTGCTGCTTGAGGAGTTCTATCGCACCGGCGTTTGGCTGGCGGGCCGCGCCACGGCCTGGTGGGTGGTGCCGCCCGACCACGAGGATCGGTACGGAGAATACCTGAGGCACTTGAGCGAAAAGCGTTTCATCAACGAAAGCGATTTCATCGATTTCGGAGGGCTCGAATCGATCCCGCCCGATGAATTCCTGGGCGGTACGCTTTGGCATTTGCACAAGGCGATCGACGCGCCGCACAAGTCCTTGCTCAAATTGTTCCTGATGGAGAGCTACGCCAGCCAGTATCCCCGCACCCGATGGCTCTGTACCCGCTTGAAGACAGCGGTCTATGGCGGAAGTCTGGACGATCGCGAACTCGACTCCTATATTCTCATGTACCGGGAGGTGGAGCGGTATTTGTCGGAGCGGGGCGAGCGCGAGCGTCTCGAACTGGCGCGGCAGTGCTTTTATCTCAAGCTCAACGAACTGGTGAGGTCCGGCAGGGACGCGGAAGCGGAGAAGCGCCGGAGACAGGAAACCCTGACCGCCATGGTGCACGCCTGGGGATGGTCGCCCCAGCGTGTCCGGGATTTGGACGAGCGCCGGCACTGGACGGTGATCAAAGCTTTGCAGGAGCAAAAAGTGATAAGCCAGGAACTCACCCGAAATTATCGAACGGTAAGGCAGTTCGCTTCCAAGCATGCCGAGATGGGAGGTTCGGCCGGAGAGGAAATCAAGCTCCTGGGGCGCAGGCTCTCCGCGGTTTTGGAGCTTAAGCCCGGCAAAGTGGAGAAGTTGAGCTTCGACAGCGGCGACCGCATCGAGCCGAAAGATTTTTCGGTGCACGAAGCCTGCCTGGCGGACGGCGAAATGGGATGGATCTTGTACCCCGGGCGGATCGCGCCTGCGGATGCGGAAAAGGCGGCCTATCTGAAAAAGGCCCGTAGCCTGGTCGAACTGTTGGCCTGGCTGTCGCTCAACCGCCTTCACGACCGCAGCGCCGATCTTTTTCTGGAAACCGTCGCAAGCGCGTTGACGTCCTTGGAGCTCAGGAACATTTTGCGTGCGCTGAACGGTTTTGTCGCGTCACACCGGAACGAGCCGGAAGATCTGGACGATTACGGGAGACCTCCGCGCGTGGTGGCCGCGGCATTGTTCGTCAATCCGGGAATAGACGTCGATGCCGGCCGCCGCGACGGATTCAGAATGGCCAGCAATCGTCATGATGCGTTGAGTTATGGCCACGAGCGAATCAATCTCGTCCATCAGGTCGATGCCATGTTCCTGACCTCATGGCGCGAAACCCTGGTCAAGCGATATCAAGGCCTGCACGGCTTCCTCGATTGTCTGGCGGATCTCGTGAACGAATCGCTCTCCCATGAGCCGGTCGTCGAGTGTTTCTGTTTCGTTCCCGGCCGTGCCCGCACCATTGCCTTAAGAGTCAAGGCGTTATTTCAGGATCTGCGCGCGGCGTTCTCGAAGTCCGACAACGCGCTGCGCTATGTCTTGCGGGGCGGATCGGAGTTCTACCTGTTCGACGGGCAAGGCGCGAGCGTCCGGTTTTGGAGCGTTCCCGATATCGAGCGTCTGCATGCCGAATTATCGGCTGCGCGGGCTGTTTTTTCGCCGGTCGTTTTCGATCCCGCCGCCCTGGAAAACGACCCCTTGCCTTTGATCTACGGCCGGAACCGGCCCGGCGTCATTCAGGTGTTCTGCCAGCCGGAACCCGGGCTGGTGAAGGTTTATATCGTGGACGAGCGGGGCGCCCTGTTCCACAAGAGTCACGAAACGGTCGAGCCTGAACTCTTGTTGGGGCCCTACGCCTCGTTCCTGAACGACATTCTGCAACGCTATGTACTCGCCGCCGGAGGAATCGAATATTACCTGGTCGAGCGCCAGCCGTCCGGCGGTTATAGCGTAAAGTCCGCCGGTTTTCAGCCCGATCCGCTCCGTCGCATGCTGGAAATTCGCGTATTCGCTCAAGCGAGCTCGCCCGGCCGTAGCGCCTATACCATTTTCTGCAACGACACCGAGTTTTCCTCCATGGACGCGGGACAGGATGTATTCTCCATGGCGGCGGCCCATATCATGCGGCTTCGCCAAAGCGGGGAACGCTATCCGATATATATCACCGATATCGATCTGCCGCTTTCCATCCTGGGTGTGGATACGCCGGAAGCGCTGCAGACCATTCACTTTCTCAAATTCAAGGAAAAGATCGAAGAACGGTTGAATGCCTGATTATCCTGGAAACGGCAGCCGGACGTGCTCGAGTGTGCGGCGGGTACGGAGCGGCTTCATCCGAGCGGTGAAATCGGTAGAGTCGACGACGGCCGGAATCCATGGGTCGCTTTTACGCCATTCAAGCGGTCAACTGCAGCTTCTAGGATAATGGTTATAAGGAAATAAGCTTGTATTCTTTTTTGTAATTTGAATCCCGTCTAAAATGCACGGTTTTTGAACGAAAACAATTTTCCCAGAGCAAAAAAACAATTATGAGTGCACAAGCTTGGCTGGCGGTCGGCGTGGTCTTGGGGTGCCTTGGTCTGATGCTTTTCACGGCCGCAGCACCTGAGCTGATTCTGCTGGGCGGGGTTGTCGTACTGCTCATGTCCGGCGTACTGTCGCCGGAGCAGGCCCTGGGCGGTTTTTCCAACGAGGGCATGATCACCGTGGCCCTGATGTACGTGGTGGTGGCGGGCATCCGGGAGACCGGCGGCGTCGATATGCTGGTTCAGCACGTGCTGGGACGCCCGAAATCCCTACGAGGTGCGTTGCTGCGGCTGATCGTGCCGGTCGCCTCGGTCAGCGCCTTCCTGAACAATACGCCGTTGGTAGCCGTTTTTTTGCCGGCGGTACTCACCTGGGCAAAGCGCCTGGAGATTTCGCCGTCGAAGCTCCTCATCCCGCTCAGCTACGCCGCGGTCGTGGGCGGGACCATCAGTCTGATCGGTACCAGTACCAATCTGATCGTCAACGGTCTCCTGCTGCACAGCGGCAGGGAGGGGCTGGGATTATTCGACATTGCCTGGGTCGGCATTCCGTGTTCGATTCTGATGATGACTTATGTTTTGCTGCTGGCTCCTTCACGCTTGCCGGAACGCAAGCCGGCCAGCGCGGTATTCGAAAATCCCAAGGAATATACGGTTGAGATGTCGGTTGAAGACAACGGAGCCCTGGTGGGTAAGACCATTGAAGAAGCCGGTCTGCGCCACCTGCAGGGACTTTACCTGGTGGAAATTGAGCGGGGGGACGAGGTGTTGGCGGCAGTCGGGCCTTATGAACGTCTCCAGCCCGGCGATCGGCTGGTTTTTGCCGGTGTCAGCGATTCGGTGGTGGAATTGCAAAGAATCAAGGGATTACGTCCGTCGGCCGACAAATCGTTCACCCTTGAGGACAGGAAACATCGCGAGCGCGTTTTGGTGGAAGCGGTCGTTTCGCCGCAATGCGCCCTGGTGGGCAAAACCATCAAGGAAGGTCGTTTCCGCATGGTCTACGGCGGGTCGGTTATCGCGGTCGCGCGCAACGGGCAGCGTATCTCCGGCAAGATCGGCGAAATTCGGCTGGAGCCCGCGGACACGCTGTTGCTCAACGTCCGCCCGCCGTTCCTGGAACGCCATCGGAATTCCAACGATTTCCTTTTGGTAAGCCAAGTGTCGGAATATCTGCCGGTCCGTCATGAACGCGCGGGTTTAGCCTGGCTGATTCTGGCCGCCGTGGTGCTCAGCGCGTCCTTCGAATGGCTGAGCATGCTGAAGGCGGCCATGCTCGGAGCGGGGGCCATGCTGTTGACCGGATGCTGTTCCGTTCCGACCGCCAGGACAAGCATGGACAGTCAGGTTTTGCTCGCTATCGCGGCTTCGTTCGGGCTCGGCAAGGGCCTGGAAATCTCCGGCGCGGCTTCGGGAATCGCGCAAGGCTTTCTGGGGCTCGCCGGAAACAATCCGCTTTTGGTCCTGGTGCTGTTCTATTTTTTGACCGTCGTGCTGACCGAACTGCTCAGCAACAATTCGGTGGCGGTGTTGATGTTTCCCCTGGCGCTGGCCATCGCGGACAAACTGGACGTCAGTTTCTGGCCATTCATCGTTGCCGTGATGGTTGCCGCGTCCATGGGGTTTTCCACGCCGATCGGCTATCAGACCAACTTAATGGTCTACGGTCCCGGCGGTTATCATTTCACCGATTTCGTCCGTTTCGGTGTTCCCTTGAACCTGTTGATGGGCGTTATCGCGCTGAGCATTATTCCTTGGGTATGGCCGTTTTATCCGTAGACTCCACCGTATCCGAAATGCTTGTCCGCTGGCTTCGAGTTCAACTTTGTATCCTGCCCTGGGCACCCTTTATCCGGATTCTTTCATGAAATTTCGATATATCTCTTGCCTGCTGATGGTCTTGATTTTCGCCGGCTGCGAGCGGAACACGGAAACCGAACTTTCCGGGGAGATTCAAGGCACCACCTATCACGTCAAAATGGTTATGGAACAGACCGACGCGACGCCGGAACAAATCAGGGCCGACGTCGAGGCCGTGTTCAGGCGGGTCGACGAAAAACTGTCGAATTGGCGCGAAGACTCGGAAATTTCCCGTGTAAACCGGCAGCAGACGACCGAGTGGATTTCGGTCTCCCCGGAGATCGTTCGCTTGGTGACGATCGCTAAGGATGTCAACCGGAGCTCGGCAGGCTGCTACGATCTTACGGTCAAGCCCTTGTTCGATCTCTGGGGTTTCTCCAGACACGAGAATCGGGTGCCGGAACAGCACGAAATCGACCAGGCCGTGGCTCACGTCGGCATGACCAAACTGGAAGTCGATGCGGAAAACGGCCGTATCCGTAAAACGGATCCCGAATTGACCATCGATTTATCCTCGATCGCCCAAGGCTATACCGTGGGCGCGGTGGCGGAACGGCTCGAAAGTCGCGGGATCCACAATTATCTTGCGGAAATCGGCGGCGAGATGAAGGTCAAGGGGCGCAAGGCCAACGGGGCCTCGTGGCGGGTGGCCATCGAAAAACCAAAGCCGATGGTTCGGGAAGTTCAGCGTATCCTGGAGATCCATCAGGAGAACGGCGCGGCCGTGATGACGTCCGGAACCTACCGAAACTTCTTCGAATCCGGCGGGCAAAGCTATTCCCACATCCTGGATCCCAGGACCGGCAGTCCCGTGACCCATAATCTTCTGTCCGTAACCGTTTTACACGACGACCCGACCGTGGCGGACGCCTGGTCCACGGCTCTTTTATGCGTGGGCGAGATCGCCGGAGCGGAAATCGCCGAAGCGGAGGGAATCAAAGCCTTGTTCATTTACCGGGACGGCGAGGAACTCAAGGAGCACATGAGCAGCCGGTTCCTGAGCCCGACCGAGCCCTAGAGGGTGCGCGGCGTGGTCGCCATGCGTTCGCCGAAATAATACAGGAGGTGCGATGCGCCCAGATAAACCAGGGCGAGGATGAAAAGCGGGTTGATCGGCAGGTTGTTGAGGATGGCGTAGAACACGACGCCACCGGCCGTGAGGAAAAAGATGAGTCCCATGAGCAGGGCCTCGATGCGGCTCCCCCGGCGGTAACGGAAGTACCAGAGTACGATCTGGCTGATCAAAAGGTAGCCGACCACGATGAACAGGTTGTTCCGTAAAGGACCGTACAGTCCTTCGGACTCCGGCAGGACCAGGTCGATGTTGGCGAGGACGCCAATCCCCCCGAGGATGGACAGCCCCACGGCAAAATGGAAATTAAGGGTGATGGCGTGCTTCATTGATTATCCCGATCGCTTGTTGAACGGCTCGCTTCTTCGAGAGACGGGGCGTTCGACGAGTTCCCGTTCCGGTCAAAAGGCCGGAACCGTGCCTACCCTCGCGCGCCGCCGTGGTTTTTCCGGGATACGGCGGGAAGCACGATCAGCAGGCCCAGGAGCATTAGACCGAAGATCACTTCCGGGGACCAGATGTCCTTGATGTCACTGATTTCGCCTAAAGCCTGCCCCAGGTTGACGTACACGAAACTGCCCGGAATGACACCGATCAGAGTGGCGAGAAAAAAGGTGCGGGCGCTGATGTTGGTCACGGCCGGTGCCAGATTGACCAGCCAGAACGGGAAAAGCGGTACCAGCCTGAGAAATAGCAAATAGCGAAAGGCATCGCCCTCGAACCCTTCCACGATTCGTACGGCCACCGGAGACTGCGACAACTTGGCGTGGGCGAAGTCGGCAAAAACGAAACGTGCCGCCAGAAAAGCCAGCAAGGCGCCCAGGGTCGACGCGATCACCGTCACCAAAGTGCCCAGCCAGCGTCCGAACAGCACACCCATGGCCAGT
Source organism: Methylocaldum marinum (assembly GCF_003584645.1). Taxonomy (GTDB): domain Bacteria; phylum Pseudomonadota; class Gammaproteobacteria; order Methylococcales; family Methylococcaceae; genus Methylocaldum; species Methylocaldum marinum. The sequence continues at coordinate 5,650,478 of NZ_AP017928.1, forward strand.
GACAGTATTCCACCGCCCGGAATGCTGAATGCCGTCGTGGCGATATAGAGCAAGGCCGAGGCGAACAGCATGAGGATGTAATGGTGTTCGGTAAAGTCCATGAGCCGATCGCGGTTTTCCTTGATGACGTCCAGGCTCAGCCATTGATTCCCCCTGACAGCGAAGAATGCGGCAAGCACCGCGACAAACAGCAGGATTAGCCCGATTCGGCCGTAAAAGCGTTTTTGTTGCTCGTCGAGCATGATGGTTCTCCGGCGGAACACGAGGTCAGTATACAGGCGGGCGGAATCGCGCGAAATTGACGTGCCGGCCCGCTTGGGCGAGTCCGGGCCGCAGGGGAGAGCCATCAAAGCTCGATGCCGATCGGCTGGCGCTTTTTTCCTCGAGGAAAACGGCCGATTACAGCGGCGTCGGCAGCTCGGCCAGCCCGCACGCAGACCGGCGCGGGCTGGCGAACGATGTTATTGCTTCATGCCGTTTTTCAGCGCGTTGAAAAGGGCATTGCCGGCAACTGTGTTATCGCTTCCGACCAAGATCATGATCATCAAATGGTCGTCCGTCTTCAAGCATTCGACCACGCCGGTGATATGCTCGCTCCAGGAACGGACCGAATCGGCATCCTTGCTGATTCTGCCCGCTTTTTCCGAAGTCAGTATCGACTCGCCCTTGTCGACGCAATCGGCTTGACTCATGGTTCCACCGTCCAGGTGATCCCACCACATGCTGGGGGTTGCCGCGGAAGCGGCGAAGGATAGGCTGCTCATCAAAAAGCCGGCGAGGAAGGCGATAATGAAGCGTACTGTGGACATGGAAAAATCCTCCTTGTTGTTGGAGTCCAGCGAGGGTTGCAGCGGTCGGAGACTCTCGGCCCTAGTGAACTAAACTACCGTCCTGGTGGTTTTCGGCGTAGGCAGCGCATGTGCGGCTCTCCAGGGGAAAATGCACAGCGACTCGACCTATCCCTTACATTAAGCCACCGTGACGAATTCCAATGCAATGACAAACGCCGATTCTTTTTCTCGAAGAGCTTGAAGAGTAGGTGACGTAGACCATGGATTTCATCCTTATCGACGGTTCCTACGGTGAAGGCGGCGGCCAGATTCTGAGGACAACGCTATGCCTGTCCGCGATTACCGGCCGTGCGGTACACATCGAAAACATCCGCGCAAGGCGGAAAAAGCCGGGATTGGCTGCCCAGCATCTGACCGCGGTGTTCGCGGCCGCCAAGCTTTGCGATGCCGAGCTGAACGGCGCCGAATTGGGTTCCAGGACTTTGCGGTTCGCGCCGCGGATAAAGCCGAGGGCCGGCGAATACCGTTTCGACGTGGCGGAAGCGCGGCGAGGGGGCAGTGCCGGGGCGGTATCGCTGGTGCTTCAGACGGTGTTGCTGCCTCTGGCCTTGGCCGAAGGCGATTCCTGTGTCGTGGCGCGGGGAGGAACGCACGTGCCGCTGAGCCCGTCGTTCGATTATCTCCACGATGTATGGCTGCCCTATTTGAAGCTTATGGGCGTCGGTGCCGAACTCAGCCTCGAACGAACCGGCTGGTATCCGATCGGAAAAGGGGAGGTCAGGCTGGAAATCAAGGGAATACCATCGGGAGGGCGACGGAAATTACACCCTCTGAAACTGGAGGACAGAGGCGAGCTCATCGAAGTCTTCGGCCGCGGACTCGCCGCCAATCTTCCCGAGCACGTGTCGCAGCGCATGGCGCAGCGTGCGGAGACTCTGCTGCGGCGCAAGAACATGTCCTGCCGTATCGATGCGGTGCCGGTCCGCGCCGCCTGTCCCGGCGCCGGAACTTTTCTGGTTGCTCGCTACGAACGCGCCCTGGCCGGATTCGGTGCCCTGGGCGAGCGCGGCAAACCGGCGGAACAGGTTGCCGAGGACGCCTGCGCGAAGCTGCTGGAGCACGATCATACGAGCGCGGCGGTGGACGAACATCTGGCGGATCAGTTGGTACTGCCTTGCGCCCTGGCCGACGGCGAGTCGGGTTTCACGGTCGATCCGATGACCCGGCATCTCGCGACCAATGCCTGGGTAGTGGAGCGTTTCGGTATCGCCGAAGTCGAACTCATATCGACCTCGGCTACAGCCGGATTGGTGCGAGTCTTTCCGAGTCCGTGAGCATTCGCCATGCCCGTACGTAACGCCGATATTGCCGCGATCTTCGAAGAAATCGCCGATCTCCTGGAAATCGACGGCGCGAACGTATTTCGGGTCCGCGCCTATCGCAATGCCGCCCGCATACTCCAGGAACTGGGCAAGGACGTACGTGCGATGGTGAAAAAGGGCGAGGATCTGACCGAATTGCCGGGCATCGGCACCGACCTGGCCGCCAAGATCAAGGGAATCGTCGATACCGGCCATTGCAAGGCGCTGGACGAACTCCACAGGCGCTTGCCGCCCGCCATAGCGGAGCTTTTGAAAATTCCGGGCCTGGGGCCGAAGCGGGTGAGATCGCTTTATCGCGAACTCGGCATTCAGACCCTCGACCAGCTTCGGCGCGCAGTACGCGAGCATCGAATCCAGGCACTGCCCGGCTTCGGCGAGAAGACCGAAATGCACATCTCGGACGCCCTGGAAGCTCATGGCGGCGGAGCCGGGCGGTACACGCGCGTCGTTGCCGATCAATTCGCGACGCATCTGCTCGATTATCTGAAACGGGTTCCCGGCGTCGGTCGCGTGGTGATCGCCGGTAGTTACCGCCGCGCCAAGGAGACGGTGGGCGATCTCGATATCCTGGCGACGGCGGAAGCGGAAAGTCCCATCATGCAGCGTTTCGTCGACTACGAGGATGTCGCGGAGGTGGTGACGCATGGGCCCACGCGGGCCAGCGTATTGCTGCGCGGCGGACTGCAAGTGGATTTCAGGGTGGTATCGGCGGAAAACTACGGTGCGGCCCTGCATTATTTCACCGGCGGCAAGGCCCACAATATTGCCATTCGACGCCTGGGGCAGGAGCGAGGTCTCAAAATCAACGAATACGGCGTGTTTCGCGGCGACGAGCGGGTTGCGGGCGATACCGAGGAATCGGTTTTTGCCGGCGTCGGACTGCCGTTCATCCCGCCGGAATTGCGCGAAGACCGGGGCGAGATCGAAGCGGCCAGGACAGGGCGTTTGCCGAAGCTGGTCGAGCTGGCGGACATCAAGGGCGATCTTCATGCCCATACCAAGGCGTCGGACGGCCACAACACCATTCTGGAGATGGCGGGCACGGCGAAAAGCCATGGCCTCGAATATCTTGCGATCACCGAGCACTCGCGCCGATTGACGGTGGCGCACGGTCTGGATTCGGTTCGCTTGCTCAAACAGATGGACGAAATCGAAAGGCTGAACGACACCCTGGACGGCATCGTTCTCCTCAAGGGCATCGAGGTGGATATTCTGGAAGACGGCCGCCTGGACTTCCCTGACGAACTGCTGGGCCGGCTCGACGTCGTGGTCGGCGCGGTGCACAGCCGGTTCGACCTGCCCCGGAACAAGCAGACCGAGCGGATTCTACGGGCAATGGATCGCCCGCATTTCAACATCCTGGCGCACCCTTCGGGACGCTTGATCGGCCGCCGCGAGCCTTACGACGTCGACATGCTGCGCGTGATCCGCAAGGCCCGGGACCGTGGCTGTTTTCTCGAACTCAACGCGAATCCGGAGCGCCTAGATCTCAGCGATGTTCAATGCAAAATAGCCAAGGAAGAGGGGGTGTTGGTCAGTCTCAATTCTGACGGCCATAGTACCCTGGACTTCGGGAACCTGCGCTATGCCGTCGGGCAGGCCCGGCGCGGCTGGCTGGAGTCCCGTGATGTTCTGAATTCCCGTGGTCTCAACGAACTACGCCGGCTGCTTCGGTAGGCTGTTCCGAAGCCCGGCGATGCCCTTTGGACGGCTTTGAAAAAACAAGGAACAAGCGGCTGAACTTTTATCCGCAAGCGATGTCACAAGGTTTAAGTGTCAGGAACGACGCGAACTACTCATCTCCTCCCTTTGAGTAGTGTCATTCACCCGGCATCCCCCCCAAGCCGGGACTTCGCTCCGAGGTATATCCCCCCATTTGCCTCGGAGCTTTTTCTTTCTCACGATGCATTCGGTCGAGACATTTCCAGCCAGCGGTCCAGCACGGCCCATGCCTCTTCCAGTCCGATGCGCTTGAGCGCCGAAAGAATCTGCAAACTGAAGTTCAGCCCCTGCTGCGCTTTCAATTCGGCTTCCACTGTTCGCAGGGTCTGAAGCGCTGCCCCGCGGCTGAGTTTGTCCGCTTTGGTCAGCGCGATGTGCAGCGGCAGCTCCCAATGGCGGCACCACTCGATCATGCGGTGGTCGAACGGGGTCATGGGATGGCGTATGTCCATCACCAGAAACACCCCGCGCAAGGACCGGCGCTCGCTGAAATACCCTTCCAGGGCTTGGCGCCAGTTCTTCTGGATCGCTTCCGGTACTTGGGCATAGCCGTAGCCGGGGAGGTCGACCAAGCGCCTGTGGTCGTCCACCCGGAAAAAATTGAGCATCTGGGTGCGGCCCGGCGTCTTGCTGACGCGCGCGAGCGCCTTTTGCTGGGTGATTACATTGATCGCGCTGGATTTTCCGGCATTGGAGCGGCCTGCGAATGCGACTTCGAAGCCTTCGTCCGGCGGTGCATCGTTCACGTTCGGAGCACTCATCATGTAGCGGGTGTTTCGATAAGAGGTATTCATGAGCATCGATTCGGTAAATCTGTTGACTTTTGTAGTCTACCCGTATTTGATTTGCGCTCTAAAACGAGCCGCAGGCCGGCGTAAATTTACTTCAACTTGGTTTTTCTGAGCGAGGGGTCAATAATGGGGAAATATGCATTGTGGGTTTGTTTCGTCTTGTTGAGCGGTCATTCCCTCGTTTATGCTCAAGGGGATGCGGCGGCGGGCGAGGAGAAATCGGAGTCCTGTGCCGGCTGCCACGGCGAGGACGGAAACAGCAATGCACCGATTTTTCCCAAGCTGGCCGGCCAGCACGCATCTTATCTCGCCAAGCAGTTGCACGAATTCAAAAAAGGTAAACGCGCCAATCCGACCATGACGGCGATGGCGGAACCCTTGTCCGACGCTGACATCGACGATATCAGCGCCTATTACGCCCGGCAGAAGGTCACGCTGGAAAAGGCGGAGAAGCCGAATCCGCTGGGCGAAAAGATCTACCGCACCGGTAATGCCTCGTCCGCCGTTCCGGCTTGTACCGGCTGTCACGGCCCGGACGGGGCCGGCAATCCTTCCGCCAAGTTTCCCGCTCTGCGTGGCCAATATGCCGCGTATCTCGAAAAGACCTTGAGTGATTTCAAGTCGGGCGAACGAGCCAACGACGCAAATTCTATCATGCGTGCGATCGCGGCTAAGCTGAGCAGCGAAGAAATCGCCGCCGTGTCCGGCTTCACCGCGGGATTACAATGAGATCCGCGCCTCGAAATCGCTCAAATTTAGGCATTGTCGACACATTTTTCATGATTTTGGGTTTAAAATCCTAAGCGTTAAGTGAGGCCGGGCGAACCCCCGGCCGGATTTCCGATCACTTTTCCGGTTCGCATCCTTTCAGATTGGAGCTTGTTGAATGAAATCGGCGTTGAGTTTGCTAGCTTGCCTGGTCTTGTTTTCGGTGGCGTCCATCGCGGCGCCCAAGCCTGAGGAATTCGAAGAAGGCGTAGACTACGAACTGGTAAATCCGCCGCAACCCACGGTCGATCCTTCCAAGGTCGAAGTCATGGAGTTCTTCTGGTACGGCTGCCCTCATTGTTATCACTTCGAGCCGGACCTGAACGCATGGCTGAAAAAGAAACCCGACAACGTCGACTTCGTTCGGCAACCGGCTGTTTTCAATGCGCGCTGGGCGGCTCACGCCAAGGCGTTTTATACCGCGGAAGTTCTGGGTGTACTGGATAAGGTCCACGCCGATTTGTACGACGCCATTCAGAACAAGAAGCAGGCATTGGAGAGCGAGGCGGAACTGGCCAAATTTTTCGTCGGCCACGGCATTGCCGAAAATGATTTTCGCAACGCTTACAAATCATTTGCCGTGGATACGAAAATGCGGCAGGCCGAAACTGCCGCGGCGCGCTACGGCGTGACTGGAACGCCCAATGTCATCGTCAACGGCAAATACCGGATCGCCCCTCAACAGGCCAAGTCGTTTCCTCGGATGATCGCCATCATGAACGATTTGATCGAAAAGGAGTCCACTGGGGCAAAAGATATCCAATAACGGTGTGTACATGAAAGAAACGTCAACGTCATTCCGCCGGATCGACGGCGAGCAGGTTGGGGGGGCGGTATCATTGAGCACGGCGATGGCCTCGCGAGCCGTCGCCACGTCCCTGAAGACCAGCGCGGCGGTCAACAAGCGGCACATTCGGTTGGCCAGTTTCAATATCCAGACCGGCATTACGACATCCAGCTACCGGGACTACATCATCGGGAGCTGGCGGCATATCTGGCCGTCCCAAAAACGTCTTCCGAACCTGATCCGGATTGCCCATCTTCTCCGATCTTTCGATGTCGTCGGTTTGCAGGAAGTGGACGGAGGCGGCGTACGCAGTCATCATATCGTTCAGACTCAATATCTTGCGGAAACGGCGGGCTTTGCTTATTGGCATAACCAGGTCAACCGTCGTATCGGCAATCTGGCCCTACACAGCAACGGGCTGCTGAGCCGGATCAAGCCCGATTTCATCCATGACTACAAGCTGCCGGGCCTGCCCGGGCGCGGCGCTTTGCTGGCCCGTTTCGGCGCCGTGGGTGAAGACGCCTTATATTTGTGTATTCTGCATTTGGCCCTGAGCAGGCGTGCCCGTCTCAAGCAGATTGCGTTTGTCAGCGAGCTGATCCGCGACCTGCCTCATGTCGTATTGATGGGAGACCTGAACTGCGAGCCGAATTCGCCGGAACTCAATCTCCTGACTTCCGCGACCGAGCTGTGTGATCCGATGTGCGAGTTGAAAACGTTCCCGAGCTGGCGTCCGCACAAGATGCTCGATCACATTCTGGTAACGCCGAGTCTTCTGGTGACGCATGTGCACGTGATCAATTTCGCCTGTTCGGATCACCTGCCCATCGCGATGGAAGTGGAATTGCCCGATCAGCTGGCGGTGGCGGCCTGAGCGATTGCGAAAAAACCGGCTGTGCGGTTTTTTCGCAACGGCTTCTTGTCCGAGGTTTTGAGACGGCGTGGGGTGGCAGAGGCTAACCGTCGTCGATTCATTCCGCGTTCGAAACCTTCGCCTCAATCGAGATTAATCCTTCATAAGCTTGCCCCTGTTTCTGGGCGACCACCAGCGTCAGTAAATGCCCGCCATAGCCGAGCCAGTCCCCCGCCGAGACGAACCCGCCCGCGACACGGTAAATTCCGGGAATCAGCGACAGGAACGGCAATGCTAGGCGCAACCGTCCGCCGTCAGGTTTGAGCGAAAGCCGGTGGCCATCCGTATCCGAATGGGTCGTGGCGATCAGGATATCCGCCTGGTTCCAAAATTGAAGCACCAAACCGGCGGAGTCCACCGGGACTGAGGCGAAATAGCTCACTTCGAAGTCCACAGGCTGTCCCGTAAAAACTTTCACGCCGCCGGCATTTTCCTGTCCTTTGACCGCCAACGCGCGTATCGAGGCTACGCCGGCAAAGTCCGCCGGTATCTCGGGCGAAGTTCCCAAAGGTTTGAGCTGCCGATCGAGATAGCCTATTGACTGGTAATACTTCAGAAACACTTTGTCGGTTTCACCGAAGGCCAGTGCTTCGCCGTCGAAAAGGAGCAGGCAGTGGTCGGCTACGTGTCGGATGGTCATTTCGGAATGAGATACGAACAAAACCGTCGTCCCATTGCATTTAAGACTGTCGAGCCGCTCCAGGCAGCGTATCTGGAAGGCGATGTCGCCCACCGCCAGAACTTCGTCGACGAGCAGGATATCGGTCGGGAGACAGGTGGCTATCGAGAATTCCAGGCGTGCATACATGCCGTCGGAATAATGCCTGACCGGCGCATCGAGCGTCTTTTCCAGCCCTGCAAAAGCCACAATCTCGTCCAGTGTGGCATCGGTCGCCCGCTTGTCGAGTCCGAGCTGCGCGCATTGGATATAGATATTCTCGCGTCCGGTCAACATGGGTTGAAGTCCCGTACCGAGGCGGATGAGGGATTTGATTCGTCCGCGCATGGCAATTCGGCCGCGATCCGGTCGATAATCCCCATTGACCAGTTTAAGCAGCGTGCTTTTACCGGCACCGTTCGGGCCGATAATCCCTATGCATTCGCCTGCTCCGGCCGTAAACGAGATATCGCGCAGCGCCCAAAATTCATCGCTGCGCAGGTGCTCCAAGGGTTTTCGGCGGAATAGGCTCCGCGAGGCGTCTTGAAAGCCGTAAAGCAGGTCGGCTTTTAGAGACCGGCGGAATTTTTTTCCGACGCCTTCGAAAAGAATTACGGGATGCGACACGCTTGAACTATGAGACGAGAAACCGACTATAGCCGATCGGAATTCCGCTGTAGGCAGGGGCGAGCGGCAAGGATTCTGGAGACAGACGGCCGATGCCGAGAACCGGGGCTAATGCGGGCCGGCCGGCTTCGGTACGCGGCAAGGGCCCGGTCCGTAATACCGTTTCAGCCATCGGCTCAAACCATCGAGGCCCGGAAAGAGCATCCGCTCGGTGACGTTGTCCTGATCGAGTTTGTCCCGTACTTCCCATTTGATCTCTTTCGGGATGATGATGCGGAAATAAAGCGCTGGATGATTCAAGAGAAATTCGCTGAGAACCAGTGTGGCTCCGGGCATTGCCGACATGATGGCGCCTTGGTTGACGATTCGGGCATCCAGCGACGGCGGCTCGAAGAAGAGCACGAAGCGGCCATTTTCAGCCAGCTGATCGAACTCGTCCAGAGTCCGTATGAATTCGAGCATCTCGACCGAGAACAGAAATGCGGATTCGCGCTTGAGTACGTCGCGAAGCTTTTCCGGTAGCAGAGACCGGGCCTCCACCACGTTGATGCACCAGATCGCCGCATCCCGATCGTAGTACTGCTCTTCCGCCGTGGCAAAATGCACTGCCACCTTGGGCGAGATTGTCCAATCCAGGAGGCGGGTCGGCAAACCGTAATGCTGGGCCACGGCCAACTGGACCCAGAGCGGTCCGGTCGGTATCGATCCGGGTTCCGCGTACTTCCGAAAGCCCCGCAACATTGGCTTTTCGATGTTGACATAGTCGCCGCCGAGCCGCAGCAGACTGTTCTCGAGTCCCCATGAGGCGTCAGCCAAACCTCGATAGACGAGATCCGACCGATAACGCTGGAGATTGTTTCTCGGAATGTCGTACAAGGCCTGCATCAGCTCGAACCAATTCGCGACTCGAATGTCGTTCATAGCGATCTCCATGTCGGCGAGACTCGCGCAACAGGTCTGTTCTTTGTCCGCTTACCGACCGAAAGCCAAGTCTCGGGTCCTAACGCGAAATTGGCCGTAACGACGCGGCAGAATACCCGGCCTCGCCGAAGGTGCGGCCAACGAAACGGTACCGGAGGCTTCCGATCCGGATTGGAGCCGTACCTTTCGGGCCAATAGCCGAACCGTCAGAGTCGCACCGTCTCGATCGCCGGAAGCCGTATCTCTCGCCGCCGTCCCATCCGGTTACTGTGCCGTGCCGGAAACCAGCTCCCCCCCGACAGGTTCAACGGATTCACCGGCCGGATTTTGCTCGATCTGGGCCACCACCTCGTTGGAAGCGAACATCAATCCATTTCGGTAAAAATGACAGGCCGCGGCGAAATCGTTCTGCTGATGCAACACATCGCCCAACAGCTGGTAGGCTTCCACGCTGGGTTCCACATCCAGGCTTTTCTCCAGGTAATCTCTGGCTTTGTCCCAATGCTTGCAGCGTATGGCGAGCTTGCCCAGCACTCTGAACAGTACCGCGTCCCTAGGATGCGGACCCAGCCAGGTTTCCGCATGCTGGAGCTGCTTTGCCCGGTCGGACAGCTGAATACAACCGTAGAGCACCAGTAGGGTCTCGTCCCACTCTTCGCCGAGTGCGCGGCGGAGTTCGTCTTCGATTTCCTCGCCGGCTCCGGCCTCGATCATGGCGGCGAAATAAAGCGACTGAATGCCTGTGGAGGCCCGGATGTGCATCGGAACAGTCGCCCAAATCTCGCGCAGGGACGAGGCATTTCGAGTTTCCGATTTTTGCTTGATCAATGCGCTGTAGGTTTCCGTTTCGAGCAGTCTGACCTCAGCTTCCATCAAAACCTTGCTCCTGTGCAAGTCGGGAAGCAAACGGTGCAAAGCTTCCCAATCTTCCATTTGGGCGTAGGCCTGGTGGGTCAGTCTCAGGACCGCGGCGTGGCTCGGCGCGATTCTGTTCAGATGAGTGAGGGATTCCAGCGCTTCCTCGAACTGCTTATTGGACAACTGCAATTCGGCGCGGGTCAAGCCGACGGCGAGTTCGGATTCGGGTGCGATTTCGCGCGCCAGCTTCAGGTATTCGTCGCGCTGCTCCACCGCGCCACGTGCATGTGCGGCCCGTGCAGCGGTCAAATAGTTGATGAGCGGCGCCCCGCTGTCGGCAGCGTGGCGGATCAGGTTCCGCTCGGCCTTTTCCCAATTGCCCTCGGCCGATTCGATGAGGCCGGTGAGCAAGGATTCCTGGGAACGCTTGTTGCGAAGCTCGCCGCTGCGCTTTTTCATGACCGCGGGAAGACTTATCGCCTGCAGGACGACGCGGACCAGCAGGTAGAACAGCACGAAAGCGCCGATCAGGGTGATCAGCATCACCAGCAGCGACGATTCCAGCACCCAGCGGTCATAGCCGATGATGACATAGCCCGCTTCACCGGCAACCAGAGCGCGGTGCACGAAAAAGGCCACGCCGGCAGCGATCGAAAATATGATCAGAGCGTAGATGACGGCCTTCTTCACGGCTGCGTCTCCGCCGGCTGGGTCTGCTCGGGCGGCTGGCCGCGGCTGCCTCTGGCTTCAGCCTCTTCGGCTTCCAGTCGAAGCTTTTCGATATTCCTCAAAAGCGTCAAAGACTTGCTGATATCCGGAAACGGTATGCGAATCGGTTGGTCAGCCAGCGCGCTGATTTCCGCGGCGGCGTGCCGGGTCTGTTCCGCGCTCGGATCGAAGTGCTCGTCCAGCCATGCGCGCGCGGATATTAGGGCGGCTTTGTACATCTCTTCGTCGCTCCGGAGAAGCGCCGCCCGGGCCGTTTCCAGCTTGAGGACCAAAACCTGGCGAAGCGCCTCGGCCTGTTCCGGATGGAGGACGGCATCGACCGGTCGATCGGTACGGCGTATCTTCACCAGATCCTTGATATTGTCCAGTGCGGAAACGACGCCTTCGTCGCCCCCACCCCCAGGGCTTTGCTCGCCGGTTTCGTGGGGGGCGCCGTGTTCGCCGACTCTGCCGGCATGGGGCAGGAACAAGGGAATATCCTTGACTCCGTGTTCGAGAGCCAGCAGTTTCGAGGAAATGCCTACGAGATCGGGCGCATCGAGCCTGCGGAGAGTCTCGAGTTCATCGGCCAATGCTTCCCGAACCTTGAATACCGCCGGGTCGCCGCTGTCGTGCAGACGCTGGTCGGCGGCTTCCATGGCGGCGAGCACGGCCTTCACGTCGCCGATCAAATGAAGTTTCTGGTTGGCGATGCTCAGCAGGTACTCGGCGTCCGCGACCATCAGATCGCCGCGAGTCTTGTTGAGCTGCCGCTGAATGTGGTGGACCGATTCGTTCAATTCGCTCCGCGTCAGGTTCAATCTTTCGTTGAGTTGGGCGGACTGTTCGCCGATCATGCGTTCGAATCTCGAGTCCTCGGTCGTCACCTGGGATTGCAGCGTCGCCAACTGGGAGTGTAGGGATGCCAGTTCGGATTGCACCGCGCCCAGCTGACGCGTAAATTCCATGATCTGCTGGTCCTTGCTGCTCAATTGGCCGCCCAGTCCTTCCTGTTTGGAACGCAATTCTTGAAGAAAGTACCAGCCTCCGACGGTAAGACCCAGTATGCCCAGCAATATGAGATAACCGATCCACGCGAAGCTGCGGGATTTTCTGGGGGGCGCGGCAGATGTCTTCACTGCCTCGGTCTCCGCGCCGCTGGCGGGTTGGCCGGTGGCCGACATCAATTCGTTGTTTACGTCAACCAATGCTGTATCCCCGTAGTCTTGAACTTTTGAATAGCTTTTGTTGGAGAAATAATTCGAAATCAGGAGGTCCGATTACCGGCTGGTCTGGAGGTCTTGCGCGGCTCTCTTGGTTTCGGCCAGGCCAATGATCGTTTCCGTTATGGCCTGATCGCTGGCCGGCTCCGCGCCGATCACGTGATGCCAACCCAGATCCCGAGCCAGTTTTTCGATGCGAGATCCGATCACCACCAGCGGCGTGCGCTCGGTGAATTCGTGTCTTGCCTCGCCCAAGAACAACATAAGATTGTTCAAAGCCTCTCCGCTGGTGATGGTCACAACGTCGATACGGCCTTGGCGCCAGAGGTCGATCCAGTAGGCGATGTCCATCTCGGGAAGAATCCTGCGATACACTTCCGCGAAGACGACTTCCGCGCCGCGTGCCTCGAGTGTTTGTGCAAGATGCTCCCGTCCGCCTTCGCCCCGGACGATCAATATGGATTGGCCGGTTACATCGGCCATTTCCGGCGAAGCCAAAAGGGACTCGCTATTAAACTGCGGTTTAGGTATCAGGTCCACCCGAATTCCGGCTTTGGCCAGTGCTTCCGCCGTGGCTCGGCCGATCGCAGCGACTCGTGCCGACGGCGGGGGCGCATACGATCCGCCGATAATCTGCAGGGCGAAGCGAACGGCGTTGGTGCTCGTAAATATCAGCCAATCCCATTGATCCGTCCTGGACAAAAGCGCTTCCGCGGTAGACGGATCGGCGACCGCCGCGATTTCCAGCAAGGGCATTCGTAATGCTCGGCCGCCGGCAGCTTCAATTAGAGCGCAGAGGCCATCGGCTTGTTCCCGCGGTCGGGTGACCAGTACGTTCAAGCCGAACAGAGTCGTATTCGTCGAGCTTGCCATGGCTCAGGCATAAAGTGCGTCCAGTACGCGGTCGGCCCCGCGTGCCAACAAATTCTCCGCCAAGGCTCTGCCCAAGGCTTGCGGATCGTCCTTGGCGCCTTCGATGACGCCTTGAACGAGCGTACGGCCGTCTGGTGTGCCGACCAGTCCCCGCAGCCTGAGACGGTCGCCGGACAATTCCGCATATCCGGCAATCGGTACCTGGCAGCCGCCGTTCAGGCGCTCGTTGAGGGCGCGCTCCGCCATGACACAGATTGCCGTTTCTTCATGGTGCAATACCTTTAGAGACTCGTTCAGCCAAATGTCATCCCGGCGGCATTCGATGCCGATGGCGCCCTGACCGACCGCCGGCAGACTGATTTCCGTCGAAAGTATTTCGGTGATCCTATGGCTCAGGCCGAGCCGCTTCAATCCCGCGGCGGCCAGGATGATGGCGTCGAACTGCTCGTTCTCGAGCTTGCTCAGGCGGGTATCAACGTTGCCGCGAAGATTGAGCGTTTCGCAGCCGGGAAGGCGGGCTTTGATCTGGCACTGGCGGCGGAGGCTGGAGGTTCCGACTTTCGCCTCGGGAGGCAGTTGCTCGAAGGAAGAATAACGGACGGAAACGAACGCGTCACGCGGGTCTTCGCGCTGGAGAATCGCGGCGAGATGCAGTCCATCGGGCAATTCCGCGGGCACATCCTTCATCGAGTGCACGGCCAAGTCGGCGGATTCCGCTAGCAGCCCCTCCTCCAGTTCTTTCACGAACAAGCCTTTGCCGCCTACCTTGGCCAGCGGGGCATCGAGCAATTTGTCGCCGCGCGTGACCATTTTCACCAGTTCGACCTCGATATCGGGGCATGCGGCCCGCAGCCGCGTCGCGACGTGTTCGGCCTGCCATAAGGCCAGGGCGCTCCTGCGGGTGGCGATGCGTATACGTTGTGGCATCGTGATTAACCGTGCGTAAATTTGGCCATTGTACCAAATCAGCGGTTCTCACCAATCGTAGCGAGTTGTTTCAACTGGGCTCTTACCGCGGGAAGGTGGCGGCGGCTGATTTCCAGGGTCTCGCAAATGCCTCTGAGGCGAAGCGCCATTCCGCCGGAGGCGGATTTTTCCAATGCGATGATATGCTCGACCGCCGCCAGGGCGTTGCGGTGGACTCGAATGAATGTGTTTCCGAACTCTTCTTCCAGAGACTTCAGCGAGTCGTCAATCAAAGTTTCTCCGTCGGGGGTTCTTACCGTCGTATATTTTTGTTCGGCGCGGAAGTACAGCACCGTATCGAGCGGAATCAAGCGAATGTCGCCATGGCTGTAGATGCATAAATGGCTGCGGGTCGACTGCCCGGCCGGCAGGGCTTCCGCGAACTGTTTCCACGCGATTTCGGTAAAGCGTTCCGCCTTGCGCAAGGCGGCGGCCAGGCGGTCCTTGCGCACCGGTTTGAGGAGATAATCGATCGCGCTGACCTCGAAGGCTTGCAACGCATATTCGTCGTAAGCCGTGGTGAACACCACGGCCGGCGGCTGCGGAAAACGGGCCAGTTCGCGCGCGGTCTGGATGCCGTCGATCCACGGCATGCGGATGTCCAGGAGAACCGCGTCGGGCCGGGTTCGAGCGGCGAGTCTCAGGGCCTGTTCGCCGTCGGCGGCTTCGCCCACGACGGTCAGGGTCGAATCGATCTCGCTGAGCACATCCCGCAATCGGCTTCGAGCCGGCGCTTCATCATCGACGATCAGGATTTTCATGATGTTTCGGGCGATAAGGAAAGACCATTCGGACTTGGTAACAATTGTCGACTACGCTGGTCAGGAGACGCGCCTCGCCCGGAAAGCAGGCTTCGAGACGTGCGCCTAGATTGGCCAGGGCTACCCGCGTGCCCCGGCGCGAGCGCCTCGCATCCACTTGCGGCAGGGTGTTTTTTACCGTAAGCACGAGTTGATGTTTGGCGAGTTGGCCGCCGATCTCGATCGCGCCTCCGGACTGGGATGGTTCGATGCCGTGATATATCGCATTTTCCACCAGCGGCTGGATGCTGAGAGGAGGGATCAATGCATCCTCCGGAGCGTTCTTCAGAAGCCAGGTAACGCGGAGACGTTCGCCGAGGCGCTGCCGCTCGATGTTCAGATACTGGCAGGTGAGGCCGACTTCGTCCTTCAGCGTCACCCACTTGGCCTCTTTCCTAAGTACCGCGCGAAACAGCTCGGCCAAATCCAGCAGAAGTTCTTCCGCCATTTTCGGATCGTTGCGAGTCAGGCTGGCGATGGTGTTGAGACTGTTGAACAGAAAATGGGGGCGCATCCGCGCCTGCAGCGCATCCAGCCGGGCTTCCCCCTCCGCCCGGATTTGCTGGCGCCAGCGCGACTGGATGTAGAGGTAGCGCAGCCAGGCCGCCGTCACGAGACCGCTGACTCCGAGGGCTTTCAAATATTCGATGCCGTCGATAGTTCGGGAGGAAACCGCAAGTCCCGGATTCAGCGGACCATCACGGGTCAGCCAGGTCATGAGCAAGGTCGCCGCCTGAATGACGGAAAAGGTCGCAATTCCGCTCCAAAACGCGTCGAGCCGGACCAGCCACGGGCGTATGCCGCACAAGAGGAACCCGCTGCTCAGCGCGATCCAGACGATGAACAGCGAGCGCAGCCCCAAGTCGGACCAGAAGCCGTACTCGGGGGAAGAATCGGCAAGCGTCAGAACGAAGGCCAGCAACTCCGACGAAACGACCAGCGTCAAGGCGGTCGAGAGGCTGCAAAAGTCGGGAAGAAAGGATTCGGCGGTCCGGCCGGTTCCTGACTTTGCCTGGCGGGAGTCTGCCGATGTTTTCTCCGAGCCGGGACCGTTTGGCGTCAACTTTGGTCTGTCTTGCGCGGTTTTTCGCCGTTGCATCGATACTTTCAACGATTAAATGTTCAGATGAGCATTCGAGGAATCGGACAAAGGGATTCGTTGCCAAACAGAAAGTTTAGAAGCCGTGTAACAAACTTGCTTGGTGGTAGACTCGAGCTTGTGTGACGCCCTCGGTTCGAAATCTTCGGCGAGCGGAATCCGGTGCGGGGAGCGCGTTCGTGGCGGATCTGCCGCTCACCGCCATCGAATCGGACGCCATCCTGGAGCGTACCGCCTTACGCTGTCTGCTACATTCGTCGCGGTCGGACAGGGCGGATTCCCCGGCGTACGCTACACATTCCTCTTGCCGCTCAGTCAAAATACGTATCATCTAGGCTGATGCAGCAACATTCTTTTGGATCGAACACATGAAAAGCCGGCCTTGGCCATCGATTAACCGGGAGTCGCTCCGCAGTGGGTTCGGCGTCCTCAGCGCTTTGATCAGAAGGCTTATAAGCGACGTACAAAAGGGCGGTTTGGATTACCGCGCGATGAGTCTCGTCTATACAACGCTGCTGTCGCTGGCCCCGCTGCTGGCGGTCAGCTTTTCGGTACTCAAGGCGTTCGGCGTGCACAATGAAATGGAGCCGTTATTGCTGGAGCTGGTGGCGCCGTTGGGGCGGCAAGGCGAGGAAATCGTTGAACGCGTCCTTGGATTCGTCACCAATATGAGAGTCGGCGTATTGGGTTTCGTGGGCTTTGCCATGCTGTTCTACATCGTTCTGTCTCTGCTGCAAAAAATCGAGGAGTCTTTCAACTATGTGTGGAGAGCCAAGAAATTACGCAGTTTTCAAAGGCGCTTCAGCGACTATCTGAGCGTACTTCTGGTGGGACCGGTACTGGTTTTCTCCGCGCTTGGTCTCATGGCGTCCATGGCCAGCACCGAAATCGCGCAGACGATCATCAGCCAGGAGCCTTTCGGAACTCTCTACTACCTGCTCGGACTGATTTTGCCGTACCTCCTGATCATCGGCGCTTTCACGTTTGCCTATCGGTTTCTCCCGAACACCAATGTGAACTTGCGCTCGGCTCTGGTCGGAGGCTTTGCTGCGGCTCTCGGCTGGCGGGCGGCGGGCTGGCTGTTCGCCGAGTTCGTCGCCAACTCGGCCAAGTACGAGGCCATTTATTCCAGCTTTGCGATTCTAGTCGTCTTTATGATCTGGATTTACGTGAGCTGGCTGATCCTGTTGATCGGCGCCCAGATTTCTTTTTATCACCAACATCCGCGCTACATCTATCTGGCCGAGCGCGAAGTCACGCTCTGCTTTCATCTGTTCGAACGCCTGAGTTTCCTGATCATGTACTTGATCGCGGATCACTTTCACCGGGGAGAGCGACCCTGGACGGTCGAAACCCTGAGCCAGCGGCTTGCTCTTCCGGATCTCGTGATCGAAAAGATCGTGGACGTGTTCAAGGCGCGAAATCTGATTCTGGTCGCGGCGGAAACCCAGGCGGGACTGATCCCTGCCCGAGACTTGTCGACCATGGCCGTCAACGAAATCCTGGAAGCGATACGAACGTCGCCGACCGAAGCGTTGCCCATCAACAAGGACGCTCTTTCGGTATCCGCGGTCGATCATCTATTGGCAAAATTGCACACATGCACAGTGCAGGCCGCCGAGGGTGTTTCTCTCAAGGATTTGGTCGATGCCTAGCCGCCGCCTCCTGCATGCGTGGGTGTTGCGCGGGGACCCGCTGCAAGCCGCAGCGAATTCGTCCGCAAGCCTCGTTGCAGACGTCAAACGAACCCCTTTCGGAGCACGACCCGATGAAATGGCTCGGAGCTGAGCAGATCAACGAATGCCTTGATTACCCGTCTTTGGTGGACTGGCTGGA
Source organism: Methylocaldum marinum (assembly GCF_003584645.1). GTDB lineage: Bacteria > Pseudomonadota > Gammaproteobacteria > Methylococcales > Methylococcaceae > Methylocaldum > Methylocaldum marinum. Next base: position 5,668,201 of record NZ_AP017928.1, read on the forward strand.
AACTGCCCACGGCAGCGATATAGACGCAATGGACGACCTGCTGCTGAGCCGATCGGCCGAGGAACGCCCGACCCGGCATTTTCTCCTGCGAGCCGCCTGGCAAAGCGATCTGGGCGTGGGCGCGAAGCTGGTGACGGTGTTTCCGGATAATCAAACGCTTGGATTACCTTCGGTACAAGGTCTTTATATTCTGTTCGCGGTGGACGATGGCCGTCCTTTGAGCTGTCTCGACGGTACCGCGCTCACCCTGTGGAAAACGGCCGCCGACTCCGCACTGGCTGCGCGGCATTTGGCCCGCGAGGGCGCCGGGACGCTGCTCATGGTCGGCGCCGGCGCCATGGCGCCTCACCTGATTCAAGCCCATCTGGCGGTCCGCCCTTCGATCGAATCGGTATGGATCTGGAACCGCACGCCGGAGCGTGCGGAACGGCTGGCGAACGCCTTGACCGATTTGAGAGCGCCGGTATGCACAGTGGCGGATTTGGAGCGGGCGGTACGCGAGGCCGACATTATTGCCTGCGCAACCATGAGCACTGCGCCCCTGATTCGGGGCGAATGGCTCAGACCGGGAACTCATCTCGACCTGGTCGGCGCGTTCACGCCGGATATGCGGGAGGCCGACGACACCGCCATCCGCCGTGCCAAGATCTTCGTCGATTCGCGCGAGACCACCATCGCCCAGATCGGCGAACTCTTGATTCCCATCCGTGACGGCGTGATCTCCGAGGCGGATATCCTGGCCGATCACTTCCAGCTATGCCGCGGCGTTCATCCGGGCCGGCGGGCCGCCGCCGAAATCACGCTGTTCAAGAATGGCGGCGGCGGTCATCTGGATCTGATGACGGCGCGCTTTATCCTCGAACGAGCGGATCATCGCGAAGGATGAGGGCCGACGAATTTCGGACCGCTGCCTAGACCGCAACGGGCGCTGTCGCCTCTTTAAGGAGGCCCTGCCTAAGCCCTCTTCCTCGGGGACAAATCGGCGGGGCGAGGCGCAACGCGACGAGCGGGCAGGGCCGGGGATGGGCTGCCCCGGACTCGCGAGCGAAGCGGGACAGCGTCGCGAGGCCGATTTACTCGCCTCATCCCTGAGTCTCGCCCTTCGGGCCGTGCTTCGCACGTTCCCGTTCGCTCCCGGCGAACGGGTGCACGCGTGAGCGCCGCTTGCGGCTCCGCACAGGGAATGTGCGGCGTGATCGGGTTGGGTGGGCTTGTTGGCTCCATCAGTTGCACAGGTCGCTTCTCCGAATTGGAGACTTAATCAGCGCTTCCTAAAGCCGTCGATAAGCTAGAACGTGCTCTCGGTCACCTCGACTTCGTCCAGGTTCAATACGGCCTTCACGCCCGAAAAGCTTTGCCCTATACCTAGGCGAATGCCCACCGGCTCTGCCACGGTCGAATCCCAGTTGTAGCGAGCGACTTCCGAGTCGCTGTTGCCGTTGTCGAAATAAAGCACGGCCGTTGCCTCGCGAGTGCCGACACGGAGCAGGCGGAGCATCCAATACCGCCACCTTCCCGTGTCTATCGTTTCCGCGCTGCTTATGCCGCCGGTACTGCCGTCCCACTTCTTGCCCGCAATCCCCGCATAGATCGAATCTCCGGTTCGGCGCAAGCGGGCAGCGGCGGCGAGCGGAGTACTGGCCTGATTCAGGAAATGCAGCAGATAGGCCTGTTTGTCCACCGGGAGTTCCAGCTTGTCGGGACGCACCCACCCGCCGACCCGCCATTCGAAACGGCCCGCGGGTAGGCCCCGTTCGATCGCCGCCTGCTGCGAGCCGGACTCGGTATTCGATTCGTCCGTTGCCCTGAAGCTGTGCGTACCGGCCAAGGCCAAGGTCGCATCATTGGCGATGGTCGTCCCGGAACCGGTGGTGCTGGTTCGTTTGGTCCAATCTGTGGGCACGTCCCGGCCATCCTCGAAGGTCAAGTTGTATGTTACTGCCGCCTGGTTCGGCACGGCGATGGTTTCGCTGGCTTTGCTGTGCCCGGCCAGGTCGTATACGCGGGCTGCCAGCCTATCGCAATTGCCGGGAAGATTTCGTAGCACGATGCCGTACTGGAGGTCGGTACGGTTGTCGGCGGCCATGTTCGAAGTCTGGTAGCCTTCCACGGCAATGTCGTTGACGAAGGCCAAGTCATCGGAGTTGCCCTCGTTGATGGTCGTTTTATCGTTGAGATCCACTCGCCGGGTTTGCAGCATGGTCGAACCGTTCATGATGTCCACTTCCACCCGCGAAAGATCCCCCTCCTTTTTGCTCGGAAGGCTGAAATTCAGCCGCGCCGCCATCGCGCCGTTCGCCTGACGGTTGAAGCGGGGATTGGCTGGAGCGGTCAGGTTGTCGGTGTCTTCGTAAGGCAGAAAGAGCAGAGGGTGCCGACTGCTGGACTGCTCTGAATTGCCCTGGCGGAATTCGAGGTGAAGATGGCAGTAGGTGGCGCCGTCGTCGCCGAGTTTTGGGCCCCGCTTTACTTGCACGTCTTTTTTGAGTCCGTCAGCGATCGATTGAAGATGAAGATAATAAACGTATACCTCGCCGCGGGTGGCGTCATTCACCTTGAGGACGACATGACGGGAGTTCCACCTCGGGGGCTCGGCGCTCCCAAAGCCGATTACCGTGCCATCGGCCACGGCATGCACCTCGGTGCCGCATTCGCCGGGCAGATCCACGCCGTCATGCATGTCCCAGCGCGAATTGTTGATGCGTGGACCGAACGAGGTGTTCATCGGGTCCTGGGTGGCGCTGTTGCTGATCGGCCAAACATAGGTGGTGGCCTTCGCCCACAGCGGGGAGGGAAGGAATAAGCATAAAATCAAAAAGGCCGGGAAGTGTTGCATTATTATTCTCCTTGTCATTGAAATCAGAGTGTTAGAAGACGTTGCCGACCTCCTTTAAAGGCTGGAGCGGCTTTCGGAGGAGGGGGCCCGCTTCCAATTACTAAAGCAGCACGATCCGGGCAGCGTCAAAGTGAATATTCACGAGTACAAACAGGCGTAATCGAAAGGAAAAATTGTCTAGGCTACACGGATGCGAGCTTGCGATGGCTAAAGCAGGAACCGGTTGTATTTGGATGAGGGGCGCCGGTGTGCAAACGAATCCGGCAGTCCAGAAGAGCGAAACCCGTCGCCTGCTCCCGGCAGGAAGGGGCGGACCTTACCGACCGCCTGCCGGCGGCTCAATCTCGGAGGGCTAGCGTTGATTGTTCGACGGCGTGATAGAAGACGCTCGTGTCCTCGATGAAGTAGTTGAAAAAGCCTCGCTGCACCGGAATCTCGATGGGGACGAGTTCGATTTCGTGGAATCCGAGCTTCTCCAGGGGCGCTTTGAGCTGCTCGTTGCGCAGCAGGCGATTGACCAGCTCGATTCGGGCGAGTTGCTGGGCATAGGCTCCGTTGAACCAGAGCTCCGTTTCCAGGTCCTGAAGTTCTACGAAGCTTTCCGGCAACTCGCCCACCCACCGGTATCGCTGTGGCCGCGGGATATAGATGACATGGGCGGCGCTCAGTTCCGAGAGAATGAACTGGCGTGCATAGGCGCCGTCAATGTGTTCTTGCGGTTTGCCGTCACGCTGGAATCCGTAGAGACCGAGCCAGAGCGCATCCCGAACCGCGTCCGCGGTGATTCGCTCCGGTTTGACCGAGGGCAGATCTCCGCTGTCCCGCATCGCCTGAGCGTGCGCATCGTCCGGACGCCGGTTTCGGCGCTCCTGCTCCACCGTATGGTAGGAGTCCCGTGCAGCGTCGTTCATGTGCAGATGCTCGGTTCCCAAACGCGGACTGAAGCTATTGAAGAAGATGGCGATGTCACTGGCATTGAACGCTTCGGCGATTCGATGATAAGTCTCTCTCGGCCGCGTCGGGACGAGAAGTTGGGCGGGAAACCACAGGTCGCCCCATCGTTCGGGCGGTGTCAGGTACCATTTCGAGAAAAGACGTGTGAAATACTCCGGGACAGCAGGCCGGAAAACGCCTTCACCGCCGAACCAATAGGCCAGCCATGATCGCAGCGTCGATGGCGGCAGCCGGCGCCAGATCGCCGAGCGAGCGTCGTCGGCCGATTGCCTGAATTCCTGTTCAAGGTCGTGTCCTTCCAGCCAGCGCCAAGTCCAATAGATCATGCCGGACGTACAGGAGATGTGCGTCGGTGTTTTTCCTTCCATTCGGGCTGCGTGCAGGAAACCGGCGCCATGGGCATTCGAGCCGCCTATGCCACCCAAAGCGAAAGCAAGGTTGGTTCGGCCGTTCGTAGGCATGCTTGTTCCCTCCGGTTTATGATGGGTAGGCTCGACGGCCCGCTCCCGGATCGTCCCATGTTCAGTCCTTTTTCCGTCACTGCGTTGCCTATGGCATCTGCCCGGTAGCTACGGCTTCAAGCCGGTGCCTGCAAGCCACGGCTCTGTCCTCATCAATGAGACTCATTGCCGGGAGAGGAGTTGCGCAACGGCGCTGCCGTATCGGAGTTCGGACGCGTCGCAGGGGCGTATCCGGGCGTTACGGTCGACGCGATTTGGAAAGTTCTACCGGACGGAAGCGCTGTGTCGAAGGTGGCGGCTGCCGAGTATTTCGAAATCCTCTTTCAGGGTAACGGCAACCCAATCGAAACGCAGCGCGGCAGCGGGGTGGTAGGTAACGAAATAATTCTGGCCGTTGCGTGTTTGGACAGTTCCGTGCAGTTGGGACACGGTTGCGGTTTCACCCAGCATTTGACGGGCGGCAATCTGTCCGAGCAACACTATGAACTTGGGCGAGATCAGCTCGATTTGCTGCTTCAGCCACAAATTCGTGCAGATTTTCAGTTCGTCGCGGCGGGGCGTTCGATTCTCCGGCGGGCGGCACTTTACGCAATTGGTGATGAAAAGCCGGTCGCGCGCGATGCCCTGGCTTCGAAAAAGCTGGTCCAGGTAGCGGCCCGCGGGGCCGACGAACGGACGACCGGTTGCATCCTCCTTGCTGCCGGGGCCTTCACCCAATACCACGATTTCAGCGTTCGCCGGCCCTTCTCCCGGTACCGCTTGCCGCCGGCTTTGGTGAAGCCGGCATGCGACACACCGGCGAATCCCCCGGGCGAGGTTTTCGAGTTGTTCGCAGGATTCTTCCGCGTCCACCGGAGCCCTAAACCGCATTCATGTCGGAGAGAGTTTGCAGGCATCTATTGCGCAGACCGGTACGCTGCCCATAAAGTTCAAGGGGCAGTCGGGACGGAGGAAAAGCGGCTTTTGCAACTCTCTGCTCGGTCAAGAATAACGGTAATAAGTCAGTGCTCTCGCTGATGAGTTTGTTGCGTAAATTTGTTAAATTCGGACTGCTAACTCGGCGCGGGTGGCTTCGCTTCCACTCCGCGCAAGACCAGGAATGGTCGGCTACCTCGCGAACAGGAGATCTCGCCAAAGGGTGGGTTTCCAGGGAGTTGATTCGCGAGGTGTGATTTCAATCAGGACGATGAGGTGGCAAATGTCTAATTTAGGAAAGGGAAACATTTCTATCGCGCGGCATCCAGCAGCCAGGGTGTTTGAAGAAGATACCGGCGATGCGCTGACGAACTTCGAAATGGCGGGTTTCGACCCCCTTTTCCAAGGCGGCAAGCGAAAATCGTTTGCCGCCAAGCAGATCATTTTTCGGGAAGGCGATCCGGCCGATACCGTATCGGCGATTGTGCAAGGTCTCGTAAAACTCATCAGTTATTCCCCCGACGGTCGAGCTCGAATCGTTCGGTTACATTCCAAAAGCTCGTTTCTCGGTCTCGGTGGCTTGATCGAACCGACTTACCGCCACACGGCGGTGGCGGTCGATCAGGTCGAGGCGGTTTGCATGCCGTTGCGGGCGATCGCCCAGCTCAAGAAGGAAAATCCGCATTTGTATTGTCGGCTGATCGAGTGCTGGTATCAGCATTTGAAGAGCGCCGACGTCTGGATTACCGATTTTTCCACCGGGTCGATTAAGGCTCGCGTGGCCCGGCTGGTGAATTTCCTGGCGGCCATTCAAAACGATGTGCCGACATCGACTGCGGTTACCCTGTTGACCTGCGAAGAAATGGCGGCGATTCTTGGGGTTACGGTTGAGAGCGTCAGCCGGGTTCTGGCGCAGTTCAAGCGCTCGCACATGCTGCGCGCGATAAAATGCAAGCCGGCGAAAAGATACGAAACCAATTTGCCTGCACTCAAGCGCGTCGCTCAAATTTGAGGAAGCGATTCGGTTGCTCGGTCGGATGAGTAATCCGCCTGCCGCATGCGCTGTCGGCAGGCGGATTGGTCTAGTCTTTCGTAATGCTGCGAACCAAGCGTTGCCTTAAGTTTGTGCTGGCGCCGAGAACCAAGCCCGCAACCAGGGCGCCGATCACGATATCGCTGGTTCGAATATGGGCCGCACCGAGAACGTCGCTTACGGTTGCGCGTAAAGATTCGGGGATTGCTCCGGGAGGCGGCGATGCAGCCGCGAGAGTAGCGCTGGACCGTGGCGGCAGCTCGGGCGTTCTGCCCTGTTTTGTGATCAATCGGGCGATAACCCATAAGGCAACGAAAGCGATCACGATCATGGCGCAGCCGACGATTATTCCGGCTGTCCAGGGTTCCACGACCGCTTCCAGCGACAGATAAATCCCGAGAAGTGCGAAGACCAGGCCGCCGAAAGCCGCCAAGGCGGAGAAAATCGCCAAGGCGAATAGTACCGCCGATCGGCTCAGCGCCTGCCAAAGCTTTGCTTTTTCCGCTGCGACTATACTTGTGAATGATTGGATCACGGCTGCGGATCGCCGTTAGCGGCGGGTGCCGAGCAGCGTGCCTATCGCGAAGCCTGTGCCGAAGGCCACCAGGAGACTGGTCAAAGGGCGCGCCTCAACATAGTGCTCTACGCTTTCCTGGGCCGCCACCGCCTGGCCGCGGGCGCGTTCACCAACTTCGCGCGCCCTGGCGTAGGCGGTACGTCCCTGCTCGACGCCCAAATCCTTCATCACAGCCATCAAGTTGCCCACGTCCGCTTTGAGGGTCGCCAAATCCTGTTTCAGATCCTGGGTGATCTCGTCCGTAGTTGCCATCGTTGACCTCCAGCTGTATCAGAGTTAGATCGTGTCGCCAATCGAAGGTCGGTACCAAGGCAGACTAATCGCTTCAGACGCTGCCGTCATTTAGAAAACCCAATGGCAGCCGGGATTTGTCCGCTGGGGTGCCGAGTAATTCATTCGCATTGTGTACCGATTTTTCGGATAGGCAGCAGAGACCCGCCCGGCCGATTTAATGATACGGGCTTCCTCGCAATCGACCGGATACGTGATTTGGACTCGAAGATGGAGCGGAAAGTTGCCTTGAGATCGGGTGTGTTATAGATCAGAGCCTTGTACGATTAGTGAAACAGAAATTTGCGGAATCGGTTCAGGCCATGAGCCGGTGAAACTAGAACGGAATATCGTCGTCGAAGTCGTCCGAGCCGCCGAATCCGGGCTCCGGTTGGGGCGCTTGCTTGGAACCCGAAGACGGTGGTGCATGACGTTCGGACTCTCCGCGTCCGCCCGTTCCGGGAGGAGCGCTGCCTGCGCGATCCAGCATCTGCATCTGGTCGGCGATGATTTCGGTGGTATATCGGTCCTGGCCGTTCTTGTCCTGCCATTTGCGTGTCCGGAGACTACCCTCGATGTACACCTTGCTGCCTTTTCTCAAGTATTCTCCGGCAATTTCGGCCAGTTTCCGAAAGCACACGACCTGATGCCATTCTGTGCGTTCCTGCTGCTGGCCGGTTTGCTGGTCTTTCCAGGTTTCGCTCGTGGCGAGGCGCAGAGTGGTTACCGCGCCTCCGCTGGGCATATAACGCACTTCCGGATCGGAACCCAGATTGCCGATGAGTATGACTTTATTGACGCCGCGACTGGCCATATTAAGGTTTCTCCGATCGATGACGGGTGAGAAATTAAACGAAGATTAGACCGGCTACTGTAACTGAAGTTCTTAATTTTAAAGTAAAAACGCTTTCCGTTTCAGGTTCTGAAAAACAGTCCGGGAGGTTCGGGTATTCACGCAGCCATTTCCTGCAACAAGCCGTTGAGTGCCATGCGGTCGAACTTCTCCTTGTCGATTTTCAGGTAGGCTACACCATCTTCGGCCAAGACCACCGCTTCGGCAACCCCCGGCAACTGGAGCAACCGCTTGGACAGGCTGGAGGCCTGATCATGGTTCAGCCCGCTCACGTTGACGAGAAGACTGCTCAAACCCCGCGGCGCTTTCATGCTGAGAGCAAACACAAACCATAACAGACCGACGGCCGCGCAGAACAGGAAGACCTGAGGTATGCCATAGTGACCGTAGATCCAGCCGCCGCCGGCTCCGCCCACGAAGGCCCCCAGGAATTGAGCGGTGGAATAAACACCCATGGCAGTACCCTTGAGGTCGAGCGGAGCGATCTTCGATACTAGCGAGGGGAGGGTGGCTTCCAACAGGTTGAAGCCGGTGAAAAACAGGTAGAGGAGTCCGAAGACGATCCAGAAATCATGTTTGAGCCAGGCAAAGCCGGCATCGGAAATCGCAACCAGTCCGATGAAAGAGACGAATACCGCTTTCATCTTGCGTTTCTTTTCGGCAAGAATCACGAAAGGAACCATGCTTGCGATGGCAAGTCCGAAAACCGGCAAGTAGATATGCCAATGCTTGGCCGTTTCAAGCTGCAGCGAGTCGCGCAGAATCAGCGGAAGAACAACGAATGTGGCGGTCAGGACGAGATGGAGACAGAAGATGCCGAGGTCCAGTCGAAGAAGTTCGCGATTCGCCAATACGGTCTTCAAAGATGCCGGACGAACTTCCGCGTCTCGATGAAAACGGCTAACGGAGGGTGTCGGCACGACGGTATAGAGCACCGCTATGGCGAGCAGAGCAAGGGCCGTGATGATCCAGAAAAGTCCTTGGAGTCCGACCCAGCCGGAGAGTACCGGCCCGATGACCATGGATAGCGCAAACGACATCCCGATGCTGATGCCGATCAAGGCCATGGCCTTGGTGCGATGCTCTTCTCGGGTAAGATCGGCAGCCAGCGCCATGATGACCGCTGCGACAGCGCCGGCGCCCTGCAGCGCCCGGCCGGCGATGATGCCGTAGATCGAATCGGACAGGGCGGCGAGAACGCTTCCGGCCGCAAACAGCAGCAAACCCAGTGCAATCAAACGCTTTCGCCCGTAACGGTCGGACCAGAGGCCGAAGGGAATCTGCAGGATTGCCTGGGTTAGACCGTATGCGCTGATGGCGAAACCAACCAACTGCGGCGAAGCGTCCGGTAGCTCGAGGGCGAATACCGAGAGAACCGGCAAGATCAGAAACATGCCCAGCATCCGCAGCATATAGATGGCAGCTAGCGACAAGCTGGCGCGTACCTCGGTACGGGTCATAGGGGTGTCGATATGCAAAGCCGGATTCAAGCGACATGCTCCTTTGCGAGTGACGGGAATCGTCCTATAGTAACAGGTTCTCTCTTGCGCTTGAATTTTGCATGGACACGATTCAGATCCGTGGAGCACGTACCCACAACCTCAAGAATATCGACCTGGACCTGCCCCGTGACAAGTTGATCGTTATTACGGGATTATCCGGTTCCGGCAAGTCGTCGTTAGCGTTCGACACCATTTACGCCGAAGGGCAACGGCGCTATGTGGAGTCGCTGTCCGCCTATGCACGGCAGTTTCTGTCGGTCATGGAAAAACCCGATGTCGACCATATCGAGGGCTTGTCGCCGGCCATTTCCATCGAGCAGAAGTCCACTTCGCACAATCCCCGCTCCACTGTCGGTACGATTACCGAAATTTACGATTATCTGCGCCTCCTTTATGCCCGCGCCGGCATGCCACGGTGTCCGGAGCACGGCATCTCGCTGGAAGCGCAGACCGTCAGCCAAATGGTGGACCACGTTCTCAGCCAGCCGGAGGACAGCCGCTGGATGCTGCTCGCCCCGGTCGTCAGCGAGCGGAAGGGAGAGCACGCTCAGGTGCTGGAAGATTTGCGCGGCCAGGGGTTCATCCGCGCCCGCATCGACGGCGAAATATACGAGCTGGACGAACCGCCCAAGCTCGATCTCCGCCGCAAGCACAGCATCGAAGTGGTGGTCGACCGGTTCAAGGTGAGGCCGGATCTGGCGGTACGTCTCGCCGAATCGTTCGAGACGGCGCTGCGGCTGGCAGAAGGGATTGCTCTGGTGGTGGCGATGGACGATTCGAAAACCGAACTGGTCTATTCGGACAAATATGCCTGCCCACATTGCGGTTACTCCCTGAGCGAACTGGAGCCAAGGATCTTTTCCTTCAATAATCCGAAGGGGGCATGCCCGAGCTGTGATGGCCTCGGGGTCAAACAATTCTTCGATCCGCGGCTCGTCGTCCAGAATCCGCAGTTGAGCCTGGCGGGCGGCGCCGTGCGGGGCTGGGACCGTCGCAACGCTTATTACTACCATCTGGTCCAGTCGCTGGCGGAGCATTACGGCTTCGATCCGGAGCAGCCATTCGGCCAGCTCTCGAAGTCGGTCCGGGACATTATTCTCTACGGCAGCGGAACCGAAACCATTCCTTTCAAAGTGCTGACCGCCCGCGGAGATACACTGGTTCACCGCCATGCTTTCGAGGGGATCATTCCGAACATGGAGCGGCGCTACCGCGAGACCGATTCGATGATGGTGCGCGAAGAACTGTCCAAGTATCTGTCCGGAAAGCCCTGTCCGGAGTGCGAGGGAACGCGCTTGAACCTTGCGGCGAGGCATGTGTTCGTAGCCGATTCCTCTCTGCCGGAGTTGACGGCCTTGCCGATCAGGCGTGTGCTCGAATTTTTCGCCGGCTTGACTTTATCGGGAAGGCGAGGCGAAGTGGCGGCCAAGATCGTGAAAGAGATCACGGCACGCCTGCAGTTTCTGGTTAACGTCGGGCTCGATTATCTGACCCTGGCGAGGAGTGCCGATACCCTGTCGGGCGGCGAGGCTCAGCGGATTCGCTTGGCAAGCCAGGTGGGGGCGGGGCTGGTGGGGGTCATGTACGTTCTGGATGAACCGTCGATCGGCTTGCATCAGCGCGATAACCAGCGGTTGCTCGATACCTTGCTGCGGCTGCGCGACCTGGGTAACACCGTCATCGTGGTGGAGCACGACGAGGATGCCATCCGCATTGCCGACCACGTCGTGGATATCGGACCGGGAGCCGGTGTTCACGGCGGCCGAATCGTGGCCGAAGGGACGCCCCAGGCGATCCTGGCGGACCGGCATTCCCTTACCGGCCAATACCTGTCCGGCCGACTCGAGATTCCCGTGCCGGAGCGTCGGATTCCGCCCGATTCGGAACGCCTGCTCCGAGTTCGGAACGCCCGCGGCAATAATCTGAAGGGTATCGACGTTTCGTTCCCGGTCGGACTCTTTACCTGCGTGACCGGCGTTTCGGGTTCCGGAAAATCCACTCTGATCAACGATACGCTGTTCCGATTTTCTGCTCGCGAGTTAAACGGAGCAGCTGCGACGCCGGCGTTGAGCGACGGGATAGAAGGGTTGGAACATTTCGACAAGGTGGTGGACATCGACCAGAGCCCGATCGGCCGCACGCCGAGGTCGAATCCCGCAACCTATACGGGGCTGTTTACGCCGATTCGGGAGCTTTTCGCGGCAACCCCGGAGGCACGATCACGAGGCTATACGCCGGGGCGGTTCAGCTTCAACGTCAAGGGAGGGCGTTGCGAAGCCTGCGCGGGCGACGGTGTGATCAAGGTAGAGATGCACTTCTTGCCCGATATCTTCGTTCACTGCGATGTTTGCAAGGGGAAGCGCTATAACCGCGAGACACTCGAAATTCGCTACAAGGGCAAGACGATTCACGAGGTGCTGGAAATGACGGTGGAAGAAGCCAGCCAGTTTTTTTCCGCGATCCCATCCATTTCCCGCAAGCTCGATACGCTGATGGAGGTGGGATTAGGTTACATCAGCCTGGGGCAAAACGCAGTGACGCTTTCCGGCGGCGAAGCCCAGCGCGTCAAACTGGCGCGCGAATTATCGAAGCGGGATACTGGCAAGACGCTTTATATTCTGGACGAGCCGACGACCGGGCTTCATTTTCACGACATCCGGCAGCTACTCAGTGTTTTGCATCAATTGCGGGACCACGGGAATACGGTGATTGTCATCGAGCATAACCTCGATGTGATTAAGACCGCCGACTGGCTGGTCGACTTGGGACCAGAAGGTGGCGAAGGCGGCGGTCTGATAATTGCGGAAGGAAGGCCCGAGCAAGTTGCGGAAAATGAAGCGTCCTATACCGGGGCGTACTTAAGGAAGATCTTGAATAAGCGGACCGCGTCAAACCGAGAGTCCGGCACCATTAGTCGGAAGACTGCTCGGAAGTCGCCGTAGCGATAAGGTCGACGTCGTTATCCAGAGAATTCTCTGTCGCCACGGCCGACGGCGTTGATAACGATGTTTTAGCAGTCCTGGGGTCGGTCGCGATTAACCAGAATATGATGAGGCCTAGCACTAGGGCGGTGACAACAACCATGTGCTTTTCGCTGAGTGCTTTCACTTAATGTCTCCCTCTGTATGATAAAACTCCGTTGCAGAGCTTATTGAGTCCGCGTGACAGCGACGTGACGCGGACGCTACGTAAAGTCGGTCAAAGCGCTGTAAGTGGAAAATGATAACGCCGTAATAATTAGGTTACAAACGGTTTTAAGCGGATTTTATTTTTACCCGGCTTTCTTCTGCCTTTTCCGAAAAACAAGCAGTGTATGTCATGAACAAGTCCTCCAATACGAATGCAATGAGCTTTGCTGAAGTGCTTCGGCAGCTTCTGAATCCTTTGGCCCGTTATCTGGTGTCGAAATGTCAAAAGGTCTACTTTCGTGCCGTGGAATCGGCAGGGCACCATAAGCGCGATATCCTCGTCAGTCGTGTGGAGAATGCAAGGGATAGCCTGGAAGAAGCGAAGGAGCAGTTTCAGAGCGCTCTGGATAAGTTTAGCGCACTCACGGATTTTCAGGGCGGCGAACTTGAGGACATGTACCGGCAGATAAAAGTCGAGTTTGATTACAGCAAAGCCAAGGCTTTAGCCGTCAAGGACCGCATAGCCGCGGTCCAGGATGTAGCCGAGGCGCTTTTTGCGGAATGGGAAGAAGAGTTGGAGTTGTACACGAGCCGCAGTCTCCGAAGCAGCAGCAGGCAAAAGCTCAAGCTGACTCAGCAGCACTATGGACAATTGATTTCGGCGATGCGTCGGGCCGAGGGCAAGATCGAGCCGGTTTTGAGCGTATTCCAAGATCAAGTGTTGTTTCTGAAGCATAACCTCAACGCAAAGGCGATTGCATCGCTGGAGCATGAATTGGCAGCGATGACCGTTGGCGTTGCAGGGTTGATTACGGCTATGGAACGTTCCATAAACCGTGCGAATGATTTCGTGTATTCCCTTAATGGTCAAAAAGTGCTTCCCGCTGGTTAGTGCACCATGGTGGGGCGATTTCGCGGGACATTCTTTGGTTGTGGCGGTGAGTCTCCAGATAGCAGTCGACATCGAGACATAAGGATCGTCCCTGTCTTGACCTTGCTTAGATTCATTTTTCTGGGTATTGTTTTAATTGCAACAAAGTGTTGCTTTGGTGCAATTAATTGGGAATTAGCACCGCAATGGTGCATGTTTCGTCCCGGTCGGCACATAAGCGGTTGAGTATGCTTGGTGTTTGGTCTGGTATGGAATTTGCGTTAAGGCTGTCGTTCCAGAAAACAGACCAGAAGAGATTAGTATGGCGAAGAATTCACTCAAGATTAGAATGGGGCGCGTGACTTTCGGTGTTTTTGCAGCGATTTTTGGCGCCGCGGCCGAAGCCGAAGAGGCAAGCGAACCCACGGGGTTGCTGGGGTCTCTGGAGGCCGATGTCAATGAGACCCAATTCATGAAAAATTTGGGGCTGCAATTTGGCGGATGGATCAATGCCGGTATCACGTACAACGCAAACGAACCTGCCGGCCGATTCAACGGTCCGGTAACGTTCAATGATCGCGCTTCCGAATTTCAGCTGAATCAGCTTTATTTTTATCTGCAGCGGCCGGTGAATACGGAAGGAGACTCCTGGGATTTCGGCGGGCGCTTCGACTTTATGTTCGGTACCGATGCCCAATTTACCCAAGCGGCTTATGGTCACTGGGATCAGCGCCTGATCAACGATCAACGCTTCTATGACATTGCGTTGCCTCAGGCCTACTTCGAAATTTTTGCGCCGTTTGGTAATGGCATCACAGCGAAGATCGGTCACTTTTACACCATTATCGGTAACGAAGTGGTAACGGCGCCGGATAATTTCTTCTACTCCCATGCTTATACGATGCAGTACGGAGAACCGTTTACCCATACGGGCGTGTTGTTGAGTTATCCGATCGATCAGAACTGGACGATTTCGGGGGGTGGGGTGACTGGAAGCGAGACCGCCGGCTGGGATGGCGGTTGGGATAAGGGGCTCGGTAACTGGGCGTTTCTCGGCGGTGTAACTTGGACCAGTATCGACGAAGGTACTTCCGTGGCTTTTAGCGCCACCAGCGGCGAGATTTCCGAGCAAGACTCAAATAATTGGAGCATGTACAGCCTGGTTATCAAGCACGACATCATAGAAGGCCTGCACTACACCTTCCAGCATGACCACGGGTGGGCAACCAGTGTTGTTGATGCAACAGATCGTGCAGGCAGCAATGGTAGGGATGCGGAATGGTATGGGATTAATCAGTACCTCACCTACGACATTAGAGACGATCTTGCCGTGGGACTCCGTGCTGAATGGTTCCGAGATGACGATGGTTTCCGTGTTCTTTCCCCAATTAGAGGTCCTTTCGCACCTCCGGCATCAAGCTATTATGCCGTCACGGCGGGTTTAAACTGGAAGCCGGTGAATTGGCTGATGGTGCGGCCGAGCGTTCGGTATGATTGGGCTGACAAGGCGGACGCTTATGACAATGCCGGTGGGGCGGCAGGCTTCATCGGCAAGAAGGGCGATCAATTCCTTTTTTCTACCGACGTAGTCATAACGTTCTAAAAATCCCCGGGAACCTCTCGATGAAGGACAGGGATGTCCTCGTCCTCTGCCGCGTGTTTGTCCTTCTTCCCTCTTTCGTTTCGAACGGACCCGCGCTCCAAATGAATACACCTATGGCTGCCGCCGAACTCGGCCGCCACTCGGCTCGCCGTCCAGGCGCTAGAGCGTTTATGCGGCTTTGCGTGGATTGCTGTCCGGCGCGGATCTTTCGAGCAGGCACTGCCGTATCAGTTGCTTGGCTTGAACCGCGCATTTTCCGCATTGATCGCAGGCGCCCAATTTGGATCGTAAGCCGCGCATGCTGGTGACCTCCTGCTCTTGAACGGCCTTCCGGATTTGTCCGTCGGTGACTTTCTTGCAGATGCAGATGTACATAGCCGGATCAGATGAATTAATCTGATCTAAATACTAGTACAACTGAGAATTGTTATCAAATAAGATTTGCGCGGCGTTAACTTGCCGATGGACATGGCAAGTCGGGGGGTGTAAATACTACATTTGAGATTGCAAGTAGTTCTGAAGCCCGATTTTTTCGATTAGGCTGAGCTGGGTTTCCAGCCAATAGGCGTGATCTTCTTCGGTATCCTTGAGAAGGGCGAGGAGTATGTCCCGCGTGACATAATCGCCGACGTTTTCACAAAACCCCATTGCCTCTCTGAGCTCGCCGATCACTTTATATTCCAAAGCCAGATCGTTCTTGAGCATGCTCGGCACATCCGTACCGATTTGAAGTGCGTTGCGCTTGCTCAGATCGGGTGTGCCTTCGAGGAATAGAATTCGGTTGATCAATCGGTCGGCGTGGGACTGTTCTTCCTGCAGTTCATGGTCTATGCGTTCGTACAGCCGGCTAAGCCCCCAGTCCTTATACATTCGAGAGTGGGTAAGGTACTGGTCGATGGAAGTCAGTTCACCTGCCAGTAAGTGGTTTAAGCGAGCAATAACATCGGTATCGCCTTTCATTGTTGTTCTCCGTCGTACACTACGAGATGCCTCTCCGGCGTGGGACAAACCTACCGAAGTGAGTAAATTGAAACAGAATTACGTATACTAGTCACCCTTTGGCGCTTCGGCGGCCCATCAGCGGGTTCGTCGGCAGCCGAGGGTGTTCGACAAATTCCACGATAGGCGTATGACTCAAATAGAATACGAAGTCCGCGAGCAAGACCTGGTTGCCTTCAACGAACATCAATTGCAGAACTCCGCGAGTTGGCAAAAGACTATGCGGCGCCATCAGGCAGTTTTCCCCGGCATCATGGCACTTATCGCGCTGTTCTTGTGGTTTTATTATCAAGATACGCTATCCGCCATTTATGTCGGCGTGATTGCCGCATTGTGGGGGATTTTGACGCCGCTCTATTTCAAGGGAAGCCTGCGTAGACAGCTCCGGAAAATGTACTCGGATGAAGAGCGCGCCAGCATCTTGGGCACATATACTTTGCGCTCCGAACCCCATGTTCTGGTGGAGGTCAATCGAAACGGCGAGTCTCGTGTGAAATGGTCCGATGTCCTTCGCGTCGAGATGACTAAGAAATACGCCTTTCTCTTTGTCGGTATCGACACGGCCCTAATAATTCCCCGAGCGACCGTCAAGAAGGGGGACTTGCATGAATTCGTCAAAGAAGCGGACCGGCGAATCGAGCATGCTGCTTGATTTCGCATTTTCTTACCCGGAACCAACGAATGTCTGCTTAGCGTTCCGGCGGCATGCTTAATTTCAAGTCGGTCGCGTTGAGGCGCGGCCAGCGCCTTCTGTTTGAAGAGGCGTCCTTTACCATACACAGTGGTGAGAAGGTCGGTATTACCGGTGCGAACGGGGCCGGGAAATCCAGTTTGTTCCGCCTGATCTTGGGTGAGATTCATATCGACGCCGGCGAAATTACGATGCCGCCGAACCTCGATATCGCCCACGTGTCTCAGGAAACCCCGGCGAGCGAGCGGACCGCGTTGGAATACGTTATGGATGGCGACCGCGAGCTGCGCCTGATCGAAGCGGAACTTGGCGAGGCGGAAAAACGCGGTGACGGTGTGAGGCTCGGATTGCTTTATTCCCGGCTTGAGGCGATAGGAGGCTACGAGGCCCGGGCGCGGGCCGCCAAGCTGATGGCAGGTCTCGGGTTCGGGCCGGGCGACGAGGCGAAGGTGGTCAATCGGTTTTCCGGGGGTTGGCGAATGCGTCTCAACCTCGCGCAGGCCTTGATGTGCCGTTCCGATATGCTGCTTCTCGACGAACCGACCAATCATCTCGATTTGGATGCCGTGATTTGGCTTCAGGAGTGGCTGTCCCGATACCCGGGTACATTGCTTCTGGTTTCCCACGACAGGGACTTTCTGGACGATATCGTCGATCACGTGCTTCATATCGAGAATCAGGCGGTTGCGCTTTTTTCCGGAAACTACTCGGCATTCGAGATTAGGCGGGCCGAACTCCTCGGGCAGCAGCAAGCAGCCTATGAGAGGCAGCAGCGTGAAGTCGCGCGAGTCCAAGCTTTCGTAGATCGGTTTCGTGCGAAGGCCACCAAGGCCAGGCAGGTGCAAAGCCGACTCAAGGCCTTGAGCAAGCTCGAGTTGATCGCTGCGGCGCATGTGGATTCGCCGTTCAGGTTCTCGTTTCTTCCGCCGGAAAAATTGCCGTCGCCGTTGTTGAAAGTGGATGATGGGAGCGTCGGATACGGAACGACAGCGATCTTGAACGGCGTCAACCTGACTCTGAATCCAGGCGAAAGAATCGGTCTTTTGGGACCGAACGGCGCCGGAAAATCCACCCTGATCAAATTGTTGGCGGGTATGTTGAACCCGGGGTCGGGGGAGCGTTTGGAGGCACAAGATCTTAGAATCGGTTATTTCGCGCAACATCAGCTTGAACAGTTGCGGGTAGACGAAAGTCCGCTCCAGCATTTGCAGAAGCTTGATCCCAGGGCCACCGAAAGGGATTTGCGGAATTTCCTTGCCGGTTTCGGGTTTTGCGGCGATCAGGCATTGGCGGCGGTAGCGCCGTTTTCCGGCGGTGAGCGTGCCCGGCTCGCGCTGGCTCTCCTGATCTATCGGAAGCCGAATCTTTTGTTGCTGGACGAGCCTACCAACCATCTCGATTTGAATGCCCGTGATGCGCTTGCCTTGGCCTTGCAGGATTATCAAGGGGCGATGGTGTTGGTGTCTCACGATCGCCATTTGCTCCGGACCGTTGCCAACGATTTCTGGCTGGTTGCAGACGGAAAAGCTGAAAAGTTCGATGGCGACTTGGATGACTATCGGCAATGGTTGAGCAGTCGGCGTTCCGCGTCGCAGTCCGTGGTTGAAAGCATCACCACGCCTTCCCGGAAAGATCAGCGTCGCCAGGACGCCGAGCGGCGGCGCGCATTGCGGCCATTTCAGCAGGCGCTGGAGCGAGCCGAAGCCGCTCTCGAGAAATTGACCTCGGAAAAGCGGCGCCTTGAAGAGCGGTTGTCGGCTCCGGAGCTCTACGAGATTGAGGCGAAACCGGCCTTGCAGGCTTTGCTGCTGGAGAAGGCCGAAATCGATCATCGGTTGGCGGAAACGGAATCCCTCTGGCTAGAGGCCGTGGAAGCATTGGAATCAGTCCTGGGTGAAGTTTGATCGAATACGATTCGGCAGCCGAAGAATAACCATGCCGCTGATAAAGCTGTTTCTCGACATCTGTTTTTTCAAGAAGGGGCCGCAGGATGTTCCTGCATCGGGTTTGCTGCTGGCGCTTGCGATTTTGGCCTATTCGGTGGTGGGTGTCGTGCTGCTCGGATTGGAGCGTGATTGGCGCGGAGCGGTCGTTGAAGCCGCGGTTGAAGGTTTAATGCTGTTCGCCTTTATCTATACGGCTCTCCATCTGAGGCGAAAGATTCCCCGGCTTCAGAAAACCGCGACTGCTTTATACGCGTGCGATGCTTTGATCAGCGCGGCAGCCATTCCCTTTCTCGCTTGGCTTTCGGCGACACCGGAAGTGAAAGGAGTCTATTTTTTTCTGATGTTTCTGATGCTTTGGCACTTGGCCGTGGTCGGGCATATCTTGCGGCACGCTCTGGCCATTTCATTCTTTTTCGGTGTGGGGCTGGCCTTTGGATACATCATCGTAAGCTATCAAGTTATGATGGCTTTGTTCGATCGAGTCACGTGACTGCAAACAGGAAATAGGAGACTGGCGATGACGTACCGGCAGATTTTATTGGCAGCCGATTTTTCCGAACACGGCGAGCAGGTGATTCGGCGGGCTCAGGAACTGGCGACAAAGTATGAGGCGCGGTTAAATGTAATCCATGTCGTCGAGAATGTGCCGATCATGGATGCGTCTTATGGGCCGATAGTGCCGTTTGATGTCGATCTGACCGATCAGATGGTCAACGCGGCGCGGAAACGTTTGGCGGAGATTGCCGAACGTTTGTCCATTCCGCCGGAATGCCGCTGGGTTGAAATCGGGAGTCCAAAAGTGGAAATTATCCGTGTCGCTCGGGAGTTGCAGGCGGATTTGATCGTTATCGGGTCGCACGGGAGACATGGTATCGGCTTGTTGCTCGGTTCTACGGCCGCCAGCGTCGTTCACCATGCCGAGTGCGACGTGTTGGCCGTTCGTCTGCGAAGTTGAGTTGCGACTGATCTTTAATCGGCAGGGAGGTCAGACATTATGAAAGCCCGTCGTAGTCGCTGGGCGCGGATATTGCTCGGCAGTGTGCTGTTCGCCGCCGCTGATGTGGCTGTTTCAGAGGAGTCCAAAGGAGGGCAGGGCATGTCCATGAAGATCGAATCGTCCGAATTTGTGCATAACGGTGATATGCCTCAGCGGTTTACCTGTGATGGACAGGATCTATCGCCGCCGTTGTCCTGGTCCGGTGTGCCCGAGGGGGCGAAAAGCCTGGTGCTGATCGTGGATGATCCTGATGCGCCGGATCCGAAGGCGCCGAAAATGACCTGGGTTCACTGGGTGCTCTACAACATTCCGACCGACGCCGGCGGATTGCCGGAGGGAGTTTCGTCGGGATCTTTGCCGCCCGGCACTGCCGAAGGGGTTAACGATTGGAAGCGGACGGGCTATGGCGGTCCCTGTCCACCGGTTGGAAGGCATCGATATTTTCACAAGCTTTACGCACTCGATACGGTATTGTCAGGACTGCATAAGCCATCGAAAACTCAGATCGAGAACGCCATGAAAGGACATATTCTGGCGCAGGCCGAACTGATCGGCCTGTATCAACGTGGCAGATGATGCCATTCAAAGGGCTTTCTTATTTTCTCCAGTATGCCGGCGTGAACAGGATCAGCGCCGTAAATACCTCGATGCGGCCTAGAAACATGGCCAATGTACATAACCAGGTCTGAAAGTCCGTCAGTCCGGCGTAATTGGCAGCAGGACCCACTTCGCCCAAGCCGGGCCCCATGTTGTTGATGCATGCAATGGCGGCCGACAGGGCTGAGACGACATCCAGCCCGCTGATGATCAGCAGCAGGACCAGGATTACTATGCTCATGAAATAGACGAAGATGAATCCCAACACGGCAAGGATGATGCCCGATGGGATGACCATGGTGCCTAGTTTGAGCGGATTCACGGCCGTGGGGTGGGTGAGAAGCAGCATCTGTAGTTGGCTTTGCTTAACCAGGATCAAGGTTCGCATCAATTTGATCCCGCCGCCGGTGGAGCCGGTGCACGCCGTGATACATCCAAGGAAGAGCATCCAAAGGGGAGCAAACAACGGCCATTGATTGAAGTCCGTGCCGGCGTAGCCGCAGTCGGTAGCAAGCGACACCAGGTTAAAAGTCGTGTGCCGCAAGGCGGTCCAAAAGTCGGGATAGGTATGTTCCTGCCACAGGTAGAAAGCAATACCAACGCAGCTTGCCAAAATCAGGATTAGAAAGGGCGCTAGCTCGATGTCATGCTTGTAAGGGGTGAAGGTCCTGCTGCGGATCGCCAGGAAATGCGTGGCGAAATTCATTCCGGCGAGCAGCATAAAGAAGGTGAGCACGCCTTCGATTTGCGGAGAATCGAAATATCCAATGCTGGCATCATGGGTCGAAAATCCGCCCAGGCCTACCGCGGAAAAAGCGTGGCAGATGGCGTCCAGCCAGTTCATCCCGGCAAGTTTTAGCGACACGATACAGGCTATGGTAAGGCCCGCATAAACCAGCCAGAGATTCTTGGCGGTTTCGGTGATGCGCGGTGTCAGCTTGCTTTCCTTCATCGGGCCGGGGGTTTCGGCCATGAACAACTGGCGCCCGCCGACTCCGAGTACCGGCAGAATGGCGACGACCAGGACGATGATTCCCATGCCGCCCAGCCAATTGAGTTCGTGCCGCCACAGGTTGATTGCCGGCGGTAAGTCATCCAAACCCGTCAGCACGGTCGCGCCGCTCGTTGTAAGCCCGGACATGGCTTCGAAATAGGCATCGGTAAACGACAAATCCTCAAGATAGGATTTCAGGGGTAAGGTTGCGAAGGCCGCCATTCCGATCCAGGCGAGCACCACGAGCAAGAAGCCGTCCTTAGCTTTCAGTTCTCGCCGAAATTTCCGTGTCGTGAGCCACAAGAGTCCGCCCGCCGCCAAAGTAAGCAGCATATCCTGAATAAATAAGGAGAGCGTGCCGTCACCATAGACCAAGGATGCAAGGATAGGAAATGCGTACGTCACGCTGAAAACCATCAGCATCAGGCCGAAAACTCTGGCCAGGGATAAGAATCGGTACATCTGGAGGAACCCTTTGACACTGGATCGCTTGTATAAAGGGGTTACATGAAACAATCTACGCACGGCTGAAGAAAGCCGAACTTCTCTCGCCTTCGAGAGGTTCCGTCATGAAGGTTGTGGCGAAGCCCCGGACCAAGGGGAAGCGAACTCTTTGGCGGATGCCCGGGGGAACTGGAGCGTAAGTGGCCGAAAGGAGTCAGCCATGTTTGGGAATTGGACGTACTTTGGCAGTAGAGTCCTTGAAGTTGGATGAAGCTTTTCGGTGCAGCATGGGCCGATTACGAAATACGTGGTTTGGTGCCTCGGGCCGGAATCGAACCGGCACGCCGGGTTAGGGCGCGGGATTTTAAGTCCCGTGTGTCTACCTATTCCACCACCGAGGCAAACAGCCTTGAAATCTCATCGGACAGGCGTGTCGCTGATAAGGTTGTACCTTGCGGCCAAACGCGTCAGCTCCACGTCGTTCTTGACCGACAGTTTATCGTACGCCCGATATCGGTATGTATTAACCGTTTTCGGGCTGATCGTCAGCATATCCGCCATGTCCTGAATCGAACGGCCTTGCAGCGTCATGATTACGACTTGAAGTTCGCGGTACGACAAATCGTTAAAAGGAGACGAATACTGGTCGGGCAGTTTTGCCAATGCCATTTTACTGGCAACGTCCTGGCTAAGATATCGTTTGCCGTCAAACACTGCGCGAACAGCATTGATCAGCTCGCTGATAGGGCAGCTTTTCGAGACGTAGCCGTGGGCGCCCAAATTCAGGAGCTGATGCGGAAATGGTCCGTCAACGTAGACGCTCAACGCCACGATTTTGACCCTTGGGTGTTTCTGACTAATCTTTCGGCATGCCTCGATTCCGCCAATTCCCGGCATGTTGATGTCCATAACGATCAAATCAGGTTTCAGCCGGTCGGCTTGCTCTATAGCCTCTTCACCCGAGCGCGCTATGCCGATGACTGTCATGCCCTCGGCTTCGTTTAGTAAGTGCTCGATGCCCGTTCGAACCAGTTCATGATCATCCACCAGGAGAATACCGATCATAGCGTCAATGGCAAAAACTGGGCTGGCACACTACCTGAAAAACATGGCGGAGAGGGAGGGATTCGAACCCCCGGACGGGATCAACCGTCAACGGTTTTCAAGACCGCCGCTTTAAACCGCTCAGCCACCTCTCCTTGATTCGTCAATCTTGTCATATAAGGATAACGTATATACTCTTTCTATTCTATCTTTACGCTTTCCAGAGGCATTTTCCGTTGCTTGCCTTATCAATGATATCGAGTCGGGCGAGATGCTCCTGAAGCTCAGCTTCGCTGCAACGAATAATTTTTAGCGGTGCCCTATCTGCTGCAATGGTCGGTTTTGGCGTTAGTTGCAAATCGTCCACGGCCTTATCCGTCGACTCCGGCTCCAATACCAGCAAAGTCTGGCCACCGGTCATCACAAGATAGACTTCGGCTAGAATCTCCGCATCGAGCAGTGCTCCGTGCAGTTCTCGATGTCGATTATCGACGTTATACCGTTTGCACAATGCGTCCAGGTTATTGCGTTGTCCGGGATGTTTCTTTCTGGCGAGAGCCAAGGTGTCCAGAACGGTGCAATAGTCCGCCACGCTGGCCAAGCTAGTGGGTAGCAATTGCAATTCATGGTTGAGAAACCCGATATCGAACGGGGCATTGTGAATGATTAGCTCCGCGCCTTTGATATACGCCAGCAGGTCCTCGGCGATATCGGCAAATCGCGGCTTATCAGCCAGAAACTCGGCACTTAATCCATGCACCTCGACCGCGCCGGGGTCAATCTCCCGCTCGGGGTTCAGATAGACGTGAAAGCGGTTGCCGGTTAGTCGACGACCGATGACTTCCACGCAACCGATTTCGATAATGCGATGCCCTTCCGTCGGGTCGAGTCCGGTTGTTTCGGTATCAAGTACGACTTGTCGCATGATTTGTCTTGGTGTTTTTTTGCGCTGGTGGTTTCAAAAGTTCGTCTATCCCGCGGTTCGCCAGTGCGTCGGCACGTTCGTTCTCGATATGGCCGTTGTGTCCCTTGACCCATTTCCATTCGATGTCATGCTCCTGCTGTGCGGCGACGAGTCGCTGCCACAGATCGACATTCTTGACCGGCTTCCGCGTTGCGGTTTTCCAGCCGCGTCGGATCCAATCCGGCAACCACTCGGACATGCCCTTGAGCACATATATGGAATCCGTAGTAATGCACACCTTGCTCGGCCGTTTCAAAGCTTCCAGGCCTTTTATCGCGGCTAGAAGTTCCATGCGATTATTCGTGGTGTTCGGCTCCGACCCGTAGAGCTCCAGCTCCTTATCTTTATAGCGCAGCACTACGCCCCATCCGCCGGGGCCCGGATTGCCTCGGCAGGCGCCGTCTGTATAGATGTTAACTCTGTTGCTCACTGTTCGCTGTCTTGTTCATTCTGAAGTTTCAAACATGTGACCGGGCACTAGGCCGGGGGTACTGATCCACTTTGGCTGTATCGGTATTAATGTATAGGTCCGCTTGATTGCCTTAATGCCGAAGGCGAAAGATAGATTGGCGCGTGATTTGCTGAAAACGGAATCGGGTTTTTGTATCACTTTGGATGAGGCGATGCTGAATGCGGCGCTGAATTCGGCGTCGAATTTGAGAAGACTCAACCATTCCAATAACCGATAACTACTGATGAAGTTCGGGCGCCAGAACGATGAGCGTCGCGGAAGATACTGAATGATCCCGCGCACGCTCCACGGGTTTAAGCTCAAGATGAAAAGCCGGCCATTAGGCTTTAGCACGCGTTCGACTTCATGTAGGATTTGGTGTCTGTTGAACTCGAAATCGATGACGTGCGGCAAGATTAAGATGTCTATGGTCTCGGAGGCAACGGGCAGCGCCTCGGGGTTTGCTCTGATGATGTGTCTGACATATGGCCCGGGGCTTTGCTCTCTGCCGACAAGAAAGAAATTTTGGATAAAAGGCTCATGGATATATAAATTTTCGCACCCTAGTTGATCAACTTGTAAAATTTTTTGGTTATAAGTAGGATTAAGCGAACCCTGGAGGAAGGACGCCTCGATGGTTTGCAGTATTTGCCCTAGGGTTGTGGCGTGATACCACTCCAGAAATGCCTGGCGAAGGTGGGGCAATGGCGCTTGTTTGGTTTTCATTGACTAAACTACAGGCATGCCGCTATAACTCACCCGAATGAACTCTGAGGTAGATACGATGAGACGGCCGAAACGCGATGTAAAGTTGCTATGTTATGCATCTGTTTTTGCCTTATCCCTAAGCGCTTGTACACACCAGGCCGGGAAGCCCAAGTCGGACAACAGTTTAACCGACAATTCTCAATCCGCGTCAACGTCAAGCGGTAAAAAGCCCCGCGTCTTTCATATCTCCAAGAACACAAGCCGCTGGTTTAGGAAAAAGGACAAGACCTCTGACGGAGCGGTACGCGCTGGCACTAAGGGGTTCGCCGAATACGACAGCTTGTGGGATCGATTATTTGATGCATACAATTTGCCTCCTGTCGAGCATGAGGAAATCGATCGCGAACTTGAATGGTTCGTAAGTCACCCGGGCTACGTGGATCGTGTACAAAGACGGGCCGAACCTTTCCTCTATTCTATCGTCAAGCAGTTCGAAAAGAACGATGTCCCCGGCGAGCTGGCGCTATTGCCTGTGATCGAGAGCGCTTTTCAGCCCGAGGCAGTGTCTCCGGCTAAAGCCGCTGGCCTTTGGCAGTTCATTCCTTCCACCGGCCGTCGTTACGGCTTGATTCAGAACCGTTCGTATGATGGCCGGCGTGACGTTTATGCCTCTACTCGGGCAGCGATCAAATACCTGAAGAAGCTTCATTCCGATTTCAACGGTGACTGGCTGCTTGCAATCGCCGCTTACAATTGCGGCGAGGGCGCGGTTGCAAGGGCCATCAAGAAGAATGAGGCCAGGAACAAGCCCACGGATTTCTGGTCTCTGGACCTGCCGGGAGAAACACGCACCTATGTTCCGCGCCTGTTGGCCGTCGCGAAGTTGTTCGCGGGAGCCGACCAGTACGGCATAGACCTGCATTACATTCCCAACGAAGCGTTGTTCAAGCCCGTCAAGATAGACACTCAGCTGGATTTGGCGCTGGCGGCCAGCGCGGCGGATATCCCTTTGGATAAACTATTTGAATTAAATCCGGGTTTTAAGCGCCAATACGCTAATATCGAAGGAAGTTACAGGCTGTTCATACCCGCCGATAAAAAAATCAGTGAATTTAAGCAAGAGTTGGAGCGATTGGCCCAACTGAGCCATCCGTTGGAGACCGATCGTCCATCGATTGCCGATGAGCTGATCGCCGCGCAGGATTCGAGGGGGGGAAGCGTTGCGGTTGCGTCGAAGTCAGTGAAGGCTCGCGTTCGTTATTCGGGTCAGGAGCTCGGATCCCAGAAGCGAGCAAAAGCGAAGTTAACGGCAAAGAAATCGCGTGATCGGAGGCGCAAAGCCGTTGCGTCAGGTACGACTGTCCAGAAAGTCGGTAGCAAGAGCAATGTTGCAACAGTTGCCCTGAATGCCAAGTCCACGGAAGCGCCGAGTAAGCGGTCGAACTATTCCGTTCAGCCAGGCGATACGCTTTGGTCTATTGCCAAGAAACATTCCGTCGGCGTTGAGCAGCTAGCCAAGTGGAACGGTCTGTCGGCCAAGAGTGGAATCAAGGCAGGCCAGAATTTGGTGCTTTGGAACAAGGATGCGGGGAAGAAGCTGGCGATAGCCAGTTCCGGAATCAAACCTTCCCAGTCGATCCACTATACCATCCGACAAGGCGACACGCTGTTTTCAATTTCGAAGCGCTTCAAAGTCAGCGTGGCTGATCTACGCAAATGGAATGGCTCTAAAATCGAAAAGTATATACAGCCGGGCACAAGCATCATGGTCCAAGTCGGCAAGGATTAGGACCGTTATCCGGTCCTTGGCGGGCGATTTCAGCGCAAAAGTCAAGACCGGATCTCCAGTCTTCCCGGCAATGGTACATGACTGGTGACATAACGGTATTTTCCTGAAGCTTCAGGCGGTATTTTATCCACCAGATCGACCTCGATAGCTACGTCCTCACCCATCCTGTTCCGTAGCTGTCGAATTATTTCGTCCTTTGCGCTTTCCAGCCAAACTGGGCTTGGAACGACCAGAACATTCAAGCGGTTTGTCGTGGGCTGAACGATCTTGAATTCCTCAACCCCATCGATTGCCCGGAGCACATAGATGACAGCCAAGGCATGCATGATCGTTCCGTCGGGACGAACGATGAAATCGGTGGTACGGCCCATGATCTCCGCTACAACATTTAGGCCGCGACCCAAGCGGCATAATTCGTCGGTTTGCCGTGCCATATCGCCAGTGCGGTACCGAATAAACGGTTGAGCATCCGAATGTAGGTTTGTGATGACGACTTCTCCGATTTTGCCCGGAGACACGGGCCTCCCTGTTTCATCCAAAATCTCGACAATCAAGGTTTCGCTGTTCACCAGCATTTGGCCTTGGGGAGATTCGAGTGCCACCAATCCGCCATCACGACATCCGTATTCGTTCGATACGGGTTTATCAAAGACTTCCTCGATCAACGCTCTTTGCTCGGGAAATAACGGTTCTCCCGTCGTGCAGACGACTTTGAGGCGAGGGAGCTTCGGGACTCGGTTCCGTTTCTTCGCAAACGATGCCAAGAGGCTCAGGCTACTCGCGTAACCATAGATGCAGGCAGGGTTGAAAGATTGGATATTGTTGAGGTAATCGCTCAACCTGCTCTCCGACATTTCGAACGCATTTAGTAGCAATTGGTTAAACAGTCGATCCCGTATCCTTTTAACGAAATCCGTTCTATTGAGTTCTACTGGTGCTCCCCACAAAAAGACTTCAGGGTCGCCGACCTCGACGTTCCACCATCGGCGTGCGCGCATCCGGGTTGCGGCGTCGGCAGCCTGTCGTTTTCTGCCGAAATAAAAGATCAGCGGCTGGCCACTCGATCCTCCGGTATTATATTGGTATGCGCCTCCAGGAACGCTTCTCCAGACGATACGGTCTCTGTTGGCCGATGCGTCCGCCTTATCCATTGTCGGCAATCGGCGAAGGTCGTCGAAATTGAGTTCTCGTCGTGCGGTTACATCGAGACCTGACGCCCGAATCCGTTCCTCGTGCCAAGGGCTATGGTCGTAAGCCAACTGGAGCAATGAATGCAATTTTTTCATCTGCAAGCGCTCAAGTGCTTCACGTGATAGCCACTGTGTCTTTTCCAGCTCATTCAGGTAGGCAAATGTGGGGCGATTTACAAGCTGTTCATGAATAGGGTAGAAAAAACGTTTGACCAGATTCGGATACATGATAGATAAGTAGTGGACAGGAAAATGATTTGCGTGACTTGCAGGCGAGTTTCTAGTAACGCCTAATTACCCGGTGTGCAGTAATTACTGAGCGTAAAGAAAGTAAAGTCGTATTCGAATTGCCCTCACCCCAACCCTCTCCCAGAGGGAGAGGGAGTTCTTGTGGCTTTACTTTCTTGACGATTAGTATGTTCACTCATCAAGATTGTCGCCTGTTCCGCTAAAGTGAGGTTTTGTACGGAAACTTCCCTTGTAAACCAGGCTGGAATGAAAGGCAAGCCCGCCTGCGACAGTAAAGTACCCGTTGCCGGAATATCCTGAATTGATGCAAAACATGAACCGATGGCTTTATCGGATAATTGCCGATATCGGCCAATTCGTTGTTACGGTTAGAATGCGCTTGACGAGACTTTGCCTGATCGGGATCGGAGTAATCGGCTCGATCTCGGGTTTTAGTGCACGAACTCAAGCCGGCCAACTGCCCGACATTATCGAAAAGATCAAGCCGGCTATAGTCGGTATCGGGACCTATCAAAGAACGCGGACTCCGCCCGCGGTGTTCCGGGGAACCGGTTTCGTCATCGGCGATGGCTTGCACGTTTTGACAAACGCACATGTTCTTCCGGTGGCGATCGACAAATCCAAATACGAGGTCTTGGCGGTCTTCAGTCGTGACGGCAAAAAGCAGACCGTGCGGCAGGCAGTAGAAATTGCAAAGGATGAATCCCATGACGTCGCCTTGCTGAGAATTGGAGGATCGCCCCTGCCGTCGGTAAGATTAGGAGACTCGGCCAAAGTCAGGGAGGGCGAGCAATACGCCTTCACCGGCTATCCGATCGGTATGGTACTGGGTCTGAACCCGGTGACGCATCGCGGAATCGTTTCCGCCATAAGTCCGATTGCGATCCCGGCTCATACGGCGCAGCGGCTGAACTCGAAAATTATCCGTCGGCTATCGGAGCCTTATGACGTCTTTCAGCTCGATGCGACGGCGTATCCGGGAAATAGCGGCAGTCCGCTGTACGACATCTTGAGCGGCGAGGTTGTCGGCATAATCAACAAGGTCTTTGTTCAGGAGACGAAAGAGAACCTTTTGGAACGGCCGAGTGGAATTAGCTATGCCATTCCCATTAAGTACGCCGTGAGCTTGCTGACGGAAAACGGCGTAAAACGCTGAGTTGCCCGAGAACCGCAGCCTACAGCGCGTGGAAACCCGGTGTCGGGCGATTGGACGGCGTTTAAGATTATGGCCCGCTCCCGAGGGAGCGTTTTGTGGTGTTTTCGGGTCCTAGGAAATGATGACAGTTCACTTGGGAGAGAATCCTTTTGCATAGAGACATGACTACAGATCAATTGCTGCAGATTGTATTGCTGGCTTTGGATGACGGTAAGGGTAAAGATATCAAAGTGATCGATGTCCGGAAAAAAACCGGCATTGCGGATTTCATGGTAATTGCGAGTGGCACTTCGGAACGACATGTGAGGTCGCTCGCCGATCACGTGATCGAAGAAGCGAAAAATAACGAAGTGCAACCGTTGGGCGTAGAAGGGCAGGGAGGCGGCGAATGGGTTCTGGTGGACTTGGGGGATGTCATCGTCCATGTAATGAAGCCCCAGACGCGAGAGTTTTATCAGTTAGAGAAGTTTTGGCAAGCTGATTATTCGCCGCTTTATGCCGTGGCCGGTGCAGCACGCTAAGCGGGCCTGAAACGTCGCGGGCGGTCCGAGACCAAGCAAGGGGCTCGGCGGAGAGCGCCACTTCGCCGGTTCTTTTGGCCTTACCATGATGCTGAGCGAGGAGCTCAGCATCGATTCTCAGGCTTGTGTTGTCGCAAACGCAAAGTCGGCTATTGGCTTCCCACCGATGAGATGCTCTTGAATGATTCGCTCCAGAACCTCTGGCGTACAGGAGTGGTACCAAACACCTTCGGGATAGACAACGGCAATCGGGCCATGACGGCAAACCCTTAGGCAATTGGCCTTGGTGCGCTGGATTCCCCCCGCTCCGGTGAGCTTTAGCTCGTCCAGCCGGCGTTTTAGAAACTCCCAGGATTCGAGTCCGGCTTCTTTGCTGCAGCATTTTGGCTTTGTCTGGTCGCAGCACAGAAAAATGTGTTTCTTGGTGGCGGAGATCTCCAGGGTACGAGCGATCGCCCGTAAGCTTCTGTCGGCATCGTTTTCAGTCATTTGCGTTTCAACCCCTTGATGTGCGGAAAGTAATTACGACGTTTACCGAGTCATCGCACGCATCCGCCATTCGCAGTTGTACTTTCGGTAGTGCGTCGGGAGTTTTGTGCGTGTGGCCTCTAAAGAGTTTATGGCCTTAAGGAAGCTCTGACGAGATGGATATAGCGGACAGCCCGGTCGGCAGCTATCCGCATCGATCAGAATTACCTGGCACCGCTATGGTCCCATCTGCCCTATTCGGTCCTCGCGAGCGTCGTTTTGACGCTAAATTGAAAGGCAAGAAACGCCGGTCGTCGACCGACGTTCTTGTTTCAGGCTTTTGGGAAGCTCTATACCGGGGTAATACGGCTAATCAATCCATATTTGAAAGCCGGCAGCGACGATGCTCATTTGTAGACCTGGATCGAGGTCTGTCCCGAATTACCGGCCGCATCGCTGCCGACCAGCGAGATCGTGTGCGCACCCGGCTTGATGGGGCGGGTGTTCCATGTATAGGCGATTGATGTGCTGCTTGTTGAAGCCACGACCGCGCCGTCGATGACCAGCTTCAAGCTTTGTAATTTAACGTTATCGCTGCCGTTGCCGCTGATCTTCACCTTGCCGGCGACGGTGCTACCGTTGCCGGGACTCACGATTTTGAGCGATGGGGGTGTTGTGTCTGCGCTACTTGCGGTTGTCGTCGCCGAAGCCGTATTGGAGAAGGCAGAGTTGCCGATGCTGTTGTAGGCATAGACACGATAGGAATAGGTTGCCCCGGCGCTGAGCCCCGTATTGGTAAAGTGGGTCACGTTGCCACCGAGGGACGCAATTTCGCTCCAGTTCACGCCGTCCTGGGAGCGCTGAACTTTGAAGCCAATTTCATCGCCGGAATTGTCCGCCCAGGACAAGGCGATGCTGCTGGACGAATCAGAAGCCGCCGTCATGCTTGCAGGCGCGGTCGGAACCGAGGCCATGGCGGCGATCGACGTCCGGAAGCTCGCGACCGTCGCACTGGTACCGTTCATGGAACGGGCGGTATCTTGAGAATTGGCTATTCCGATCGGCTGGCCGTTGTAATAAATATTAGGATTGGAGAAATACGGGATCCGCGGTGAGCTGCAGCCGTAGGACATGATATCGTGGAACACTCCGCAGATTCGGTAGCCGTACGAGTAGGGGTACACGCCGGCGTAAGATGAATTGGCGGGATCGTGCATATTGCCCTGATTGTGGCCCAATTCATGGGCCAGGGTGTTACTACCGAGGCAGTTGTACTTGGAGTCGTCATGTACCACCGCGAAGGCATAGGGGGCGAACCATGAACCCAGGCTGGTCATGACATAGGCGATGCCGCAATAGTTGGCGTCGGCGGTTACGAGCGCAACCTGGTCGGCTCCGTACTGGTTGCGCCAGGAATGTACGATATCCATCTTGCCGTCGTTGGTACCGGTAATGTGCGATAGGCTGGTCGACATATTACCGGTCTCGGTGTAGTTGACCTCGGCCATTTTTACCAAGTTCAACTGCATGTCCACCTGGCTGTTAAGGTAGGCTTGATTGGCCTTGGTAACAGCGTTAATGATCTTGGCTTCAATGCCCGCTTGGCCTCCCGCGTTGGTGCGCGCTTTCGGCGTGTAAACCACCATGAGATCGATGACTTGGCCGGTGCTGGCTGCCGCCGTGGGGGTGTCGGTCGAAGCTATGGCAGCGGTGGCCAAGTCACCCTCGGGACTAACGTCCGGAGCGAGAGGTTCCGAGTGCGGCGCGGTTTTGCCGGGGTCTATTTGTCGAACGGCATGTGTCTGATTGCCCGTGTAGACGATTTCGAATATTCTGCCGTCTTCCAGCGTCACGGTTCCCATCATGGCCCGTCCTCGGACGGCGAGGATAACCTCACTGCTTCCTTCTTGTCCTTCGATATGACCGACCCAGGAGAAGCGGTCGTTGATGGTCTCGATCCGGTCGAGTATTGCAGTCACCGTGGTGTCGTCGAACAGATCGAGCGTGAGTGTGTCGGCGTTTATCGCATTGA
Organism: Methylocaldum marinum; assembly: GCF_003584645.1. GTDB lineage: Bacteria > Pseudomonadota > Gammaproteobacteria > Methylococcales > Methylococcaceae > Methylocaldum > Methylocaldum marinum. Next base: position 5,700,444 of record NZ_AP017928.1, read on the forward strand.
AATCGATGGCTACGCCTCGGCTACGCGCTTTGATGGCTTTGAGCGGCATTTTGGCGTGTGCCGGTAGGGTCACCGTATCGCTGAATAAGCGCTGTGGCGGTGCAGCGTGGACGCCATCAATCGTTATTGTCGCGGCTGTAAACACGCCTGCAAGTGCGAGAATGTTTTTTCGGCGTTTGACGATAAACTTGGAGCGCGGAGTTGTGTTGCTCACGTAGTGATCCCCTAGTAGTCGAGTTGACGGTGTTGGCCACGGGGAACTCGCGCGACGACAGGCAAACCAAAGCAATAGTTTGGCTTGAGCTGGCAATCCCGCTGTCATAGGAGACTATCTCCCGTAGACCGGTAACTTTGCGCCACCATCTTTCAATGGTTTTGCCTTTATCAGATCAAGCTGCAATTGGTCTGCGGCCCGATTTCTGAGCAGAAATAAGAATGGTCTAAATTTGGAAAATTTGTGTGAGCCAGGCGGCAGAAAAATGTTTTCGGCTGTTTCACATTGGTATTGAATCGTTGTTCTTATTCGATGGCCTAGATGCCGGTACGCAATTCGTTCGCCGATTGCTTATGGCCTCTAAATGAAGATATTTGCTGGCGCCCCCTTTTTTACGCAGGCAAAAGCGAGCCGAAATTTCTTTTCGGCCTTTGGCGCATAGCTGCAATGCCTGAGTGGCAGATCATCCAGCGTAATCTGCGCATTTTTGGAATGTGCATGTGGTGTGCCAACCGGCGTCGGCGCGCCGGGCAGGCTTTTGGAATTCTTGAAGATCCTGTCCCTCGAGATGGGGCGAGTCGGCAGAACGCCGCTTCAAATACAATTTCCGGCCCCAAATTGTCCCCGTTCGGCAACGCAGCCTTTGGAACCTTCTGGTCGTCCGGATCAGTGGAATATGAAGAAATACGCGCTCCGATGCCTGTTTTCCGGCTGCCCGAGTCGGCGACATCGGCCCGGCATCCGGGAAAGATCGCAATATGGCCGCTACTGTTGCAATCCGGATGGTTTTGAACGGTCGCTGATGCGCGACACTCTTGTAGAAGAGAGGAGTCGTTTTGCGCGGGAGAGGGAAGGCGTTTGCCTCATGAAACGGTAAGGTGTTGAAATGAGCCGCAGCTAACCCCTATAGTGAACGGACGAATTTTGTTGTGGGGGATATTTGTGAGGAATTTCGCTTCTAGCATCCTGGTGTGGCTAATGATCGCGGTGCTGGCCGGCTGCAATACCGTCTCGGGCTTCGGTAAGGATGTCCAGAAGCTCGGCAGGAAAATGGAAGAGGCTGCCGACCGGCGCAACCGATAGCGTGCTGACCGATTCTGGGCGGATGAGACGAGGCGGAGATCGTTTTCGGAAACCTGTTCGGCTGCCGTAACTTGCGGCAAGCAGGGTATAATTCTCAATTTCGTTGTAACTTTCGATGTCTGAATTTCTTACGGAATTACGCCGCCGCCGTACTTTCGCCATTATTTCCCACCCTGACGCCGGCAAGACGACTTTGACCGAAAAGCTCCTCCTATTCGGTGGCGCGATCCAGTTGGCCGGTTCGGTCAAAGGACGCAAGGCGGCTCGCCATGCCACCTCGGACTGGATGGAAATGGAAAAGCAGAGAGGAATCTCGGTCACGACTTCGGTCATGCAGTTCGAGCATAAAGACACGATTTTCAATCTGCTGGATACGCCCGGACACGAGGATTTTTCGGAGGATACCTACCGCACGCTTACGGCCGTGGATTCTGCCCTGATGGTGATTGATAGCGCCAAGGGTGTAGAGGAGCGAACCATCAAGCTGATGGAGGTTTGTCGGCTCCGCGATACCCCGATCCTGACTTTCATCAACAAGCTCGACCGCGAAGGGCGCGAGCCCATCGAATTGTTGGATGAAATCGAGCGCATTTTAAGCATTCAATGCGCGCCCATGACTTGGCCGATTGGTATGGGTAAGCGCTTCAAGGGCGTTTATCAGTTGTATGCAGACGCGATTCAGCTGTTCAACCCCTCTCATGGAGATCGTGTTGTCGAAGGAGAGGTGATCCAGGGCTTGGACAATCCTCGATTGGACGAGATTCTGGGGGATCAGGCGGACGAATTGCGGATGGAGATCGAGTTGGTGCGCGGTGCCAGTCACGAGTTCGACAAAAAGACCTACTTGGCCGGAAAGCAAACCCCAGTGTTTTTCGGCTCGGCGATCAACAATTTCGGTGTATTGGAGTTATTGGACGCATTTGCGGATAATGCGCCCCCGCCTCAATCGCGGCAGGCCCGCGAACGGGTCGTGGAGCCGGATGAAGAAAAGTTCACCGGTTTTGTTTTCAAAATCCAGGCGAATATGGACCCCGCGCACCGCGACCGTATCGCTTTCTTGCGGATATGCTCGGGGAAATATGTGAAAGGCATGCGTATGCATCATGTTCGCATCGGCAAGGCGGTGCAGATCGCCAATGCCATCACGTTCCAGGCGGATACCCGAACCAATATCGAAGAGGCGTATCCGGGCGACATCATCGGACTGCATAATCACGGCACGATCCAGGTAGGCGATACCTTCAGCCAGGGGGAGACGCTCAAATACGAGGGAGTGCCTTATTTCGCGCCGGAGCTGTTTCGCCGGGTGGTTTTGAAAGATCCGCTTCGTGCCAAGGCCTTGCAAAAGGGTTTGCAGCAATTGACCGAGGAAGGCGCGACCCAACTCTTCCGTCCGCTCAAGAACAATGATCTCATCCTGGGGGCTGTCGGCGTGCTGCAATTCGACGTAACGGCCTTCCGATTGAAATCGGAGTACAACGTCGAATGCGTCTACGATAACGTGCCGGTTACCACGGCACGCTGGGTCGGATGCGACGACCCGAAGAAGCTGGAAGAGTTCAAGCGCAAGGCCTTCGACAATCTGGCCGAAGACGGCAGCGGCTATCTGGTTTACCTGGCGAGCAGTCGAGTCAATCTGCAGCTTACCCAGGAACGCTGGCCGGATATCCGTTTCAGCGCGACCCGTGAATTATGAAGATAGCGAAGAGCTAAGCGATCGTGGTTTCGGCGCTATCGGTGTTTCCGAGGTTATCCGTCCAGGTGACGCGGATGCTGTCGGCCGTCTGCCCGCCGCGAAATCTGAGCGAGATGTAGGGGTTTCGGGATACGCCCGTGCTGAGTTCGCAGCTTGCGACCAAGCGCTGGTTGTGCTCTATTCTGACTTCTCGAATAAAGTGAGCCGGAATGGTTTTTCCCGTCAGATCGTCCCTGCGCCGTCCGGTTTCCATCGGGTGGGTGATGAGCATGCGGACGATCGTCAGGCCGTCTTTCTGCTTGGTGCGTATCTTGATACTGGACATCGAGTTTCTTCACTACCTCTCATTGCGTTCGAAGCCGAAGTCTCAAAAAAGTCGTCCGATTATTTGGAGTCAAGCGTAGATAGGAAATGGCGCTATCCAGACGCAATTTCATTCGAATGCTCGCAGCATTGGCGGCGTTAGTGTCGCCTCCATTGCCGGCATTTGGAGCGGCGAAATCAAGGGCGTCCAAACGATCGGACAATGATTTCAGCCGACTGCTTGCGGAAACACTCGCGGGAGCATCGTGGACTGAAACCGATCGGATTACGCTCGAGGTACCGTACTTGGCTGAAAATGGGGCGATTGTACCGCTTTCGGTCGAGAGCAGTCTGCCGAACACCTCGCGCATTCTCATTTTCGTAGAGAAAAACCCAACGCCCTTGGTAGCTCAATTCCGTTTTCAGCCGGGCGCCGACGGATTCGCGTCATTGCGCTTGAAGATGAACGAAACGAGTCCAATATTGATCATCGCGGAGTCTGAGGGACGCTTCTTCGGAACCCAAAAACTGGTGAAGGTAATGATCGGCGGCTGCGGTTGACCCGGCCGGCGTCTCATGCCTGGACGAAATGCCTCAAAACCGCCGTCAAATCGGCCATCCCTGCCGCCAGGTTCGCTTCGATTTCTGTCATCGTAATCTCGGCCGCTGTTTTTCCCGCAGCCCAATTGGCAATCACGGCGCAGCAGGCGTAATCGATACCGATTTCCCGTGCCAGGGCGGCTTCAGGCATACCGGTCATTCCGACGAGATCGCAGCCGTCGCGCTCCATGCGGCTGATTTCCGCCGCCGTTTCCAGGCGCGGTCCCTGCGTGCAGCCGTAGACGCCGTCATCGACGACGCTGATGCCGGCGACGTGAGCGGCCGTCAGGACCTTTTTCCGCAGCCGGGCGCTGTAGGGATGGGTGAAATCGACGTGGGTCACCAGTTCGAGATCGGTCTCGAAGAACGTGTGCGGACGTCCATAGGTGTAATCGATAATCTGGTGTGGAACGGCGATCTTTCCGGGCACCATGTCGGCGCGGATTCCACCTACCGCGGCTACGGCCAGGATGCTGCCTACCCCCGCTTCTTTTAGTGCCCAAATATTCGCACGGAAGTTGATCTTGTGCGGCGGAATGGCGTGCGGGTTGCCATGGCGCGCCAGAAACACCAGGTCCTGTTGGTGAAACTGCCCGAAAACCAGTTCCGAGGAAGGATCTCCGTACGGCGTGGCGACGCGTTCACGTCGGACGATGGTGAGATCCGGAAGCCGCGTGAGGCCGGTCCCGCCGATGATAGCTATTAGGGTCATGACAGCTCTCTTTATCAGTACACGTGCTTGCAGGCAAAGATGCCCGGCCAGTTGCGAAGAAAGCTTTTATAGTCCATGCCGAAACCGAACAGATAGCGGTTCTCGGCTTCCACTCCGATGAAATCGGCGCGGCATGGTTTCTCCTTGTTCAGTTTCTTGTCCACGACAACAGCGGTGTACACGGCTTCGGCACCTTCTTCCAGACAGTACTTTCGAATCTCGGCGAGAGTAATGCCTTCATCGAGGACATCGTCGATGATGAGAACTGTGCGCCCACGGAGGGGAATGGTCGGTTTTAGCAACCAGCGAATCTCGCTGCCGCTGGTTTCTCCCTGGTAGCGTCCGGCCTTGATGGAGTCCATTTCCAAGGGGAAACGAAGGCGCAAGGCTAGCATTGCGGTGGGAATGATGCCGCCGTTGAGAACTGAAATCAGCAAAGGGGTTTTATCGCCGACCAGCATAGTGATTTCGGCCGCCATGCGGTCAAGAGTTGCTTCGATTTCGCTTTCGCGAAAAAGACAGTCGGCTTCGGCGAGCACGCGTTCGATTTCTTCGGATTTGTTCATGCGAGTCCCTGTTGTTCGTTGATGGACGCAATCAATTCTGCCGCGTGCCGCCAATCCTCGCTGGCCATCAATGTTTGACGATCCGTGGGATAGCGGCCCCGCATGCGCTGCAGGCGGGAATCGCGTTTCGCGTCGGAATGGTTCGCCAAGGATTCCAGGACTTCTTCGGCGGCGTCCGGCATATTGCAGACGAGGATCATATCGCAGCCGGCTTCCAGTGCTAATCTTGCCCGGTCGACAGGGTTTCCGGCAAAGGCGGCACCTGCCATGGACAAGTCGTCGCTGAATACGGTTCCTTCGAATCCGAGCCTGCGGCGGAGTACTTCCTGAATCCAGAACGGCGAGAATCCGGCCGGGCGTTCATCGATTTCCGCGTAAACCACATGGGCCGGCATGATGCCTTCCGGTCCGAATTCGATGAAAGTCCGGAAGGGCAGTAAGTCGCGGCTTTCGATTTCGTCAAAGGGACGCCTATCGACCGGAAGCTCATGGTGGGAATCCGCGGCTACCCCTCCATGACCAGGAAAGTGCTTACCCACGGCTGCCATGCCGGCTCGTCTCATGCCTTTTGCAAAGGCTAGCGCAAGCTTCGCGGCTTCGAAAGGATCGCGGGAAAATGCGCGATCACCGATGATCTCGCTGATACCGGAATCGACATCCAATACCGGAGCGAAACTGAAATCGATATCGATTGCTCGAAGTTCGGCCGCCATGAGCCAGCCGGCGGTTTCGGCCGCTGCTTCGGAGAAATTGGGTTGCCCGTCGCCGGCTTCGCCATAACGCGAAGCCGGCGGTAATCTCGTAAATCCTTCGCGGAAGCGTTGCACGCGCCCCCCCTCGTGATCCACTGCGATCAGGATTTGCGGGCGCAAGGCGCGAATTTCGCGGACGAGTTCCATGAGCTGTTCGGGCGATTGATAGTTCCGGCTGAATAAAATCAGTCCGCCCGCTGCCGGGTGGGTTAATTTGTCCCTTTCGTCGGGGCTTACCGACAGGCCCTGCAAATCGAGCATTACAGGCCCCAGAAGTTCGGAAGGTCTCATGGGCTTCGGCTGGAAATCCTGAAGGTTCACGATTTTAAACTATAATCGGCAGACGCAGCGAAACGCTAATCGATAGCGCCCGGAGAATCTAGTGGGAAAGTCGAAAATTTTGACTTGGCTTCTTATTTTGTCGAGTCCCTTCGGTTATGCCATGAGCGGCGGAGGCGAATATTTACCTTTGGAATCGGTGCTGGTGAATCTCGATGGAAGACGCCATTATCTTAGAGCCGACATCCAATTGTTTGTCGAGAGCAAGGCGCATGCGGAAAGGATCAGGATGCACATGCCGCCTGTTCGCCATGCTTTGATCATGCTTTTCTCGAACCGCAATTCCGAACAGCTTTCCGTTGCCGATGAGCGCGAGAAACTTCGCCAAGCGGCTCTGGCGGACATCACCAAAACACTGCAAAAATATGGCGCAGCCGATGGGCTAAAGGATTTGTTTTTTACCGATTTTCTTATCCAATAGAGGAGTCGTTCTATGCCGTACCTGACGATACAGAGCAATCGGGCCGTCACGCCAGACCAGCGCGAACCGCTGCTGACCGCGGTATCGCGCCTATTGGTCAAAGAGCTCGGCAAACCCGAGTCCTATGTCATGGTGAGTTTGAGCAGCGATGTTCCTATGCTGTTCGCCGGCACCGGCGAGCCTGCGGCCTACGTGGAGCTTAAGAGCATAGGGCTCCCCGCCGGCCAGCTCAAGTCGCTATCCCGAGAAATCTGCAATTTGCTGGAGCAGCAACTCGGGGTGCTTCCGGCACGCGTCTATATCGAATTTACCGATATCAAAGGAAGTCATTGGGGCTGGAACGGCGGAACGTTCTAAACCTCTTAGGCCATGGTCGCTAGTGTCCGCCGGCTTCGTTGCGGCGCTGGATTTCTTCCATGGCCTTCAGTTGCTCCGGTGTGGCCTCTTTTTGATACTTGGCTTTCCATTCCGCGTAAGGCATACCGTAGATGATGTCTTGTGCTGCGGGATAATCCAGGTCGATACCGTGTTCCTTCGCCTCGGCGCTATACCATTTGGCCAGACAGTTACGGCAAAAACCCGCCAAAATCATCAGATCGATGTTTTGTACGTCGGAATGCTCGCGGAGATGCTGTAACAACCGCCGGAAGGTGGCGGCTTCAAGTTCGATCTTGGTTTGGTCGTTCATCGCTTTAAGTATTCAAGTTTGTCAAAAATTTGGACAGAGAAATCCCGGAATCGCTTCCGTTCGGAATTATCAATTTCAATGTTTGGGCACGCCGCCGCGCTCCCCAGGAAGGCTACAGCCGCGTGCGAACCTTTAATGTTGGGACTTGCGCGGAAACGTTTTCAGTTCTCTCGCCATTCAGGGGGAGGGTGAGAGGAATCAAAAATAAGGAATTTTTTCTTTTTGGCCCCTCATCCCGACCTTCTTCCGGAGGGATAACGGGCAAAATGCATAAGCCCCGAATGTGTTAAGCTTTCCCTATATAGGTCCTCCAGTTATTGTCGTATATAAGGTTCTGTGAAATAGTATGCATCATAAGGGAATGAACCGATAACGCGGCAGGCGCCGTTCGATTATGGATATCCAAAATTCCGCTTACGTCATCGCTGAACGAGTACGGCAAAGCGGACTTGTGTCTGTCTGCGGGGTTGCTTCGCCTCGTCCGTGGGTAACGGCGGGTGCGGAAGCTTCCGGTGTTTCCTTCGATGGACGTGGCGCAGGCGAGTTCGCGGCTTCGGATGAATTGAAAGCCGTTCTGGAGCGCCTCGATAGGTCGGTCCAACTCAAGGAAGGCGAGTTGCAGCGACCCCCGCAAGAGCTGGCGAGTCTGAGCTCGAGAACCGTGCATGCGCTGAATGCCTATCTCACATATTTCGATCTGCCGCAGTCTGAGGCGAAAAGCGCTCTGAGCAAAATGTTGGACCTGGATGTCTACGCCTGATTGAATCCCTTCTTTATTCATATCCGAACTATGAAATTGCTGTTCGATTTTTTTCCGATTCTTCTTTTTTTCATCGTCTTCAAATTTTTCGACATCTACGCGGCGACGCTTGCCGCTATCGTGGGTACCGTCGTGCAAGTCGGTGTGACTTGGATCAGGACGCGCAAGGTTGAGCCCATGCATCTGGTCTCGCTGGCAATCATCGTTATTTTCGGCGGCGCAACCTTGTTCCTGAAGGATGAGCTTTTCATCAAATGGAAGCCGACCGTCCTCAACTGGCTGTTCGGCGTAGCCTTTCTGGCCAGCCAGCTATTCGGCAAACGAACCCTGATCGAACGTATGCTGGGTAATCAGATCGTCCTGCCGGCTTGGGTTTGGCGTAGACTGAATTTCAGCTGGGCCGCTTTCTTCTTTGTTCTGGGTGGCGTCAATCTGTTTGTTATATACAATTTCAGTACCGAGGCTTGGGTCAACTTTAAGCTTTTCGGTCTGTTGGGACTAACGTTCTTGTTCGTCGTTGCCCAGTCCGCCTATCTGTCCCGTTTCTTACCCGAACCTAAACCTGAGGAGGAGTAGCTTTTTGCTCTACGCGATTATTTGCGAGGATGTCGAGGGAAGTTTGCCGCGTCGCCTTGAGGTGCGTCCTGCCCATCTTGAGCGGCTGAAAGCATTGCAGGCCGAGGGGCGTTTGATCCTGGCAGGCCCCCATCCGGCTGTCGATTGCGAAGATCCCGGCGAGTCCGGGTTTACCGGCAGCCTGATCGTCGCCGAGTTTCCCGATCTGGCGGCCGCGCAAGATTGGGCGGACGAGGATCCTTACCGTCGGGCCGGCGTCTATGCCCGGGTGACGATCAAGCCATTCAAAAAGGTGCTTCCACAATGATGAACCGAGCCGAAAAAATCAGGAACCGATTGGAAGAGGCGCTTTCGCCGGTGCACTTGGAGATAACGGACGACAGCATGGCCCACGCGGGCCATAAGGGTGCTATGGAATCCGGAGGCGGGCACTTTTATGCCACCATCGTGTCCGAGAAATTTGAAGGAAAGAGTTCGGTTCAGCGACACCAGCTGGTTTTTCGCGCGCTGGGCGACTTGATGCAGACGGAGATACACGCCTTCAGCATGAAGGCATTCACCCCCCTTGAATTTCAACAAAAAGGAAACCCATAAATGAAGAGATATTCACTTGTCGCTGCCATCGCCAGTGCAATGATTTTCGCAGGATGCAACAACATCGGCACCGATGGCCAAAAGGGTGCGACAAGCACAGCCGAGGCCCCGACGGCAGAGAATTCTGTCGCCGTAGTCAACGGCAGGCCGATCAGCAGAGCGGCAGTCGACATTTTGTCGGCGGAACTGGTGCAACGCCGCGGGGACAACGGCATATCGGAAGACAAAATCATTGACGAACTGATCAAGCGGGAACTTCTGCGCCAAGAAGCTGTAGCTCAGCAACTGACCAAGGATCCGAAAAACGCTGCGCGTGTGGAAAACGCGGATCGCATGGTTTTATCACAAATGGCGGCCGAGCACTTCACCAACACTGCAGCAATCACCGACGAAGATCTGAAGCAGGAATATGACCAGCGGGTCGGTTCGATGAAGCTGACCGAGTATAAGGCCCGACATATACTGGTGGATTCCGAAGATGCCGCGAAGGATGTCATTAAACGGTTGAAGAAAGGAGAAAAATTCGCCGATATCGCGAAGAAGGTATCCAAGGATCCTGGCTCCAAGGGGAACGGCGGCGATTTGGGCTGGTTTAATCCGCAGCAGATGGTGCCCCCGTTTGCCAATGCGGTGATTGCGCTAAAGAATGGGGAATTGTCCGAAACGCCGGTGCAAACCCAATTCGGTTGGCACGTCATCCAGCGTGACGATTCGCGGGATCAGCCGCCACCGCCCTTTGATGCCGTCAAGGATCAATTGCGCTCCATGATGCAAACACAGCGTCTGCAACAGCATATTGCCGACTTGAAAAGCAAGGCGAAGATAGAACAGTTCGAAAAGCCGGAACCGGCCGAAAGTCCTGTGCCTGAGCAGCCCGGTACCGGCGCGGAGCCTGAACAGCCTTCCGAAAGTCCGGCAACTGACCCGTCGGAGAGCGGTCCGAACGATGACGCTCCTGAGTCGCAAAAACCTGCGGAATAAACTCCAGCATTTAGAGCCGGAGTTTCTCTCCGGCTCTAAAAACCGGCAACGTACTGTTGCGGCGCTTTCTGGATGCTCGGTTCGACGAACCCGCTAACAACACGGTTTCGGCCGTTGTTCTTGGCAAGATAGAGCGCCCTGTCAGCCGCCTCGATGAGCCGCTCCACGGTAGCGTCAATTCCGTCAATCCTGGAAGGATCCAACGTGGCTACACCGATGGACAAGCTTATCTGCAGAGCCTGGCTGTTCTTATCATAAAATTCGTGATCGGCGATGCATTGCCGAATTCGCTCTGCGACATCCGCAGCCGCTCGATCTCCTGTCCCGGCCGAAAGAAGCACCACGAATTCCTCGCCGCCATAACGCGCCAATACGTCGCTGTCCCGCAGCGTGGAGCGTATGGTTTGTGCCGCATCGACCAGTACTCGGTCGCCGCTTTGATGCCCGTAGGTATCATTGATCGTCTTGAAATGATCGATGTCCAGAAACAGACAGGATAGGCATTCGCCGGTACGCCGTGTTCGGTCGATCTCTTCACCGACACGTTGTTCGAAATAACGCCGATTGTTGACGCCGGTGAGCATATCGATGAGGCTGGTTCGTCGAATCAGCTCGAAGTTCAAGGTGTTTTCCAGGCATACACTGAGTACGCACGCGAGACGATCCAGAAAATCCGTCGCCATCTGCTCGCAAAAGCGCGTCTTATCGGTGCTCGCAAGATTCAGGCTGCCCATGAGTTTGCCGCGGCGATAGAGAGGCAAGAGTGCAACGCTGGACGAGGGAGCGGGCGGGCCCGGAAAAAATGCGCCGCATTTTTCAACTTTATAGTTTCCTAAATACGGTCTTAAGTGTTTGCGGAACGTTCGGTCCAGGAGATCTCCGCTGGACAGCAAAATCAAGTTGGGCTGCTTTTCGACACGCAGGCCGTCTTCGATGAGGAATCGTTTCAACTCGCCTTTTTCGTCAACCAATACGAAGCTAACGGCATCAAGTTCGAATAACAGACGAGTGTCTTCCAGAACCTGGTCGACCAGTTCACGCAGGGAGTTCAGCGTAAGCAAGTTCATTTCCAGGGTCTGGAAGCGATGCAATTTGATCTGGTTCAGCCGAATGCTATCGACGAGGTTATCGAGGTGGCTTTGCAGGACGCATAAATCGGTATAAAGCTCATCCAAACTTTGGATCCTTAGGCGGTGCTTTGGCTTCGGTTTTAAGCATAGAAGCCTAGCAGAAGTTTACGAACGCACTTTTCGATTCACGCAAAGATCAGAACAGGCTGGTTTGCGTCGGTCCATCATCGGGACGCCGAAAGAGTTTCGAAGTCAAGCGGACGTCAATTGAATTAAGCCCCGTTTTCTTGAGGGCCAGCCGGAACCGTTTTCGAATAAGCTCCGCATAAATGCCCGATCCGGTCTGGCGAAGGCCGAAACTCGATCGGTACGGCTTGCCGCCGTGGATATCACAGAGTCTCGCAAGAATATGCCTGGCTTTGAGCGGGACATGGGTTTCCAGCCATTCCTGGAACAGTTCCTTCAGTTCGAGGGGGAGGCGCAGCATGATGTAATCGGCCCGTATGGCGCCGTGTGCGGCTGCATGAGTAAGAATCGTTTCGAGTTCCGCGTCAGTCAGAATCGGAACAACCGGGGCGACCAAAACGGTCACCGGGACGCCAGCCTCGGCCAGCAAGCGAATTGTTTGAAGGCGGCGTTGCGGACTGGCGGCTCGCGGCTCCATGATTCTGGCCAATCCTTTGTCCAGCGTGGTGAGTGAAATCTGAACCTGGGCCAGATGCTCCCGCGCCATGGCCGAGAGGATGTCGAGATCGCGTTCGATCAGGGCCGACTTGGTTGTGATGCTTACCGGATGACGGCAATTTTGGAGCAGTTCAAGGACCTGGCGGGTCACGCGCCATTCTTTCTCGATGGGCTGATAGGGATCGGTGTTTGCGCCCAAGGCAAGCGGGCTGGGGCGGTGGGTTTTCTTGGCGAGCTCCTTGCGCAGCAGGGCTGCCGCATCGAATTTGACGAAAAGCCGGCTCTCGAAATCGAGGCCCGGAGATAGTCCCATGTAAGCATGGCCGGGCCGCGCATAGCAGTAGATGCAGCCGTGCTCGCAGCCGCGATAGGCGTTGATCGACTGATCGAAAGGGATGTCCGGCGACCGGTTATGGGTGATAATGCTGCGGGCGCTTTCACGTGTCACGATGGTTGGCAACGAGGGGATATCCTCGGACCACCAGCGGTCGTCGATTTTTTCCCGGATGGTCTCGGAGTAGCGCGATTCCCGATTGCTGACGGCTCCTCGGCCTTTTTTCGGCGAATTCGGAAGTCGCGTTGTTTCGAATGGATCGTCGCTCATACTGGCCACCAATAGTACCATTCCTGCCTGCAACGAATATTTTCCAGATTGGTCCCGCCATGACTACACCTTCGACTAACCGACCCAGTTGTAGCGATAGTGAAGAGCATGATGCTCTTCGCGTCGAAGAGGCCTTGGCTCGTATGTTGACTGCCACGTCTCCGGTTAAGGGATATGAGCAAATCGGCATACTCGAAGCCGTTGCCAGAGTATTGCACGAGCCCGTGGTTTCGGTGCTCGATGTGCCGAGCCACACCAATTCCGCCGTCGACGGTTATGCCCTGAGAGGAGATGATCTTCCGAAGGCTGGAAATTTGGTGAAGATGCCGGTAGTGGGAGTGGCTTTGGCTGGAAAGCCGTTTGCCGAAACCGTGCTTCCCGGGCAAGCGGTGCGCATCACGACCGGCGCGCCCATGCCGGCCGGAACCGATACCGTACTGATGCAGGAACACATTGATATGGAAGGGGATAGGATTTGCATTGCCGGTGGCCGGCATCGTCCCGGAGAAAATGTACGTATGGCCGGGGAAGATGTCAGGCAGGGTGAAACGATTCTCGACCAGGGGCGCTACTTGACCCCCCCGGATGTCGGACTGATCGCTTCGATAGGGATAGGCGAGGTTAAGGTCAAGCGGCGGCCGCGGATCGCTCTCTTGTCGACCGGTAACGAATTGCATTCGATCGGGCGATCCTTGGGCGTCGGCGGCGTCTACGACAGTAATCGGTATACCCTTAATTCGGCCCTAAAGCGACTGAGCGTCAAAGTGATGGATCAGGGCATTGTGCCGGATGATCCTGAATTGTTACGGGAAGCCTTGCTTAGAGCCGCGACCATGGCCGATGTGGTCATCTCGACCGGAGGGGTATCCGTGGGCGAGGCGGATTTCGTCAAGGACGTTCTGCGTTCCATAGGCCACATCTATTTTTGGAAGGTTGCCATGAAGCCGGGACGCCCCTTGGCGTTCGGCAGTATCGGCTCATCGGTTTTTATCGGCTTGCCGGGCAATCCGGTCGCCGTGATGGTGAACTATTACCAGTTTGTCCTTCCTCTGCTAGAGAGAAAAATGGGCATCGTGGAACGGCCGGTTCTCCCCACCTTGAAAGCCACGTCCACTGAGCGGCTCGTTAAGAAACCCGGCCGCACGGAGTATCAGCGGGGTATTCTCGAAAGGGGCCAAAGCGGGGAATGGCTCGTGCGTACAAGCGGCAAACAGGGTTCCGGCATCCTGCGCTCCATGAGCCTGGCAAACGGCATGATCGTTCTGGAGCACGGCCGTTCTACCGTGGAACCCGGTGAGATCGTCGACGTCTTGCCCTTTGCCTGTCTGATGTAGCTTGAGATAAATGCTTGGTGTTCCGAAACGTGTCGAGCCAAACGGGCATTCAGTTCGAATGTGGGTGGATCTAAAGTCGCTTGCTAGGCTTTGCGCAGAATCGCCGGCTTGCTTGACTTCCAAAATCCGAGTCCTATTCCGTGCTGCGACTCGCGTACCACAACGACGGAATAGCGCGCTAATCTTACAAGGTTGCCGTGTTCGAGAGTAAAGACCAAGCGCGCCGGTTCACCGATGACCCGTTTTAAAGGTCTTTGCGTCTCGATGAAGACGCCTGAACGGCTTATGTTTCTCGCGACGCCGCGCAAGGGGGCGCCGGATGGCATGATCAGATAAGCGGAAATGCGCGAATCCAGCCGTGGTGCGCGCCGGCGTTCCTTTCCCGAATTCGTTCTGCTTCCTAACATATCAGGGTGACCAGTTGTCTAACGGATAGAGTTAATCCCAAATACCGCAATATCGTATCGGTTGGTGGGTAAGCAAAGGTTTCTGAGCCTCCAATCCGGCTCCGGGAGGATGATACCAGGTGATCAGTATTCGTAAAATCGCTAAAGAGTCCGTTTTTCAGATCCGCTTTTCTGGCGTAATCGGTTCTTAGTCTGTACCATTTTCCGATTGAGTCTTTTTTTTATAACAATACAACGTTGACCTCTTTCAGAATGCAAAGTCAGAGTTGCGCAATCTGTCATCACAGGAGCAACGGGTCATCAAAAATGCCTGCAATTGTTTGGTTCCAAGCAAACGACGGGTCGGAAATCAGCAGATGGCTTTGAGCTTTGCTTGTCCGCAATCGAAAAATTTAACTGGAAGTTCTTAAGTACTGGAGGAATCTTTCCTATGTCCGCCGTGAGTCCCTCTCACCCATCGCAATACCTTAAGAGTGCCGGCGATATCGATCCCGAAGAAACCCGAGAGTGGTTGGAAGCACTAGAAGCCGTGATCGAAACTGAAGGCATCGAACGGGCACATTTTCTTATCGAGAGTTTGGTCGATCAGGCACGCCGGGCCGGAGCGAATCTGCCTTATAAGGCGAATACGGCGTACATCAACACCATCCCGCCCCACATGGAGCCCCGTATGCCGGGCGACGCCGGTCTGGAGCAGCGGATTCGCTCCTATATTCGCTGGAACGCTATGGCCATGGTTGTTCGTGCCAACCGCAAAACCAGCGAGTACGGTGGGCACATTGCCACGTTCGCTTCGGCTGCGACGCTTTACGACGTCGGTTTCAACCACTTTTTCCACGCCGCCGACGGGCATCATGGCGGAGATCTGGTTTACTTTCAGGGACACGCCGCTCCCGGAATTTATGCGCGTGCCTTTTTGGAAGGGCGACTGACCGAAGAACAGCTCGACTGTTTTCGCGCCGAAATCGGCGGGAACGGACTTTCGTCCTATCCACACCCTTGGTTGATGCCCGACTTTTGGCAGTTTCCAACGGTATCCATGGGTCTTGGTCCGCTGATGGCGATCTATCAGGCGCGCTTCATGAAGTACCTCGAGGATCGAGGGATTCTTGCGACGGCAGGCCGAAAGATCTGGTGTTTCTGCGGTGACGGCGAAATGGACGAGCCGGAATCCATGGGCGCCATCGGTCTCGCCGGCAGGGAGAAGCTCGACAATCTCATTTTTGTCATAAATTGCAATTTGCAGCGGCTCGACGGACCCGTACGCGGCGACGGCAAGATCATCCAGGAACTTGAGGCGGAGTTCCGGGGTGCCGGCTGGAACGTCATCAAGGTCATTTGGGGCTCGTACTGGGATCCTCTGCTGGCCAAGGACAAGGACGGCCTGTTGAAGAAGCGCATGGAAGAATCCGTGGATGGCGAGTATCAAGCCTACAAGGCGAAGGGCGGTGCCTATACCCGCGAGCATTTCTTCGGCAAGTACCCGGAACTGAAAGCGATGGTGGCCAATATGTCCGACGAGGACATCTGGCGCCTGAATCGCGGCGGGCACGACCCGCACAAGGTCTACGCCGCTTATCACGCGGCGGTAAACCATACCGGACGGCCGACCGTGATCTTGGCCAAGACGGTCAAGGGCTATGGCATGGGCAGTGCGGGCGAAGGACTCATGACCACGCACCAGCAAAAGAAAATGGACGAACAGGCGATCCGTCACTTCCGGGACCGTTTCAATATTCCCATTCCGGATGACCAGCTGATGGAATTGCCTTATTACAAGCCGCCGGAAGACAGCGCGGAGCAGATCTACATGCACGAGCGTCGCAAGGCCCTGGGCGGATACGTGCCGCGACGGCGACGCGACGCGCCACTTTTGCAGGTGCCGGAACTAGACGTCTTCGAACCTCTGCTGAAGGGCTCCGAAGATCGGGAGATGTCGACCACGATGGCGTTCGTTCGCATCCTGACGCTGCTGCTGCGGGATAAAAAACTGGGTAAGTACGTGGTACCCATCGTCCCGGACGAAGCCCGAACTTTCGGTATGGAGGGACTGTTCCGCCAATACGGCATTTACTCTTCCGTCGGGCAGTTGTATGTTCCTGCGGATGCCGGGGGAGTCATGTATTACAAGGAGGACAAATCGGGCCAGATACTGGAGGAGGGTATCTCCGAGGCCGGGTCCATGTGCTCCTGGCTGGCGGCCGGTACGGCTTATACCAACCACAACATCCAGATGATCCCTTTCTACATCTACTACTCGATGTTCGGCTACCAACGGGTGGGGGATCTGATGTGGGCCGCGGGCGATATGCAGACACGCGGCTTTTTGATGGGAGGAACTGCCGGACGTACGACGCTGGCGGGCGAGGGATTGCAGCATCAGGATGGGCATAGTCACGTCAGTATGTCGGCGATTCCAAATTGCGTAGCTTACGATCCTTGCTTTTCCTACGAACTCGCCGTAATTATCCAGGATGGTCTCAGGCGAATGTATCAGGAGGGCGAGAGCATCTTCTACTACGTCACCGTCATGAATGAAAATTATACTCATCCTGACATGCCGGCCGGCGCCCGCGAAGGGATCGTCAAGGGCATGTACAAGCTCAAGGATGCCGGCGAATCGGTTCAGGCCCAGATTCTGGCCGGCGGTACGATACTCCGCGAGGCCATCGTCGCCGCCGAGTTGCTGGAGCAGGACTTCGGCGTAAAAGCGAACGTTTGGAGCGTCACCAGCTTTACCGAGCTGCGCCGTGACGGACTCGACAAGCAGCGCTGGAATCTCCTGCACCCGGATCAGCCGCCCCGCGTCAGCTACGTGGAGGATTGTCTGGCGGGAACCGAGGGGCCGGTTATCGCGGCGTCCGACTATATTAAAATGCTCGCCGATCAAATCCGGCCGTTTGTACCGAGATCCTATACGGTTCTGGGCACCGATGGTTTTGGGCGCAGCGATCAACGTTCCGAATTGCGGAGATTTTTCGAGGTGGACCGGTATTACATTACGTATACCACTCTAAAAGCCTTAGCGGATGAGGGCAGTGTGGCGCTTTCAACACTCGCGGAAGCCATGGGCAAATACGGCATCGATCCGGAAAAGCCCAATCCAGTGAAGGTGTAAAGGAATCGCTATGGCAATGCTAAGAGAAGTTGTAGTTCCCGATATCGGTGATTTTAAGAACGTCGAAATCATCGAAGTGCTGGTAAAGCCAGGTGATGAGATCAAGGCCGATGACTCCCTGATTACTCTGGAAAGCGATAAGGCGGCGATGGAAGTTCCCTCGCCGTTTTCCGGCATCGTGAAAGCCATGCAGGTCAACGTCGGCGATCGGGTGAGCATGGGGTCGCCGATTTTGCAGCTGGAACTTGCCGAAAGAGGAGCGGAAACAGAGGGAAAAGCCCCGTCGGTAAAGGCGGAGGCCGAGAAGATCGAGGCCGGCGAGGCGGAAGAGTCCCGACCCGTCCCTGAGCAACCCGCGCCTTTCCCGCCAAGCGAGCCTGAAGCGAAAACGAAGCACGAGACGGCTATTGCCGAGCGGCCGTTAGAGGTTGGCGAAGAGCATGCTCAACCTCCCCATGCGAGCCCGTCGGTTCGCAAGTTCGCCCGTGAATTGGGCGCTGAGCTTCAAAAGATTCAAGGTACGGGGCCTAAGGGGCGTATTTTGAAGGAAGATGTCCAGTCGTTCGTAAAGGCGAGTTTGAAGCGTACCGAGCAAGCGACGACCGGCGGTATCTTCGCAATTCCGCCGCAGCCGGAAATCGATTTTGCGCAGTTCGGTGCCATCGATCGGCAGCCCTTGTCCCGCATCAAAAAGCTTTCCGGCCCGAATTTGCTTCGGAGCTGGATAAGCACTCCCCATGTCACCCAGCACGACGAAGCGGATATATCCGATCTCGAGGCTTTTCGCCAGTCGCTGAAGGGGGAGGCGGAAAAGCAGAATGTAAAACTGACCTTTCTGCCGTTCGTAATCAAGGCCGTAGCCGCGGCGCTCAAAGCGTTTCCGACTTTCAACTCGTCGCTCGCAGCCAATGGCGAGGAGCTGATTCTGAAAAAGTATTATCACTTGGGCGTGGCGGTGGATACTCCGGAAGGCCTGGTAGTGCCCGTAGTGCGGGATGTCGATCAGAAAGGCATTTTCGACCTGGCCAGGGAGTTGGCCGAGCTCGGAGCCAAGGCTCGCGGCAAAAAGCTGCGCAATAACGATCTCGAAGGCGCGTCGTTTACCATCTCGAGTCTCGGCGGCATCGGCGGCACGGCTTTTACGCCCATTATCAATCCGCCGCAGGTGGCCATTCTCGGTTTATCCCGGGCACAAACCAAGCCCGTTTACCAGGATGGACAGTTCGTGCCGCGCCTGATGTTGCCATTGTCCTTGTCCTATGATCATCGCGTAATCGACGGTGCGGAAGCGGCGAGGTTCACGGTGTATTTGGCCGGACTGCTGGCTGAGTTGCGGCGAGTCCTCTTGTAGAGGCGAGCAGCTTACAGGCTTGCCGGTGCGCCGGTTTGATACAGCCATGACGGAACAACGCTAACCCAAGCAACTTATCCCTATTAGAAGGTAAATAATCGATGTCTGATACATCCAGTCTCCATGCCGAGGTTGTGGTTTTAGGTGGCGGTCCGGGTGGTTATACCGCCGCTTTTCGGGCTGCTGACTTGGGCAGGCAGGTGGTACTGGTTGAACGCTATCCGGTTCTCGGTGGTGTTTGCCTGAATGTCGGATGTATTCCTTCAAAGGCTTTGCTGCACGCTGCCAAGATCATTCAGGAGGCGCAGGAAGCTTCCAGTTTTGGATTGAATTTCGGAGCCCCGAACATCGATCTCGACAAACTGCGCACATGGAAGAACAAGGTCGTGAAGACGCTCACGACCGGACTTTCAGGCTTAACCAAGCAACGCAAGGTCACCGTCGTCAATGGGGTGGGTAAGTTTTCCTCGGACCGGTCGCTGCAGGTCGAAACCGCCGAGGGACCAAGAACGATCAGTTTCGATCACGCGGTCATTGCAGCCGGCTCCCAGCCGGTGCGGATTCCCGGTTTTCCCCATGACGATCCGCGTGTGATGGATTCCACCGACGCCCTGGAACTGGCCGAGGTGCCGAAGCGCCTATTGATCATCGGCGGCGGCATCATCGGCCTGGAAATGGCCACCGTCTACCATGCTCTGGGTGCGAAGATCACCGTTGTCGAACTCATGGACCAGATCATTCCGGGCTGCGATGCGGATCTCGTAAAACCGCTGTATCAGCGCGTCAAGAAACAGTATGAAAATATTTTCCTGAAAACGAAGGTGACGAGCATCGAAGCAAAGTCGGAAGGCTTGCAAGTCTCTTTTGAAGGCGGCGATGGCGCACCCGAATCCGACCTGTTCGACCGTATTTTGGTCGCAGTCGGTCGAAGACCGAACGGTAACCTGATCGGCGCGGAACATGCCGGTGTCAAGGTTGACGACAGAGGTTTCATCCCCGTGGATACCTGCCAGCGAACCAATGTACCGCACATTTACGCCATAGGCGATATTGTCGGCAATCCGATGCTCGCACACAAAGCGACCCATGAGGCGAAGGTAGCGGCGGAAGTGATTTCCGGAGAGCGTTCGGCGTTTCAGGCCCTGACCATTCCCTCGGTCGCGTACACCGATCCGGAAGTGGCCTGGATGGGGCTCACCGAAAATCAGGCGAAAGCGCAAGGTATTGCATACGAAAAGGCGGCGTTTCCATGGGCGGCGAGCGGGCGGGCTCTCGGTATCGACCGCAAAGAAGGCGTCACCAAGATTCTGTGCGATAAGGAAACCAAACGGATACTTGGGGCGGGCATCGTCGGCCCGAATGCGGGAGAACTGATTAGTGAGGCCGTTCTGGCGCTCGAGATGGGCGCCGATATGGAAGATATCGCCTTGAGCATTCACCCACATCCGACTTTGTCCGAAACCTTCGCATTCGCCGCCGAGATGCTGGAAGGCAGCATTACCGACTTGTATATTCGAAAGTAGGCCGGTTTCGCGCCGGACCGGGATTATCGGCAGGCGATTCGCTCGCCTGTGCGACGCGTCGCCTTTCCGGCACGGCTTTCAGTCCGACGATTGCGAATCCGGTTGAGGTTCGAGTCGGTCGGGGCCCGTCCTGGTTTTTCCGCCATTCCATGGCGCCACCTTGAACAGCAGTAACATGCCGGGGAGGGCGAGTGCGAAGCACACCCAAAAAAAGCGTTCCCAGCCGAGCGCTTCGACGTGAACCAGGTAGATGTCTCCGAGCTTTATATCGCCGCCTTCGACGAGAAAACCGGTAAACGCATTGGCCAGCGTCCGGGGGGTCGCCGCCAGGCTGGTGAAAAGAGCGAACTGAGTAGCGGTGTAGGCCGGGTTGGTGGTGGTGGCAATATAAGCAACGAAGGCCGCCGTGCCCAATCCGACACCAAAGGCTTCGGCGCCGATCACAGTGGCCAAGCCCGCCACGGTATGTCCAGCCGTCGCGAGCCAGGCAAAACCGAGAATCACCAGCGCCTGTAAAACGCCGAATACCCACAGGGACCGATGTATCCCGAGGGAGACCATCCAAATTCCCCCCAAAATGCCGCCGGCAAGGTTCGGCCAAAGACCGGCATGTTTGGCGATCACCCCGATTTCGGTCTTGCTGTAGCCCATGTCCAGATAAAAGGGGGTGGCAAGTGCCGTGGCCATGCTATCGCCAAGCTTGTAAAAAAAGATGAATCCCAGAACGGTCAGGGCGCCGCTCCAGCCTTTTCGTTGCACAAACTCGCGGAAAGGATCCACGATGGCTTGACGTAAGGTCGGAGGGGCATGGCTGGAAAATTCAGGTTCGGTTCCAATGAGCGTCAGAAGGATGCCGGGGAGCATGAACAGGGCCGTGATCAGGTAGACGGCGTTCCAGGACAGAAAATCGGCGAGAATCAGAGAAAGAGATCCCGGGATGAGGCCGGCGATCTTATACGCATTCACGTGGACGACATTGCCGAGACCCTGTTCTTCGTCCTTTAGGATTTCGCGCCGGAAGGCATCGATGGCGATATCCTGGGTGGCGGAAAATAAGGCTACTGCCACCGCCAGCCAGCGTATGGTGGCAATGTCGGGCACGGGAGTAAACCAGCCGAAAGCGGGAATCGAGAACAGCAGCGCGATTTGGGTAAACAACATCCAGGTCCTGCGCCGCCCGATCGGCAGACCGTAACGATCGCATAGCGGCGCCCATAAAAACTTCCAGATGTAGGGGAACTGAACCAGCGCCAGCAGCCCGATTTCTTTAAGCTCGACACCGCCGTCGCGCAGCCAGGCGGAAATCAGGCTGATCAGTACGAACAGCGGCAGGCCCGAGGAAAACCCCGTGAGGATGCAGATCAGCATCCGTCTGTTGAATAGCGCGTCACGCCAGGAATGGGTAGTCATAATCTATCGTGAGCGGCGCATGGTCGGAAAAGCGCTCGTCCTTGTAAATGTCGGCGCCGCGAATCGTGTTGCGGAGAGCAGGGCTGGTTACGTGATAATCAATGCGCCAACCAACGTTCTTGGCCCAAGCCTGGCCGCGATTCGACCACCAGGTATATTGTTCCGGTTTCGGATTGATCACCCGGAAGGCATCCACCCAGCCGTCCTCATCGAACACCACGTCCAGCCAGGCGCGCTCTTCGGGCAAGAATCCGGAATTCTTCTGGTTGGATCGCCAGTTCTTGAGATCGATGGGTTTATGCGCGATATTCCAGTCGCCGCAGAAAATGTAATTACGGCCCGATTGCGCACATTCCCGAAGATATGGCAGAAAGCGGTTCATGAAATCGAACTTCACGGCTTGCCGCTCTTCGCTGGAAGAACCGGAGGGCAGGTAAAGGGATACGACGCTAAGTAGACCGAATCTCGCTTCGAGATACCGCCCCTCTGCATCCACATCGGGCCAGCCGATACCCCGAATGACTCGATCCGGTTCCCGTCGGCTATATATCGCAACGCCGCTATAGCCTTTTTTTACGGCGTCCAAATAATAGCACCGATATCCTTTCGGCCAGTAAAGGGGATCTTCCAGTTGATGTGTCTGAACCTTGGTTTCCTGCAGGCAGACGATGTCGGCGTTCTGTTTATCCATCCAGTGGAAAAAACCTTTGCGTGCCGCTGACCGCACGCCGTTCACGTTGAGCGAAACTATACGCATTAGGGTTTATATCTCAGAAGGGTGGGTCACCGCTAGACTGCTTCTGCCGAAAAGGCGAGTGAATAATCGCCGCAGACAGTGCACCGGTCAGCCGGAGGTGGAAAGAATCCCACCGATGTGGATGTCGCTCTTGCGATAAAGAATCAAATTAAGTACCATGAAAAATTTGTCGTCCCTTTGTTCTGATTTCTTGGAGAGTGCCCCAATATGAAGCCGGAGATTCATCCCGAATACAAGACCATTGCCGTCCATTGCAGCTGCGGCAACGCTTTCGAAACCAAGTCGACGCTCGGCAAGGATTTACACGTTGAAGTTTGCTCCGCTTGCCATCCATTTTATACGGGCAAGCAGAAAATCGTCGACACTGCCGGTCGTGTGGATAAGTTCCGACGCAAATACGGACGGGGCTGATCTGTCGGCCTCATCCATGCCCTTCGAAATCGGTCCGGGCGCCTCGATTTTAACGGCGATGAGCAGGGATTGCTCTTCGTTACGGATCGATTAAGGTGATCTTCGATACGGCGATAACGGCGAAGTCGCTTGCGCCGCTCTTCTTCCCGGAAGGATCGAATCGCCCTCAAACGCCATTAAGCAGGTTTTCGACATCCTGGAGAGAGCCTCCCGGGATCGTCTTTTCCTTTCGATTGATTCGCTGACCTTTCAATTCCGGCGGGAGCACGGCTAATTCGACGCGGACGCCGTCGACGAGAAAATCTAGTGCCGGGTATGTCATCGCCCGTTTGTGTCCCAGATTAAATGAAAAGGAGCTTTCCTTAAAAGGAATACGCGCGTCCACCAATTTCTTGATGATGTCTTCCGGAGCTTCGGGATAGACATATAAGATGATTGGACTGTATTGACCCGCGCTGCCGTCCAACGCGCCGCCGACCAGGCGCGGCGAAAACTCTTCCAGAAAACGCATGGCTTCCAGCGCCAGCTTTCGTAAGCGAGTGATATGCTGTGGCTGCGTCTCGGCTCGATAGAGCCGAAGGTATTCCTCCAGCGCCTGATCGATTTCCTCGTTTCGCGGGAGACTTCGCGAGCTCGCTATCCCTAAACGCGCGGCAGCCTTGTGTTTGGCCGGGAGGTAATCGTTGATGCCCTCCTCGGCAATGATCTTCGCGGCTTCCTGAGCGATCAACAGCCGAGCTTTATCTCGCGTGGACATAACGGAGGTCAGAATAGCGATTCGATAGGTCTTTCGGGCGTTGCCCGAATGGGTGGTGGCTTCGGTGAGGCCAGTTGGGTGTCATCTTCGCCGAATTCCGAGGCCGGGAGTTGGCTTACGGGTGGCGCCGCGTAATTACGGGGGGCCCGTTCGGAGGGGAAAACCTCGAAAATGGCGTTGCTGCTGCCGGGCAAGGCAAGCAAGCCGGTGCTCGGATCCATGCGGGCCACCGTCAATCCGCTCGGAAGCGGAAACGTTTGCTCGGGGACATCATTAAGAGCTTCCCGCATGAAATGCATCCACATGGGCAGCGCGGTCTTGCCGCCCGTTTCACCTTTTCCCAAGGATTTCGAGGAATCGAAGCCGACCCATGCGATGGCGGTTAAGGAAGGCACATAACCGTTGAACCAGGCGTCCTTATACTCGTTCGTTGTTCCGGTTTTCCCGGCAACGTCGTGACGTCCGAGCGCCATGGCGCGGGTTGCGGTTCCGGTTCGCACGACCTCCTGCAGCATGGAGTTCATCATGTAATGGACCTGAGGCGAGAGCGTACGAGGCGCAAAGTTCTTACGGCGGTCATCGGACTCGGTACAATTTGCACAGGCTATTTGCGGCGTTGCGCGGAAAATGGTGGTATCGGTTTCTATGCGTTCGATGAAATAGGGTTCGACGCGAAAGCCGCCGTTGGCGAAAACCGCGTAGGCCTGCCCCATGCGGAGGGGGGTTGCCGTGCCGCTCCCCAGGGCAAGCGGGAGGGAGCGAGGCAGTTCTCCGGGCTGGAAGCCGAAGCGAGTGGCCATGTCTATGGTCTTCTTGATGCCGACGCTCTGAAGCAGTCGAATGGAGACGAGATTCCGGGATTTCGCCAGGGCAACCCTGAGCCGCGTAGGACCGTAAAACCGGCCCGAATAATTCTGTGGACGCCAGAATCCGCCCGCTTGAGAAGGATCGGAGAAGGTGACGGGAGCATCGTTAACTACGCTCGCCGGGGTATATCCATGAGTCAATGCCGTCGCGTAAAGTATCGGCTTAAAACCGGAGCCGGGTTGTCTTTGAGCCTGAGTTGCGCGGTTGAACTTGCTGAGTCGAAAATCGTACCCGCCCCCCAGTGCGACTACGGCACCGCTGACGGGATCCAACGCGACTAAAGCCCCTTCGACTTCCGGAATCTGGCTGAGTTTCCAGCGGTCATTGCCGTCTTTGCGAAGTCTGACGAGATCGCCGGCCTTGAGTATCTCTCTGGCACTTCGGGGCTGATGGCCTTGTGCATTCGCGTTAATGTATTTGCGAGCCCATTTAAGGCCGTTCCAGTCGAGTTCGACGTGTTGTTGGTTGCCCAGATAAATTTCCGCCGACGTATCTTTGATGGCAAGGACCAGCCCGGGCACTGTTTCGCCGACTTTGGCAATCTTCGACAAATGTTTGTCCCAGTCCTCGGAACGTTTCTCTTTCTTCAAATCGATTCGTTGTTTGGCGCCTCGATATCCATGGCGTTCGTCGTACTCGTGCAGCGCGAGCCGCAGTGCCTTTTCGGCGGCCGACTGCAACCGAGCGTCGATCGTGGTGTAGACCCTGAAACCGGTGGTATAAGCGGCTTCGCCATACTGGCGATACATCTCGTTCCGGATCAGTTCCGCGACATAGGGGGCATACAATTCAACGGGGGTCGTATGGAGTTTTGCGGTGACCGGCCGATTAATCAGCTCCTGGTAGGTATGGTCATCGATGTAGCCTAATTTCCGCATCCGCTTCAGCACGTAGTTGCGGCGAATTGTTGCTCGCTGCGGATTGGTAATCGGGTTGAATGCCGAGGGGGCCTTCGGTAAACCCGCAATTGTCGCTATTTCGTCCAGTTCGAGCTCGTTGATCCCCTTGCCATAGTAGACCTGCGTCGCGGCTACGACACCGTAGGCATGGTGTCCGAAATAGATCTTGTTCAAGTACAGCTCCAAGATCTGCTGTTTCGTCAATTCCGACTCGATTTTGATGGCCAGCACGATCTCCTTGAGTTTGCGAAAGAAGGTCTTTTCGCTACTCAAAAAGAAATTCCGGGCTACCTGCATCGTGATCGTACTGCCGCCCTGCTTCTTCTTTCCCGTCCGCAAAAAGGAAAACGTCGCTCGCAGCAAGCCTTGGTAGTCCACGCCGGGATGGTCGAAAAAACGATTGTCCTCCGCTGCCAGAAACGCCTGGACTACCTTCTGGGGAACTTCGGAAACGCTCACAGGGGTACGTTTCTTTTCCCCATACTGGGCCATGAGCAACCCGTCTCTGCTGTAAATGCTCATCGGGGTCTGATACCGGGCATCGCGCAGGACTTCTATGTCCGGGAGTTTTGGTTCGATGTAGCGGTACAGAAAATACGCGACCAGAACCAAACTCACGGCTCCGCCAAGCATGAGCAGAAAGATTAGTTTCATGACGCTTGCGGATCGGGAGCGCACTTTGCGTCTACTGTTGCGGCTACTCACTCGAAAATCAAAAAGGTGTTTTCAGGCTGCGGCTACGGAAAAACGTAGCGGCGAAGTGCTCGGTTGATCGGTATGGGGCGTGTCATAGGCAAACTTCGAATCCCTACTATACTACAGTACACAGTCTAGCGGGCGATGAGGAACGACATTAAGGCTCGGCGTCGCTTGCGTGAAATTAAAGCCAGTTAGGAAGTCATCGATGTTTTTTTTGAACCGCAAGAGACCGCAGTTGCTTGGCATTGATATCAGCACGGCGGCCGTCAAGCTGCTGGAGCTGAGCAAAAACGGCCAGCGCTACCGGGTCGAAAGCTACGCCGTCGCGCCGTTGCCATTGGACGCCGTGATCGACAAGAACATCGCAAAGGTCGAAATCATCGGCAGCGTAATCAAATCCGTCATCAAGCAAGCCGGGACCCGGTTGAAGCATGCCGCGGTAGCGGTGCCGAGTTCATCGGTAATCACCAAGATGATCTCGATGCCGGCTTCCTTGAACGAAGACGACTTGGAGGCCCAGATTGAACTGGAAGCCGACCAATATATTCCATACTCGCTGGATGAAGTGAGCCTGGATTTCGAAGTGCAGGGCAGAGCCGTGAAGAATCCGGACATGGTTGACGTGCTGCTGGTCGCCTCGCGGAAAGAGAATGTGGAAGATCGCGTGGCGGCTCTGGAAATGGCCGGGCTCAAGGCCGAGATTGTCGATGTGGAATCGTATGCTCTGGAGAATGCCTGCAACTTAATTCTGGACCAGCTGCCGGGATACAGTCCCGATCAAACCATCGCAGTGGCCGATGTCGGATCGACCATGACCGCCCTGAACGTAATGCATGACCGCCGAATCATCTATACGCGCGAACAGGGATTCGGCGGCAAGCAGTTGACCGAAGAAATCCAGCGCCGGTACGGGCTTTCTTATGAAGAGGCCGGCTTGGCCAAAAAACACGGCGGTCTTCCGGACAATTATCTGCTCGAGGTTCTGGAGCCGTTCAAACAGGCAATGGCGCAGCAGATCGGGCGTTCACTCCAATTCTTTCTTTCCTCCAGCTCGCATCGGACTGTGGATGGGCTGGTGTTGGCAGGAGGCTGCGGCTCTATCCACGGTATAGACCGCTTCGTCGAAGGGGTTCTCGGAATCCCCACCACCGCAGCCAACCCGTTTGGACACATGTCTCTCGCGCCACGGATTAAACCACAGAGTTTGAATAATGACGCCCCGGCATTGATGACTGCATGCGGACTGGCTTTAAGGAGCTTGGACTAATGGCCCGAATCAACCTTCTTCCTTGGCGGACTGAACTTCGCAAACAACGGCAAAAGGAGTTTTTCTCCATTACCGCGGCCGCGATGCTATCGGCTGCAGCGGTTTTTTGCCTTGTTCACTACTGCATCGGCAGCATGATCGATTATCAAACTCAGCGTAACAAGTACCTGGAGTCCGAAATCGCGCTGCTCGACAAAAAGATTAAGGAAATCGAGGAGCTGGAAACCAAGAAAAAGCGGCTTATTGCCAAGATGGAAGTCATCCAGCGGTTGCAGGCGAGTCGGCCCGAGATCGTCCATTTGTTCGATGAGTTGGCCCGTACCATCCCGGAAGGCATTTATCTAACGGATCTGACTCAGGCGGAAAACAATTTGACCATGAACGGAATGGCCCTATCCAACGCTCGGGTTTCCGCCTACATGCGAAATCTGGAGTCATCACCTTGGATGAAGGAACCCCTCTTGAACATCATCGAGACCAAGCAGGAAACCAAAGGCAGCAAGAATGCGAGGGGCAACCGTTTTACGCTTCAGGTCAAGCAGGGGGGCGAAAAGGCGGATAACCAGGAGAAGAAATCGTCATGAATCTTTCCGAGGTCAATTGGGACATAGAAAACGCCGGCGCTTGGCCGGTGCCCGTCAAGGTAGGAATTATCACCTTGCTCTGTCTGGTTTTGGGGGGGCTATGGTACTACCTCGACACTCAGGATCAGATCGCGCTGCTCGAAGCGGAAGAAACCAAGGAGCGGGAGCTGAAGACCAAATTCGAACAGCGGCAAAGAAAAGCCGTAAATCTTGAAGAATACAAGGAGCAAATGGCGGAAATGGAGAAAAGTTTCGGCGATTTGCTCAGGCAGCTTCCTGATAAAACCCAGGTTCCGGAATTGCTGGTCGATGTGTCTCAAACGGGCCTCGCTGCCGGTTTGGAGTTCGAGCTTTTCAAGCCGGCTGCCGAGATAGCCAAAGAGTTCTACGCGGAGTTGCCCATAGAAATCCGAGTGGTCGGAGACTATATGGAGTTCGGAGAATTTATCAGTGGTCTGGCGTCATTGCCGCGCATCGTGACGATACATAACGTGAAGATTGCGGCACACAAGAAATCCGACGGAGCGAAAAAAAACGTAAAGGAACCTTTGGTCATGAGTGCGCTGGTGAGGACCTATCGTTATCTGGACGAGGGATCGGCCCCAGCGGTTCAAGTCAAAAAGCCACAACCGAAAAGAAAGTAGCACTATGGGTGGGCACTTGAAACATTTGGTACTGCCGTGTCGTTCACGGCTCCTCGTTTCCTGGCTGGTCGCTCTCGGAATAAGCGGATGTGCCGGAAACGATTTGACGGATTTGGAAGCCTATGTCGCGGAGGTAAAAGCTCGCCAGAAGGGATCGGTGGAGCCTTTGCCGGAGATCAAGACGGTCGAACCCTTCGTGTTCAATCCCGAAGATTTGCGCGATCCCTTCATTATCGATGACAACGTGCAGGAGACAGTGGAGGCAAGGATTGGAAACGGTATTCGGCCCGATATCAAGCGACCTAAGGAGGAATTGGAATCCTACGAATTGGACACGCTGCGCATGGTCGGAACGGTCAATCGGCACGGCGTACTCTGGGGATTGGTCAAAGCCGGCGACGGCACGATCCACCGGGTGCGTGCCGGGAATCACATGGGGAAGAATTTCGGAAAGATCGTAAACATCAAAGAAAGCATCATCGAATTGGTAGAAATCATATCCGAGAGTCCAGGGGCATGGCGCGAACGCAAAGCGGCCCTCGACTTGGCAGAAGTGGGGGGGAAGAAATGAGCGTACTTAAACGTTTTGATTTCATTGCAGCCGGCTTGGAGCGATACAAAAAGATCGCTGGTCTGGTTCTGATTGGCTTATCCCTGCATATGTCCGTCTGTCGGGCGGAGGGGCTCGTCCTGGAGTCCGTGGATTTTTCGATCCTGTCGGGAGACAATTTGCAATTGCTGTTGGATTTGAGCGGACCTGCTTCGGAGCCGAGAATCTTCCATACCGAGAATCCCGCTCGGATAGCGCTAGACCTGCCCGGAGTAACCAGCGGTCTGGAACAGAAGACAGTGCCGATCAATATCGGCGGCGCGCAAAGCGTGCAAGCGGTGGAATCGGCTGGACGTACCCGAGTGGTCATCAATTTGACCAACATGATGCCGTATACCAGTAAGGTGGACGGCGATAAGATACTTATCACCCTGCAAAGCGGCAACGCGCCGATGGCTGCCGCCAACGCGGCACCGGCAAAACCGAGCTTCATTGACCGGCCGTTCGGCGGAAGCGACCGGCATATCGAAAATATCGATTTCCGCCGAGGCGAAAAGGGCGAGGGTCGGCTCATCGTGACGCTGAGCGATCCTAAATCCCTGGTCGACATTCACGAAGAAGGGCAGAAGGTCATTGTCCGATTTGCCGAAACGAGTCTGCCGCCGAGATTGGCACGCAGACTCGATGTCCTGGATTTCGCTACGCCTGTGCGCTCGATCGACGCCACACCCGAGGGATCCCACGCGCGGATGGTAGTGGCGACTGTTTCCGGCGAATACGATTACTCCTCCTACCAAACCGACAATATTCTGACGGTGGAATTTCGCCCGTTGACCAAAGCGGAAAAGGAGGAGATCAAGAAGAAGAACTTCGCCTATTCGGGGGATAAGCTGACCCTGAATTTCCAGGACATTCCGGTGCGGTCCGTTCTCCAGATTCTGGCGGATTTCACCAACCTGAACATTGTCGCGAGCGATACCGTCCAGGGTAATGTGACGCTTCGCCTGAACGACGTCCCGTGGGACCAGGCCCTGGAGCTGGTTCTAAAATCGAAGGGCTTGGGCAAGCGGCAGGAAGGGAACATCATTCGCGTCGCGCCTCTGGAGGAGATCAACAAACAGGAGAAGGAGGAACTCGAGGCGCAGAAGGTGGTGGAAGATTTGGAGCCGCTGCGCACTGAAATCATACAGATCAACTACACGAAAGCCGAAGACATCAAGAAGGTCCTGGTCGGCACCACCGAGCGGATTAGCCAATCATCGAGCGATCCGGCCGGCATCGGCGGCACAACGGCTTCAACGGCGATATCGACACTCGATGTGAGCCAGTCGGTTTTATCCGGGCGAGGCAACGTAACCGTCGATCCGAGGACCAATCAGCTGATCGTGAAAGACACCGCGCGCAACTTGGAGCGGGTCCGCGATCTGGTTCGTCAGTTGGACAAACCTATTCGGCAAGTACTTATCGAATCGCGCATCGTCATCGCGAGAAACGAGTTTTTACGGGATCTCGGTAGCCGGCTCCAGGTCAATCGGCTGGTTAACGCGAGAGGTGCGGAGGGTTTCGGCTCGGGGGGCGGAAATCGAGATCTCATTTTCTTCCCGCCGGCCTCGGGGGGCGAAAAATCTACCAAGACCGACGTACTCGTGGACCTCGCAGCCAACGGAGCCGCAACGGCTGCATCGGGAGGCGCGAGCGCCCTTGGATTTACCCTGATCAAAGCGGGCGATTACCTGCTCGATCTCGAATTGTCGGCTGCTCAGCGGGAAGGACGTGCCGAGACCGTGTCCAATCCCCGCCTGATTACGTCGGACCAGTCCAAGGCGGTGATCAAGCAGGGTGTGGAGATTCCCTATCAAACCACGGTGGTGGCGGGCGGCGGCCAAGCGGCCAACATAACCTTCAAGCAGGCGGTGCTCGAACTGAACGTGACGCCGCATATTACGCCCGACGACCAAGTGTTGATGGAGTTGTTTATTCGGAAGGATGAACAGGGTGTCGATACGCCGCGCGGTCCCGCGATCGATAAACGCGAGATTGAAACGACGGCCCAGGTGGCCAATGGAGAAACCGTGGTGCTGGGAGGAGTTTACGAAGGGGTAAACATCAACAACACCGATAAAGTGCCGTTTTTCGGCGATTTGCCCGGAATCGGATATATGTTCCGTAGAAATAGTGTCGAAGATACGAAAAGGGAATTGCTCGTTTTTATTACTCCGAAAATACTTAAGCAAGATCTCTCCCTTCGCTGATTTCGTCTGAAAACGAAAACAAAGGCGCAGCCTTGAACGGCAGCGCCTTTTTGTTTTGGGCCGGCCGTGGGCTGCCTCCCGGAATTTTCGACACACATGGTATGATGACCCGATTTCTCACTTCGTGCAGCATGAGACAGACGCAGAATATCTATCTGATCGGACCCATGGGAGCTGGCAAGACGACGATCGGCCGGCTCTTGGCCAAAGCCCTGGATGTCCGGTTTATCGATAGCGATAGGGAAATAGAGCAGCGCACGGGAGTCTGCATTCCCATGATTTTCGAGTACGAAGGTGAGGAAGGTTTTAGGCGGCGGGAAGCGGAAGTTCTGGCCGAGTTGTGCAGCGAGGACCGAGTGGTGCTGGCTACCGGTGGCGGATCAATACTGTTGGCGAAGAATCGGGAGCTGCTGCATGAGCGGGGTTTCGTTGTTTATCTGCAGTGTTCGGTCGAGAAGCAGCTCGAAAGAACGCACAAAGATTCCAACCGGCCACTTCTCAAGACGGAGAATCCCCGGGTGAAATTACAGGAATTATTTCGGGTTCGGGAACCGCTCTATCGTTCTTTGGCCGATTTAATCGTGGACACGGGAACCCATTCCAGCCGCAGCGCCGTACGTCAGATCCTGAGAGCTTATTACCGAGCAAGCGCGAATTTATGAAAACCCTAACCGTCAGCCTGGACGAACGCAGCTATCCGATCTATATCGGTTCACGAATCCTGGAATCCGGAGAAATACTCGCTAGGCACCTCAGTTCCAGCCAAGTCATGGTAGTTACCAACGAAACCGTGGCACCTCTCTATCTGGATAAAGTGAAACAATGCTTGCAAGGCAAGCAGTCTGCCGCGGTGATTTTACCGGACGGCGAGTCTTACAAAAGCATGGAATCGGCGATGACCATTTTCGACGGCCTGCTTGCCGGAAAATTCAGCCGAGACGCATGTATCGTCGCTCTGGGGGGCGGAGTGATCGGTGATCTGACGGGTTTCGCCGCCGCATGTTATCAACGGGGCGTACCTTTTATTCAAATTCCGACGACCTTGCTGGCACAGGTGGACTCTTCCGTGGGCGGGAAAACCGCGGTCAATCATCCGCGCGGCAAGAATATGATTGGAGCGTTTTATCAGCCGTTATGTGTTCTGGCCGATACCTCGACGCTGGACACCTTGGCCGACAGGGAACTTAGCGCGGGCTTGGCCGAAGTCATCAAGTATGGACTGATCCGCGATTTTGCATTCTTCGTCTGGCTGGAGGCCAATATCGAGGCGCTGCTGGCTCGCGATGCCGATAGCCTCGCCTACGCCATCGAGAGATCCTGCCTCAATAAAGCGGAGGTTGTGGCCGAAGACGAGCGGGAATCGGGAGTGCGTGCAACGCTGAATTTAGGGCATACTTTCGGCCACGCCATAGAGACCGGCATGGGTTATGGTACGTATTTGCACGGTGAAGCGGTAGCCATCGGAATGTGTCAGGCGGCAGATCTCTCACGCCGGCTCGGCTGGCTGGATGAGGATAGCGTCGAACGTATCGTTTCGCTGCTCAGGCGGGCTAGACTGCCGGTCAAGCCGCCAGTCGATTTGGCGGTTGAGCGCTACCTGGATTTAATGGCGGTTGACAAGAAGAACGTGGCAGGCGAGCTGCGCTTGATTCTGCTGGAAAAAATCGGTCAGGCGAGCTTGCCCATGGAGGTTGATCTCGAATTGCTTCGAGCGACATTGAGTGAGTATGGGCGCGTTTGAGAGCCGCTCGGGATCCCTCAGTCCCGAGATTGCGCGTGCCGACCAGCCTCTGCCGCTTATCTCAGCGGCACGCATGCAAAAGTTCGATTTGCTTTCGCACCTAGCGATCAATCTTGCCCGGCCCGTTGTCCTGTGCGGCCCGAATAGCATCGGCAAAACCACTTTTCTTCGTCTCTTGGAGACGCGCCTGGCTCCGCTTGCCGCGGTTTGCTATATCGCGGCGGCGCCCGGCATGAGCTATGAGCGAATTTTGGACGGGATGCGGCATGTTTTGAACCGGAACGACCCGAAGACGTTACCGTCCAGCGTTGATTTGACTGATTTACTGGAAACCTGTGCTCGGGAACATCGAAATCTGGTGCTGCTACTGGATGATGCCGGGGCTCTCCTGCCCGGATTTCTCGATGCGTTGTGGCAGCTCGCAGGTCGGCATTCGGCCTTGCGTCTGGTACTGTCGATGACTTCCGAGGAGGCTCTGCAAAAGCCCTATACCGATAGGTCGGCTTTTGGCGAAGCGTTTTTGTTGGAAATTCCGGTTTTGTCGGAGGATGAGTGCGGACTTTTTGCCCATCAATTAAGGAGAGCGTCACTTGGACCAATAACGCATCTCGGTGAAAACAAGGCCTTCTTTAAGAAATTGTATGCCGGAAGTCGAGGGATTCCGGGCAAAGTCTCCGAGATTCTCGAATCTTCTTCTCGCGAACCGGCCAAAACGGAGAGCCTCGCCAAAGTTCGTTGGCTTACCGGGGCCGGAATCTTGGCCGGCGCCGCGGCCTATGCGTCTTTTCTGATTTTCTCGGAGCAGATACAAGCGCCGGAAGAGTCGGTTTCCGAGGGCGGTTTGACGATCTCAAATCGGGAAAGGACCGTCATTGCCTCTCGCGACCGGGAAGCGGATCTAGAGGTCGAATTCCGGGACTCCACGGCACCGCGGACTGATTCCCAATCAGCCGTTACATCTTCCTCGTTATCCGAGCGCGAGACGACGAAAAATCAGTCGACTTCGGAATCGTTGGCGGTATCGGCAGTTGGATCGGGCTCGAAAGATCCGGTAGAGGATCGCAAGCTGGCGGAGGCCAAGGTTCAAAGCGAACCGCCGGGGCCTTCGGCCCGGGAAGAATCCAGGACTGTTCCGGCGCCGCGGCCGCAGCGCGAGGCCTTGCCGAACACCTCGGTACAGACCGACTTTGTCAGGGAAGCCACGACGAAGACGGCAGAATCCGAAAATTTGACCGAGCCGCGGAATGAAACTCCGAAAACGTCCGACATCTCGATGGAAGGTCTCAAGACTGCCGAATGGCTAATGGATCAACGTCCGGATGCGTACACCTTGCAAATTGTGGCCGTATCCCGCCTTAGTTCGGTGCTTGGTCTGGCCAAACAATTTCCGCCGGGCAGCGAACTGGCGAGTTTTCGTTCTCGCAAAGGGAACAATGATCTCTATCCGCTCTTTTTCGGGATTTATCCCACTTTGTCGGCAGCAAAAGATGCTGCGTCGGCGCTACCGGTTTCTCTTGGTCGGCCTTTGCCCAGACAGATGAAATCCGTTCACCAGGAGATTCGGCGCATGATGCCGCGACACTTGGAGCTTCGTTCATCGAACGATTCCTTGGTCCGCTGAATGCTGGTCGATTCCGGTCTAAGGAAATGCCTGACTTACAAATTTCGATCCATACACCCATTGCTGTTATTCCTCCTTTCTGCCATTGATTTGCGTGATGCCATGAATGCACCTAGAAATGACTGCCTTATCCGTGCGCTATTGAGACAACCCACGGAAAGAACCCCGGTTTGGATGATGCGCCAGGCGGGCCGCTATTTGCCCGAATACCGCCGCGTCCGCGAGCAGGCAGGCAGCTTCATGAAATTGTGCAGTACGCCTGAGCTGGCCTGTGAGGTCACCCTGCAGCCTCTCGCGCGTTTCCGCCTGGATGCGGCCATTTTGTTCTCCGACATTCTCACGGTTCCGGATGCCATGGGTTTGGGCCTGGAGTTCGTCGATGGCGAGGGCCCCCGTTTCAGGAATCCGGTACGCAGCGCAGCCGATGTTCACCGTTTGTCGGTACCCGACCCGGACTCGGACTTGCGCTATGTCATGGAGACCGTCCGCCTGATCCAACAGAATCTGAACGCCGGAGTGCCGCTTATCGGCTTTTCGGGTAGTCCCTGGACCTTGGCGACTTATATGGTCGAAGGCGGTGGGGGGCAGGACTTTCGCAAGATCAAGGGATTGATGTACGAGCAACCCGCCGTTCTCCACGAACTATTGGAAAAATTGGCCGACGCCGTTGCACTTTATCTGAACGCCCAGATCGCGGCGGGTGTGGACGTCGTCATGGTGTTCGACACCTGGGGCGGAATTTTGCCGGCCGCGCATTACGAAGAATTCTCCTTGGCCTATGCCAAACGCGTGCTCGACAGCCTGAATCGGCGCCAGGCGGACAAAATCATACCGACGATCTTCTTTACCAAGGGCGGCGGACAATGGTTGGACGCCATGGCGGAAACGGGGTTCGACGCCTTGGGACTGGATTGGACCATGTCCGTCGGAGAGGCGCGCCGTCGAGCGGGACACAAAGTTGCACTACAAGGTAATTTGGACCCTATGGCTTTATATGCACCAATTGATACCATCCGCACCGAAGTGAAGCGGATTTTGGAGCAATTTGGTCACGGGGACGGACATGTGTTCAATTTGGGGCATGGAATACTACCCGATGTCGATCCGGAGCATGCCAAGGCGATGATCGAAGCCGTGTACGAATTTAGTCCGGCATTTCATGGACGTTGAACTATGTCGGAACACAATCCTTGGAAACTGATCCGCCGTCGGGAGGTCTACGAGAATCCATGGATTCGCCTGGACGAGGACGAAGTGATCAATCCGTCCGGCGGATTGAGTATCTACGGAAGAATCCATTTCAAAAGCCAGGCTATCGGCATCATCCCGATAGATGGTGAGGGCAATACCTGGCTGGTCGGCCAATATCGCTACGTACCCGATGCTTATTTTTGGGAAATCCCCATGGGCGGTTCGCCCGATGGGGAAGACATTTTGGAAACGGCAAAGCGCGAGCTCAAGGAGGAGACCGGCTTGACGGCCAAGGACTGGCACCTTTTCATGCATTTGCATACGACGAATTCCGTTACCGATGAGGAAGGCTATGTTTTCCTTGCGGAGGGCCTGGAGGAGGGTGAGCCGGACTTCGAAGAGACCGAGGCCATCTCCATCAAAAAGCTGCCTTTACACGAAGCAATACGCATGGTCATGGACGGCGAGATCACCGACTCGATCAGCGCTGCCGGCCTGTTAAAACTCGCTTACCTTAGAAATTTGGTTCCTCCCGCAATCACCCGTTGACGCTTTCCCGACTGCTGCGCGGCCATGCTATGGGAATGGTCCGGCTTTTGCCTGTCTTATCGTTGAGCAGCCTGAAGTTGGACCGGATTGGGGCGATAGCCTGCATGCGATGATGGCGTCGAGAACCGTAACCGCATCGTGACCGTCCAATTGTTAGCTCGCTTGTCTCCCGGTATGCCGGAGTCGCAGCTTTCGGACAATTGCTATACTCGAGGAGACATTTCGCGATCGCCTTGTTACCGGGGCGGATTCGTCGCTTTTTTGGGTAGATCCTAGCTCTTGGGAGGTCTAGACATGATGGCGCCAGAACACCTCGATGCGAACTTGATTACGGATGTCAACGTCAAGGAATTCTTCAGGGAATCGGTGACTACGGCTTTGTCGAATCAGAAAGTCGATGCCGGAGAGGATACCGTTTACTACATCGTCAACCTGCTTGCCTATTTTACGCAGGCGGACAAACTGTTTACACATACCGCTGACGGCGTGACCTTGCAGCCGCTGGCC
The DNA here is from genome assembly GCF_003584645.1 of Methylocaldum marinum. Lineage (GTDB taxonomy): Bacteria > Pseudomonadota > Gammaproteobacteria > Methylococcales > Methylococcaceae > Methylocaldum > Methylocaldum marinum. The sequence continues at coordinate 5,737,526 of NZ_AP017928.1, forward strand.
CTGATCTATGCAGAAGCCGTTGAGGCGGCAAGCCTCGAAGAGCGGCATCAAATCCTGCGCAGGCTGGGAGACGTGGCGCTGTTGATCGCCGGTCTTTTTTCCTCCAGCCTCAATCGAAAGCTGGTAGACATCGATTATTACATCGCCATGGGAGGCACTGCCTATGGGTATTTGTGCGACCTGAACCGCGGCACTCTGCGAGGCAAAGCGTTCTGCGCAATTTTTGGCGAGTTATCGGAAAAGTTTCAAGCTTTCGTAGACGTTCTTTCGGAAGTCGGCGAAAAGACCCCCATGAATTCGTGCACCGACATCATGCGTCTTTATGAAATCTGGCTCCGAACCGGCAGCAGGCGCGCGGCCGAAAAACTGAGGTCACTGGGAATAGAACCGGCTCACGGTTCCATCAGCTACCGGCATAATTGAAGGAGGCGCTGCCATGCGCCTAAATGTCCTGCAGAAACTGCTGGAACGTATCTACCGCGTTGAAGTGCCTCTCGATGTCGAGGATTTCTTGATCACCGATCCGGATCTCGCGCGGCGTTTGGATACGAGTGTCAATCCCCGCGAGAGCAAAGAGAAACTCCTGGTTTCTCAAGAGGACGATCACCTCGATCTCGCACTTTTTCTGGACGCCTCAGTATTGGCCCGCCTCTCCGACGATAATCCGCTGGTGAGTCTTCACTCCGAGAATTTCGTCGATTTTCTACTCGCGGTGGAAGGGGTCAGTCACTTTTTATATCTCATTTGGAATGCCGGCGTTGAGCGCAGCGTTACGCTGATGGAATTGGAGATGCAGGCCGAGGTGGATAAATTCGTGACTGCGGCTTCTCTCTGGAAACGCCAGGGCAAGAACCTCATACCTTCGAAACTTCGATATTGCCTGTTCGATGCAGCGGATTACGACGCGGCTCTGGATCAGGTGCAGCGGCAACGCTACGAAGATGCCAGCCATTATGCCGGCAAGTATTGCTTGGGCTTGGAAACCCGCTATCTGGCCAAGGCACGGGCGACGGAAATGATGGAAGAACTTCGCCGGTTTTATCGGCTTACGCAGGGTGAAAAGATTCGGCTGATCGAATCGGTCGCTTGATGTGACTGATGAAGAATTCAAAGAAGATCCGCAGCGACCATTGCAAGCGAAAGCCATCCAATCCATGCATAACCGGTTCGGTTTATGGCTTGGCCATTCAGCGCAGAAACGAAAAAGCCCGGTAATGGACCGGGCTCCTCTCCGCGTTATCTCTATAAGGCCCACAGACGTTTTCGTCTATCGACTTCGGTCTGACAACGTCTTAAGTTTTTAAGTGGTGCCGAGGGCGAGAATCGAACTCGCACTTGGTTTCCCAAACCAGATTTTGAGTCTGGCGCGTCTACCAGTTTCGCCACCTCGGCGCGAAAGCAGGCGAATTATAAAGAAATCCGTTTCAAAAAGCCACATACTGCATTCTTGTTTCCCCCCTTGGTACGATTGGTCAATGCGCAAGAGTGATTTCTTTTTCGAACTGCCCGAACATCTGATCGCCCAATATCCATTACCCGAGCGTAGCGCGAGTCGAATGCTGTGTCTGGACGGAACGACGGGCAGAATTGATGATCGTATGTTTATCGAGTTGCCGGAGTTGGTCCGTCCGGGAGACATTCTGGTATTTAACGACACGAAAGTGATGCCGGCACGGTTGTTCGGACGCAAGGCGTCCGGCGGCAGGGTGGAGATCTTGATCGAACGGGTGCTCGACTCGAATTCATGCTTGGCACACGTGCGCGCGAGCAAGGCTCCGAAAACGGGAACTGAACTCCTTCTGGACGGCGGTTTTCGATGCGTGGTCATGGGACGGAAAGACGATTTGTTCCTGCTGATGGTTCTCGATGGTCGGACGGTCGATGAGGTTTTGAACGCGGTCGGCCATATTCCCCTGCCACCCTATATCGATCGGCCGGATTCCGTGTCCGATTGGGAGCGTTATCAGACCGTGTTTGCAAAGGCGTCGGGAGCCGTGGCGGCACCTACCGCCGGGTTGCATTTCGACGAAGCTATGCTCGAGCGGCTGGCGGAGAAAGGCGTTGAGCAAGCTTTCGTGACGCTCCATGTGGGCAGTGGCACGTTCCAGCCTTTGAGAGTGGATGAACTGGCCCAGCACAGAATGCATTCGGAGCTCTGCGAGGTCAGTCCGGCGGTGGTGGCAAAAATTAACGAGATTCGGCAGCGCGGCGGACGGGTGATTGCCGTCGGAACGACGGTGGTGAGAGCCTTGGAAGCGGCCTCGCTCGAAGGAACTCTAATGCCGAATAAGGCCGAAACGAACCTCTTTATTCGTCCGGGTTTTCAGTTTCGCTGTGTCGATGCTATGGTGACCAATTTCCACCTCCCGGAATCCACCCTATTGGTCCTGGTATGCGCTTTTGCCGGATATTCCGAGGTTTTGACGGCTTATCGGCATGCCGTAGAGCGCAGTTATCGGTTTTTCAGCTACGGTGATGCAATGTTTGTCACCCGCAAGCCGTATTCATAACCGAGAATGTCCGAATCACCAATTCTTACGTGGAACAGGAATGGTCGCCAAGACATCCGACCTTCTTAAACAGTTCAGCCCGGGGCGAATCCTGTTACCCGTTATTCTGGGATTGGGCATCGTCGGATACACACTGTATGGCGAGCTGGTCAAGAGCGAACTTCCGATTGGGGAGGCGCTGAACCGATTTGCATGGACCTCGCGTTCGGTTTGGTGGATCGCTTTAGCGTTTCTCATGATGATGCTGCGCGATTTCGGCTACCTCTGGCAGTTGCGCATTCTGACCGATCGTAAGCTGGGGTGGCGGACCAGCCTCGAAATCGTTCTCCTTTGGGATTTCTTTGCTGCGGTTTCGCCATCCATGGTCGGCGGAGCCGCCGTGGCGGTTTTTATGCTGGTCAAGGAACAAATCAGCATCGGCCGCAGCACTGCAATCGTATTCACAACGGTTTTTCTCGATCAGGTGTTCTATACGTCGCTTCCCTTTTTTGCGAGCCTTTTCGTTCCTCAAGCCGAGATTTTCGCACCCTTGGAATACGTTCGGTCGGAACTGCTGGGAACCAGCATGATGGTCGGGTTCTGGATCGCCTGGGGCGGACTGGTGGTTTACTTGTTACTGCTGATCGGGGCCTTGTTCGTTGCGCCGCACTGGATCAACTGGTGGCTGACCCGGCTGTTCATGCTGCCAATGTTCCGCTTCTGGCGCGCACGAGGCTTGCACATGGTCAACGACCTGCTAACGGCCTCGCGCGATTTGCGGGACAGGAAATCGATTTTCTGGTTCCAGGTTTGGATGGCGACATCGCTCGCGTGGATAGGGCGGTACCTGGTCGTGAACTGTGTTCTCGCGGCTTTTTCGCCGATGCCGATGAGCTTGATCGATCATCTGCTCGCCATAGGCCGGCAGGCGGTCTTATGGATTATTATGGTACTTTCTCCGACGCCCGGAAGTGCGGGTGTCGCCGAACTCGGCTTCTCCTGGCTTTTCGGGGATTTCGTTCCGGCCGGCGTTGCCCTGGGTCTGGCTGTTCTCTGGCGACTGGTTAGCTACTATCCGTATTTGATCATCGGTGTGCCGGTAATGACGCGCTGGGTCAGGCGGGTGTACGGCACCGATGTCCGGAAGCCGCAAATCGGTATTGAGTGAGCTTCAAATGTTTGAATTGCACCCGCGCTTGTCCCAGGATTGCATTCAATTGGGGCGTTTCCCTCTATGCCGGCTTTTGTTGATGAACGAGAGCCGTTTTCCGTGGTTTATTCTCGTTCCGGAGCGGAAAAATGTCTGCGAAATCTATCAGGTGACTGAAGTCATGAAATGCAGGGCCGGCTGCGGCGCCTGCTGCATCGCCATATCCATCTCCAGCCCCATTCCCGGAATGCCGGAAGGCAAGCCGGCGGGGGTTCGGTGTGTCCATTTGACCGATGATTTCCGTTGCGCGATCTGGGGGCATCCAGACCGGCCGGTTTGCTGTGCCGGTCTTAGGCCGGCTCCGGAGATGTGCGGGACGAATCGCGACGAGGCGCAGATCTATTTGCGCTGGTTGGAAAAAGCGACCAGCCCCTAGATTTGCGCGTCGTTGACTTTGTGGCGTGAAGCTATTTTCGTCTCACGATTCCGCGCGCAATTCGTAGCCGGCTCCTGAGCGGTTTTTCTTATGCTCCGAGCCTTGTGCGGCCACTCCAGTCCTTTGCGAACTGCCAGGCGACACGGCCGCTGCGGGAGCCGCGTTGAAGGGCGAAACGCAGAGCTTCGGCGCGTACCGTTTCCCAGTCGTTCAAAGGTGTTTGGAACCTGTCCAGCCAGTAACGGACAATGTCCAGGAATTGGTCCTGATTGAACGGGTAAAAAGACAGCCATAGCCCGAAGCGTTCGGACAGCGAAATCTTTTCCTCCACCGCTTCGCCCTGATGAATTTCGCCTTCGACCTGGCGAGCCAGCAGGTTTTCCTCGTGATACTCGGGCAACAGATGGCGCCGGTTGGAGGTGGCATAGATCAGTACGTTTGCCGGCGGCGCGCTGAAGGAGCCCTCCAGCGTGGATTTCAAAGCCTTGTAGCCGGCGTCGTCCGCTTCGAACGAAAGATCGTCGCTGAACAGTATGAATTTCTCCGGACGCAGATAGAGCAGATCCAGGATGTCCGGCAATTCGACCAGATGCCGCCGGTCGACCTCGATGACCCGCAGTCCGTCGGCGGCATATTCGTTGAGGAGAGCCTTGATGAGAGAGGATTTGCCGGTTCCTTTCGAGCCCCAGAGCAAGGCGTTGTTGGCTGGCAGTCCCCGGATGAATTGCCGGGTGTTGCGGTCCAGTTCGCACTTTTGCCGATCGACGCACAGGATGTCGGCCAAAGCTAGCCGGTGCGGGTTACGGATGTGCTGCAAAGAGGGCGCATGACCGGTACCTCGCCAGCGAAAGGCAATGGCGCCGGCCCAGTCGGGATCCGCCGGGGCCGAGGGTATTTGCCTTTCGAGCCGATCCAGCAGTTCGGATGCCCGAGCGATTAATCGTGCGAGTGCTTCCATAGGCGTACGGTCCGTTTAGGGTTGGGCTTTCTTTGGGCGGCGTTTTGCCGCCGGTTTGTCCTGCTCCGAGGCTTTTGGTTTTGCGTGTTTTCGTTCGCCTGACTTCGCGGGCTTCTTGCTTGGTTGCTGTCGCCCGCCGTCCTCGACCAATTGTAAGTTGAGGCGCTGGTTTCTTACCCAGGTTTTCTTTAGCCGCTTGAAGAAATCGTCCGGCAGATCGGCAGGAAGCTCCACTGTGCTGTAGGTATCGAACAGCTTGATCTGGCCGATCAGCCGGGAGGAAAGTCCGGTTTCGTTCGCGATCGCGCCGACGATGTCCTTGGGTTGTACGCTGTGCTCCCGCCCGACGTCGATGGTGTAGCGCAGCATGCCGCCTTCCGGGGACTTTTTTTCCCGACGGTGTTCGCGTGCCGGTTCGAACGCAGGAAGTTCCGGTTCCTCGGGCGCTTCCAGGGGACGCTCGCGGTGCATGAGATACGCGAGGGCGGCGGCTATGTCTGCGGGATCGCCGATTTCCTCGGAAATCAGTTTGTCCACCAACTCCCGATAAAAACCCACATCCTCGTCGTCCAGGGTCTGGACCAACTGAGCCTTGAACTGCTCGATGCGACGGTCGGCGATATCCTGCAGGGTCGGCAGTCGCATCTGCGGTATGGGTTGCCGAGTAGTCTGCTCGATGGCGCGCAGCATGCGGCGCTCGCGCGGGGAAACGAACAAGATTGCCTTGCCTTTGCGCCCGGCTCGCCCGGTGCGCCCGATGCGGTGGATATAGGCTTCGCTGTCGTAGGGAATATCGTAATTCACCACGTGGGTAATGCGTTCCACGTCCAATCCGCGGGCCGCAACGTCGGTGGCCACGACGATATCCAGGGCATTCTTCTTCAAGCGGTCGATGACTTTTTCGCGCAAGACCTGGCTCATGTCCCCGTTCAGGGCCGCGGCCTCATATCCGCGGGCTTCCAGTTTTTCGGCCAATTCCACCGTTTCGGTCTTGGTGCGAACGAAGATGATCATGGCATCGAAGTCTTCCACGTCGAGAATGCGGGTCAGGGCTTCGAGCTTTTGTACGCCCGAGACCAGCCAGTATTGCTGGCTGATGGCTTCGACCGTGGCGGTCTTCGCCTTGATTTTGACTTCCGCCGCATGGTTGAGATGACGATCGGCGATTTTGCGTATGACTGTCGGCATGGTGGCCGAAAACAGCGCGATCTGGCGAGTCGGAGGGGTTTGCTCCAGGATCCATTCGACGTCCTCGATGAAACCCATGCGCAGCATTTCGTCGGCTTCGTCGAGAACGAGTGTGGTCAAATGATCCAAAGACAAGGTTCCGCGGCGGAGATGATCCATGACCCGTCCCGGCGTACCCACGATGACGTGAACGCCGCGGGCCAGCTGCCGCAGCTGCGATCCCATGCCCTGGCCGCCGTAAACCGGCAGAATGTGAAAACCTTCGAGATGTCGGGCGTACGTTTGAAATGCCTCTGCCACCTGGATGGCGAGCTCCCTGGTAGGCGCGAGTACCAGTGCTTGGGGCACGCGCTTGGAAAGATCGATCCGGCTCAATATGGGAATCGCGAAAGCCGCGGTTTTTCCGGTGCCGGTTTGAGCCTGTCCGAGCAGATCCCGACCTTCCAGCAGGTGTGGAATGCTTTCGGCCTGGATGGGCGACGGGGCTTCGTAACCGATTTCTCGGAGTGCCTGCAGGATGGGCGGGGAGAGGGATAATTGTTCGAAAGACGTTGCTGAATTGAGCGATGTCATGTGTTCGTAAAGCTATTGTGGCGATGATCGGTGTACGATGTGACGGTTTCTTTTTACCGGCGTTCCGGCTTTTGAGCTTGGGAGAGCGTTGATGCTTAAAATTTGCGGTTTTCCTGTCAGCAGTTATTGCAAAAAGGTCAAGCTGGTTGTTTTGGAAAGAGGCATCGAATTAGAAGAGCAAGCGGTAAATCCGTTCCGTGAAGTAGCGATTCTGCATTTCGAACGCGATGTGGCGAGCGTCGTCCGACGCATTTAAGGAGAGGCATTCTTCGCCGGTCCGGTCTCGGATGCGGTCAAATCGAGTTAAGGGAAAGGGTCGATATGGGCATCGACACGTTCAATCGCCTCGCGAAATTCTCTCCCTGCATTGCCGGCGACCGCTTCACGGCGGCCGATCGAGCCCTTTGGCTCAGTTTCGGTTTACTGTCATCCGCCACTTAAGGAAACTCTGATTAAGTCTCCAACTCGGAGAAGCGACCTATGCAACTGATTGATCCAACAGGCCCTCACCCAGCCCTCTCCTAGAGGGAGAGGGCTTGTCCAGAGTTTCCTTAACGGATTTACGGTGAGGATTTCTTGCGGAAAATCACCGGCGCCGCCGATTATACGAGTTTGATGGAGTCTCGTCCGCACGCTCGGAAAATGGCGGCGGATCGAACTGCCGTCATATCCGCATTGTTTGTGAAGAAATAACCGTGTCCTTTTTGGACTCAACTCATCAAGGGTTTGAATCGGATCCGATGCGGATTCGCCGCATCGTCGCCCAAGCGACGCTTGCGGTCGGCTTCGTAGTCGGCGTAGTTGCCTTCGAACCAGACGACCTTGCTGTCGCCTTCGAAAGCGAGCATATGGGTGGCAATGCGGTCGAGGAACCAGCGATCGTGAGAGATCACGACGGCGCAGCCGGGGAATTCCAGCAGCGCCTCTTCGAGAGCCCGCAGGGTTTCCACGTCCAGGTCGTTGGTCGGCTCGTCGAGCAATAGCACGTTTCCGCCCGCTTTCAGCAGTTTGGCCAAATGAACGCGGTTACGCTCGCCGCCCGATAATTCGCCGATGCGTTTCTGCTGATCCGAGCCTTTGAAATTGAAGCGGCCCACATAGGCCCGGGATGGTGTCTGAAACTTGCCCACCGTAACCATATCCAGACCGTCGGAAATCTCTTCCCACACGGTTTTCTTGTCGTCCATGCTGTCGCGGAACTGCTCGACGTAGGCGAGTTGAACCGTGGGCCCCACCCGGACACCGCCGGAATCGGGGGGCTCCACGCCTGCCATCATGCGGAACAGGGTGGTCTTGCCGACCCCGTTCGGCCCGATCACGCCCACGATGCCGCCTTGCGGCAGCCGGAAGCTCAAGTCCTCGATCAGCAGACGCTCGCCGAAACCTTTCGAGACACCCTCGAATTCAACCACCAGCTCGCCCAGCCGAGGTCCGGGAGGAATATAGATCTCGCGGGTTTCGTTGCGGGACTGGTATTCGCTGGACGACAGCTCCTCGAACCGCTGCAGGCGAGCCTTGCTCTTGGCCTGCCGGCCCTTGGGGTTGGCACGCACCCATTCCAGTTCTTCTTTCATCGCCTTCTGGCGAGCGGTTTCCTGCTTCTCTTCCATCTCCAGGCGCTTTTCTTTCTGTTCCAGCCAGGAGGAATAATTGCCCTCCCATGGAATACCATGGCCGCGGTCCAACTCCAGAATCCAGCCGGCGACATTGTCCAGGAAATAGCGGTCGTGAGTGACGGCGATTACCGTGCCGCTGAAATCGTGGAGGAAGCGCTCCAGCCAAGCTACAGATTCCGCGTCCAAGTGGTTGGTAGGTTCGTCGAGAAGCAGCATGTCGGGATTCGACAGCAGCAACCGGCATAGCGCAACGCGTCGGCGTTCGCCGCCGGACAGCCTGGTGACGTCGGCATCCCAGTCCGGAAGACGCAGGGCGTCGGCGGCGATTTCCAGCTTGCGGTCGAGTTCCCAGGCGCCGGCGGCATCGATTTTGTCCTGGAGTTCGGACTGCTCGGCGAGTAATTTGTCGAAATCGGCATCGGGTTCGCCGAACGCGTTGCTGACTTCGTTGAAGCGGTCGACCAGTGCCTTGATTTCGGCCACGCCTTCTTCGACGTTGCCGCGGACAGTCTTGTTCGGATCGAGTTGCGGCTCCTGCGACAGGTAGCCGATCTTGATTCCCGGTTGCGGACGGGCTTCGCCGTCGTATTCCTTGTCGACGCCGGCCATGATGCGGAGCAGGGTGGATTTGCCGGATCCGTTCAAGCCAAGCACGCCGATCTTCGCGCCCGGAAAGAAGGATAACGAGATATCGCGCAAAATCTCGCGTTTGGGCGGCACGACTTTGCTCACCCGGTTCATCGTATAAATGTACTGAGCCATTTTGAGAGGATAGTGTTGGCAGAAAGGCGTTATTATTTCATGGTTTGACCAATCGATCACGGCATGCGGCCGTTTCACTTTTGAGGATACGAAATGACTGGCCAAGACGAGACGCATTCGGAGGGCTTGAGTTCGCGGATAATCCGCCATATCGGAGAGGTGGAGTCCGACGCCTGGAATGCACTGACCGATGGCAATTATCCGTTCTTGCGGCACGAATTCCTGCTTGCGTTGGAAGAATTCGGTTGCCTGGGTAAGCACGTCGGCTGGTTACCCTACCATTTGTTGATCGAAGATCGGGAACACCGCCTGGTGGCAGCGCTGCCGACCTATGTAAAGCTTAATTCTTTCGGCGAGTTCGTTTTCGACTGGGCCTGGGCGGACGCCTACGCACGAGCCGGCATGGACTATTATCCGAAGCTTGTCGTGGCCTCGCCGTTCACTCCGGCAACCGGTCCGCGTCTTCTGATTGCTCCCGACCGTGATTCCGGGCGTTTGGCTGAGGCCGCGGTGGAAATTGCGATCCAAGCGGCGCGGGAAGCGAAAGTTTCCTCGCTGCATTGGCTGTTCCTGAACGATACGATTTTGCTGGAATCGCCCAAGGTGTTGAAGCGGCTGGGCTGCCAGTTCCATTGGGAGAACCGGGGCTACCGAGATTTTGAGGATTTTTTGGCTGGTTTCACTGCCAAGCGGCGTAAGGAAGTGAAGCGAGAACGCCGGCAGGTGCGGGAGGCTTCGATTGAGCTTCGACGAATCCGGGGCGACCGCGTGGAGCCTCACATCTGGCGTACCGTTTTCCAACTTTATCGGTCTACTTTTGCGCGACACGGCAACTATCCGGCTCTGACCCTCGAGTTTTTCGAAGGGATTGCCGCTACCATGGGTGAGCAGATCCTTTTGGTTCTGGCCGAGCGGCAAGGCCGTACCATCGGAGCGGCATTTTTCCTCCTAGGCAGCGATGCGCTGTACGGTCGCTACTGGGGGTGTACGGAGGAGGTGCCGGCTCTTCATTTTGAAGCTTGCTATTACCAGGGCATTGAATTTTGCATAGAGGCGGGTCTACATCGCTTCGAGCCCGGCGCACAGGGCGAACATAAAGTCAGTCGCGGGTTTCTTCCGACGGAAACCTGGTCTGCGCACTGGGTGGCCAATAAGGAGTTTCGCGACGCCATAGCAAACTTTCTGGAGCGGGAGACGCGCTCCGTGCGGGCCTATATGTCGGAACTAAATGCCCACTCGCCTTTCAAAAATTTCGACGATGCTAACCGTTCTGAATCCCTTTGATCGAAACGAACCGTTTCCGCCTGTGGAAAAGGCTCTGGAGGAGCCGAACGGACTGTTGGCCGTGGGAGGATGTCTCTCCGCCAAGCGGCTGGTGAATGCTTATCGGAGCGGCATTTTCCCCTGGTTCGGGAAAGACGAGCCGATTCTCTGGTGGTCGCCGGATCCGCGACTGATACTGCGTCCCGAGAATATCAAGATTTCCCGGAGCCTTGGCAAACGGCTTAAACGCGGCGAATTCCGATTCAGTTTCGACGTATGTTTCGACCGGGTCGTCAACGCTTGCGCGGAGCCGCGGGACTATGCGACCGGGACCTGGATAACCGAGGAGATGAAACGGGCTTATTCCAATTTATTCGACCTGGGGCTTGCCCATTCTTTCGAGGCCTGGCAGGGAGATGCGCTTGTAGGCGGCCTTTATGGCGTTTCCGTCGGCCGGGCGTTTTTCGGAGAGTCCATGTTTCATTACGTTACCGATGCGTCCAAGGCGGCCTTCGCTTTCGCGTGCGAAAATTTGAAGCAATGGGGGTATGTCCTGATTGATTGCCAGGTCTACACTCGGCATTTGGCTAGCCTGGGAGCGGAAGAGATCGCCCGCTCGGAGTTCGTGAAATTATTGGAAATCTATTGCGATCAGCCGGTTTCGAACGAGGCTTGGAAATCGGCGGGCGGAGATTTATGAAGTCGATACCGCTTTACATCAGCTACGAGCACGATTGTGATTACCTGCCGGGAAGGCGGGCACAGATGGCTTATGTCTCGCCGCGTGAGGCCTTGGACGTCGACATTTATTCCTGGCTCGCAACCCGAGGCTTCCGTCGGAGCGGTGATATGATTTACCGCCCGCACTGTCCGAGTTGCTCGGCTTGCATACCGGTGAGGATACCGGCGGCGCGGTTCCGGCCGGATCGCAGTCAGCGTCGGATTCAGCGAATGAACACCGATCTGGAAGTCGGATTGAAACCGGCTCGATTCGACGAGGCGCACTATCGATTGTTCATGCGTTATCTCAATGCGCGGCATGCCGACGGTCATATGGCCGAGTCCTCGTCGGAGGACTACATCCGTTTTCTCGCGTGTGCCTGGGCAGAGACCGGTTTTTACGAATTCAAACTCGGAGATCGGTTGCTTGCGGTAGCCGTTACCGACTTCTTGGCCGACGGTCTGTCGGCCGTCTATACGTTCTTCGATCCCGATTTCCGCGCACGCAGCCTGGGTAGCTATGCCATCATGTGGCAAGTAGCCGAGACCAGGCGACGCGGACTGGACTGGCTTTATCTCGGATTTTGGATTTCGGGCTGCCGGAAAATGAGCTACAAGAACGTGTTCCGTCCCCTCCAGGCTTTGGTTGACGAAGATTGGGTGCTGTTTGAAAAAGGCGAGAATATCGTGCTTGAAACTTAATATGATATTATTCGCCCTTTACTGCTCCTGTTTGCTTTTGAGAGAGGTTTATGTCGAAAGAAGATCACATCGAAATGGAAGGTAAAGTGATTGAAACTTTACCTAATACGACTTTTCGCGTCCAATTGGATAACGGCCATATAATTACGGCGCATATTTCCGGAAAAATGCGCAAGCATTACATCCGTATTCTGACGGGTGACCGCGTGAAAGTGGAAATGACGCCTTACGACTTAACCAAAGGCCGAATTACATTTCGTCAGCGCTAGGAATTCAGGCTGGTGCCGCTTCGTGTACGCTTTCGATGGTAAACGCCAGTTGGCCATCCTCCACGCTGATTCTCACAATTCCGCCTTCGCTTAACTTGCCGAATAGGATTTCCTCGGCCAAGGGCTTTTTGATATTTTCCTGAATTACCCGAGACATAGGTCTCGCGCCCATGGTGGGGTCGAAGCCGTGTTCGGCCAACCACTCCCGCGCATCGGGTTCCAGAACGACCGATACTCGCTTCTCCGCCAGTTGCGACTCAAGTTCGAACATGAACTTGTCGACCACCTGGCCGATGATGTCGAGGTTGAGCGGTTTGAACTGGATTACGGCATCCAGTCGGTTGCGAAATTCTGGCGAAAACATCCGCTCGATGACTTTCATGCTGTCGGTGGTGTGGTCCTGACGGGTAAAGCCGATTGATGGTCTGCCGCCTTCGGATGCCCCGGCGTTCGTCGTCATGACCAGAATGATATTCCGGAAATCGGCCTTGCGTCCGTTATTATCCGTCAATGTGCCGTGATCCATGACCTGCAGCAGCAAATTGAACACATCGGTATGGGCTTTCTCGATTTCGTCGAGAAGCAGAACAGCGTGCGGGTGCTTGTTGACTTCCTCGGTCAACAGGCCGCCCTGATCAAAACCGACATAACCGGGCGGGGCCCCGATCAGGCGGGATACGGTGTGCCGCTCCATGTACTCGGACATATCGAAGCGGATAAGCTCGATTCCCAGCACCTTCGCCAACTGGCGGGTGACCTCGGTTTTTCCGACCCCGGTGGGGCCGGCGAACAAAAAGCAGCCGATAGGCTTCTGTACCTCACGGAGCCCCGCCCGTGACAGTTTGATCGCAGAGGCCAGGGTCGAAATGGCTTCATCTTGGCCGAATACGAGCATCTTCAGGTTCTTTTCGAGATCGCGCAGCTTATCCTTGTCATTGGTGGAAACGGTTTTCGCAGGAATCCGCGCGATTTTCGAGATGATATCCTCGATTTCCAGAGTTCCGATCAGTTTCTTGCGCCGCGAAACCGGCAATAGCCGCTGGCTGGCCCCCGCTTCATCGATTACATCTATCGCCTTGTCCGGTAGGTGCCGGTCGGTAATGTAGCGATCGGACAACTCCGCAGCGGTACGAAGGGCTGCCAACGAATATTTCACGTCGTGGTGTTTCTCGAATCGGGATTTGAGTCCACGCAGAATGTGATAGGTTTCGTCGACCGAGGGTTCGTGAATGTCGATTTTCTGAAAACGGCGCGCCAAGGCTCGGTCTTTTTCGAAAATGCCCCGATATTCCTGGTAGGTGGTGGACCCTATGCAGCGCAGTTCACCCGACGCCAATACCGGCTTGATCAGATTCGAGGCGTCCATCACGCCGCCCGACGCGGAACCGGCTCCGATGATGGTGTGGATCTCGTCGATGAACAGAATCGATTTCGGCTCCTTCTTGAGCTGCGCGAGCAATGCCTTGAGGCGTTTTTCGAAATCGCCGCGATATTTGGTGCCGGCAACCAATGATCCCAGATCCAGCGCATAAATCGTGCTTTCCGACAGGACCTCCGGAACCTCCTTATCGACGATCTTCTTGGCGAGGCCCTCGGCGATGGCGGTCTTACCGACGCCGGCTTCGCCGACCAACAACGGATTATTCTTGCGGCGCCGGCACAGAACCTGGATGGTGCGCTCGATTTCGCCCTTGCGCCCGATCAGCGGGTCGATCTTCCCGTGCTTTGCCAACTCGTTGAGGTTGGAGGCGAATTTTTCCAACGGGTTGGCAGCCGCACCTTCGCCTTCGTCGGTTTCCGACGACGTGCTGCTTTTCGGGTTCGCATCGGAATCCTCGCGAACTTTCGAAATCCCGTGGGAAATGTAATTGACGACGTCCAGGCGGGTGACATCCTGCTTGTTGAGGAGGTAAACGGCCTGGGAGTCCTGCTCGCTGAATATAGCGACCAGGATGTTGGCGCCGGTGACCTCCTTCTTGCCCGAGGACTGGACGTGAAACGCCGCCCGCTGAAGGACTCTCTGAAAGCCCAGTGTTGGCTGAGTCTCGCGCTTTACGCCCGGAGGAATGAGAGGAGTCGTTTCGTCCAGGAATTCGGTCAGTTCTTTTCTCAACTGATCGATGTTCGCGCCGCAGGCTCGAAGCACTTCGACGGCTATCGAGTTGTCGAGCATCGCGAGCAAGAGATGCTCGACGGTGATGAACTCGTGCCTTTTTTCGTAGGCCGACCGAAACGCAACATTTAATGAATATTCGAGTTCTTTGCTTAACATAGAATCAGGGCCCGTTTAGGCTTCCTCCATTGTGCAAAGGAGAGGATGTTGGTGCTGTCTGGCGTAATCGTTCACCAACTGGACTTTAGTTTCCGCGACGTCCTTAGAGAAGACGCCACAAACGCCGATGCCCCGGGTATGAACGTGAAGCATGATCTGGGTTGCTTTTTCCTCGCTCATACCGAAGAACGTTTTCAATACCAGAACGACGAAATCCATCGGAGTGAAATCATCGTTCAACAGAATCACTTTATAAAGCGGTGGCCGCTTGAGTTTTGGCTTCGCTTCCTGAACGACAACATCGTCTGTAAGCTTGTGATCAGGATGTTGTGTCATCTTTCGCCCTTGAACTGCAACATGACAAGACCACGGCTACTATAGCATTAGCAAGCTCAGTTGTATTAGACCGCCCTTGGTTGAAATGATTTCCCTGCGTCGGCATTTCGCACCTGTTTCACGAACGGGTCAAAGCATTACGGCGATCCGGGAATGGAAGCTTTTTGGGAAGGATCCACATCTCGTACATCGATACCACCCACATGAACACAAACGCCATGGCCAAGCCAGCACCGCCCAGAACCACGAGGAGAGCGAAGTTCGGATTCAATTTAGTCAGCCACCACGATGTGATGTCAAGCAGTAAGAAAGCGTAAGGCATGATGATCGCCGCGCCTTTCAGCTTCACCGGAACGCCCGTGGATAGGCTGAAGATCAGTCCTACAAACATGAAAATAAAGGAAATCCCGAATAAATGAATATGCGAAACGCGCGTCAACGACGAGAAGGTCGCGCCCTCGTCCGATGCGGTTCGGGCCTTGATGTTCTCGAATTTCGTGAAGTCCGGCAGTCCGCCGGCTTCCGCGTTGTGACAACTGATGCAGCGCTGTTCGAAGATCGGCTTTATTTCTCTCTCGTAAGCTCTTTCGTTGCCGCCGTCGCGTACCCATTGAATGATCTTGAAGCGTTCATCGTCCGGTGCCATCGGTTTCATAGAGCCGTTCAGCTGGCTTTCCAGCACGGAACCGGAACGGTTGCCGTAATAGCTGTAGACGATATCCTCGATGGACAGACCGAATTTGCCGTCCGCCATGCCGTGCGTGAACAGGATTTGGATCATCGCGACGGCATAGCCGATTGCTATGACCGTCAAATAACCGGAAAATAAAAGTTTTATCGCTAATCCTAAACTGCTCAGGTTGAACGGCATGCTTCAGCTCCAGCCGGAAGGGGTACGTGGGAGATTTGTTCCAAGTGGTTTACCGGTGTCGACAAACCCCACATCATTATAATTCTGCGTGACGGTTTTTCTTTTAGCATACGCGAATCACGTAAGCAATTTACACATCGGTTAAAAGTTCATGCACCAGCTCGAAACGCAATCCGGCAGGAATGAACGGCCTCGGGTGACCGTCGCGGCCATCGTCGAGCGCGAAGCCCGTTTCCTCGTGGTCGAGGAGCAAGCCGATAACGGCGAGCTTGTGATCAATCAGCCCGCGGGTCACGTCGAAGCAGGAGAGAGCGTCATCGAAGCCGCCATCCGTGAAACCTTCGAAGAGACTGCTTGGCGTTTCACGCCCGAGGCACTGGTTGGGATTTATTTATGGCGCCGGGCCACGGGAGACGCCAGCTTTCTTCGAATCGGAATTGTCGGGTCGGTTGATGGTCACGATCCGCACAGTCCTCTCGACGAGGGTATCGTGCGTAGTTTGTGGCTGACCCGCGAGGAACTTTTGAGCGAACAAAAACGTCTGCGAAGTCCTCTGGTGATGAAATGCATCGACGATTATCTGAAAGGGGAGCGTTATCCTTTATCGATGCTCAAATCCTTACTGAGTTGAAGTTATGTTACAAAAGGTCGTAGTCGGTATGTCCGGCGGAGTGGATTCCTCCGTCACCGCTTTGCTGCTTCTCGAGCAGGGCTATGAGGTGATCGGTCTCTTCATGAAAAATTGGGAAGAGGATGACGATACCGGCCTTTGCACTGCGCCGCAGGATTTTGCCGACGCGCAGGCGGTTTGCGACAAACTGGGCATTCCGCTACACGCCGTCAACTTCGCGGCCGAATATTGGGATGAGGTATTCGAGGTTTTCCTGAGCGAGTATCGGGCTGGTCGCACGCCCAATCCGGATATCCTCTGCAACCAGCAGATCAAGTTCAAGGCCTTCATGGATTATGCGACGGATCTCGGTGCCGATCTGATCGCGACCGGGCATTACGCGCGGGTCGAATCCCGGGACGGCGGTTACGCACTGTTGAAGGGAATCGATCAGAAGAAGGATCAAAGCTATTTCATCTACACGCTGGGGCAGTCGCAGCTGTCGCGCGTGTTGTTCCCGATCGGGGGCATGGAAAAGCCCGAAGTTAGAAAGTATGCCGAGCAGGCGGGACTGTCCAATCATCAGAAAAAGGACAGCACCGGAATCTGCTTCATAGGCGAGCGACGCTTCAAGGAGTTCCTGCAGCGATTTTTGCCGGCGCAACCGGGTGAGATTCGAACGCCGGACGGCGGAGTCGTCGGACAGCACGACGGGCTGATGTATTACACCCTCGGACAGCGGCAGGGACTCGGCATCGGCGGCATGAAAGGCGCGTCGGAAGAGCCGTGGTACGTGTTGGCCAAGGATCTGGAGCGCAACGTTCTGGTGGTCGGCCAGGGACACGATCATCCGATGCTGTTCCATACCGAATTGGAAGCCGGAAGCTTAAGCTGGGTACGCGGCCGCGTTCCCGAAACGCCGGCCCGGTGTTCGGCTAAGGTCCGTTATCGCCAGCCGGATCAGAGCTGCACCGTCGAAATTATCGACGAGCAGAGAGTCCGCGTCGTTTTCGATCGACCCCAGCGCGCCATCACCCCCGGGCAATCCGTAGTGTTCTACCAGGGCGAGGAGTGTCTGGGCGGCGGGATCATCGAACATGTCCTGGATGCGGCACAGACTTCCTCATCGTTTCGGGCCGTGGCCTGATCTTCCCTATGTGATTTTCAAGAAGGTTTCCTGAATGACGTCTCTCACCTGCCTTTCCCCCATCGACGGGCGTTATGCCGAAAAAGTGGACGCGTTGCGCCCGCTCCTCAGCGAATACGGCCTCGTCCGTTTCCGGGTCCTGGTGGAAGTCCGGTGGCTGCAGGCTTTGGCCTCGGAGCCGGCAATAGGCGAGGTGCCGGCCCTGAGCGACCACGCCAATGATCGCCTGGAAGCCATCTTGACCGGCTTTTCGGTGAGTGACGCGGAACGCGTGAAAGAGATCGAAAGAACGACCAATCACGACGTCAAGGCCGTGGAATATTTCCTCAAAGAAAAGATCGCCGATCACACGGAGTTGGCGGCGGTGAGCGAATTCATCCACTTCGCCTGTACCTCGGAGGATATCAACAATTTGGCGTATGCCTTGATGCTGAAGGAGGCCCGGGATAACGTTCTGCTGCCGCAGCTCGCGCAACTGGCGGCGGCGATCAAGGAAAAGGCGCGAATCTATGCCGGACAGCCGATGCTGTCGCGCACCCATGGGCAATCGGCGACGCCGACGACCATGGGTAAGGAGTTCGCCAATGTTTCCGCCCGTCTCGAAAGACAGTTCGGGCAATTGGAATCGATCGAGCTGTCGGGCAAGATCAACGGTGCCGTGGGTAATTACAATGCCCACCGGGTCGCCTATCCCGAAGTCGATTGGCCGACCTTTTGCCGAAACTTCGTTGCGTCTTTGGGATTGACGTTCAATCCTTACACCACCCAGATCGAGCCTCACGATTATCTTGCCGAGTTTTTCCATACTCTGTCGCGGTTCAACACGGTGCTGATCGATTTCAATCGCGATGTGTGGGGCTATGTTTCCCTCGGCTATTTTCGGCAGAAGACCGTCGTGGGCGAGGTGGGTTCTTCGACCATGCCGCACAAGGTCAATCCCATCGATTTCGAAAATTCGGAAGGCAATCTGGGAGTGGCTAATGCGATTTTCGGTCACCTTGCCGAAAAGCTGCCGATTTCCCGCTGGCAGCGGGATTTGACTGATTCGACCGTGCTGCGCAACATTGGGGTGGGGATCGCGCATACTTCGATCGCCGTGCAATCCACTCTCAAGGGATTAGCTAAACTAGAAATCGATCCGGGTGCCATGGAAGCGGATCTAGCCGCCAATCTGGAGGTACTGGCCGAGCCGATTCAGACGGTCATGCGCCGCTACGGCATCGAAAAACCTTACGAAAAGTTGAAAGACCTGACCCGGGGCAAGCGGATCGAGCCGGAAGCCTTGGCCGGATTCATCCTCGGCCTCGCGATTCCGGACGACGCAAAGCAGCGCCTGCTGGCACTGACGCCTCGCGAATACACGGGTTACGCGGAAAATCTGGCGAAGAACGCCTAAACGACAAACTATCGATGTTTAAAAAACTATTACTGTTTTTTCTAATCGCTCTCCCGGTATTCCCGATAATGGCCGAAGAGACACCGGTCCAGCGGCTTCGGAATTTTCTTGCGAAGGCGAATACGCTGCAGGCGGAATTTTCCCAGGTCGTCATTGATGAGTTCGGCAGCCCTCGCCAGCGTAGCAGCGGCGTTTTTTATCTCCAGCGTCCCGGCAAATTCCGCTGGGATTACAAGAAGCCCTACAGCCAGGAAATCGTTTCCAACGGCGGCAAGGTCTGGTTCTACGACGTCGATCTCGAGCAAGTGACCGCCAAGCGTCTGGACGATGCGATCGGTTCCACGCCGGCCCTGCTGCTGAGCGGCGAGGTAGCGTTGGAAACCAATTTCAAAATCGAGGATCAGGGAACCGACGAAGGCCTGTTCTGGATCAAACTGGTGCCGAAATCGGAGGACAGCGGATTCAAGTCTGTTCTAATCGGGCTGGATGGCGATACGCTCGCCGGAATGGAACTCAGCGATAATTTCGGCCAGGTCACCCGCATTTATTTCACCGGCGTGAAAACCGGGCTCAGGCTGAACCGCGAACTGTTCGAATTCCGTCCTCCGCCCGGCGTCGACGTGTTCGAGGAAAAATAAACACGTGAGTACGGACTTTCAGAGACCCCTGGCCGATCGGATGCGGCCGCGCTGCCTGGACGAGTACGTCGGCCAACGGCACCTGATCTCGCCCGGCAGGCCGCTCTACGAAGCCATCAAGGCCGGCAAGCTGCACTCGATGATTTTCTGGGGACCGCCGGGCACCGGCAAGACGACATTGGCGCGGATCGTGGCGCGCCACGCCGACGCCGAGTTCCTGCCGATTTCGGCGGTACTGGCGGGCGTCAAGGAAATCCGGGAGGCCGTTGCGGAGGCAAAGCGGCTTTTGACCCAGCGCAATCGGCGCACCATCTTGTTCGTGGACGAGGTGCACCGCTTTAACAGATCCCAGCAAGATGCCTTTTTGCCGCATGTCGAAGACGGCACGATCTATTTCATCGGCGCCACCACCGAAAATCCTTCTTTCGAGCTGAACAACGCCTTGCTTTCGCGGGCGCGGGTCTATCTGTTGAAGTCCTTATCGGAAGACGATTTGCTCGAGCTTATCGAGCAGGCTTTGCGGGACACCGAGCGCGGCGCCGGCCGTCCGGAGCTCGGATTTGCCGACGAGCTGCGCCGCTGGTACGCCAAGGCGGCCGATGGCGATGCCAGAAAACTCCTGGGCTTGCTGGAGATTACCCTGGATCTGCTGGAATCCGGGCAAGATCAGGTTACCTCGGAGATCGCGCGGGAAGTGCTCGCCGGCGGAGGAAGCCGGCGATTCGACAAGCAGGGCGAGGATTTTTACAACCAAATTTCGGCGTTGCACAAGTCGGTGCGGGGAAGTGCTCCGGATCCGGCTTTGTACTGGCTGTGCCGCATGCTGGACGGCGGTTGCGATCCCCTGTATCTCGCGCGCCGCATCGTCCGTATCGCCAGCGAGGATATCGGCAACGCGGATCCCCGCGCGCTGGATCTGGCGCTGAGCGCCTGGGAGGCGCAGGAGCGGCTAGGCAGCCCGGAAGGCGAATTGGCCCTGGCGCAAGCGGTTCTGTATCTCGCTTGTGCCCCCAAGAGCAATGCGGTATACACCGCCTATAATATGGCTCGTGCCGATGCGGCTGGAACCGGTAGCCTGGAAGTGCCGACTCATCTTCGCAATGCCCCGACGCGCTTGATGAAAGAACTTGATTACGGAAAGCATTACCGCTACGCCCACGACGAGCCCGATGCTTATGCGGCGGGCGAGAATTATTTTCCTGACGGTTTTCGGCCGCGGACGTACTATAAGCCGGTTCCACGAGGGCTGGAAATCAAGATCGCGGAAAAACTGGAGCGGTTGAAGACTTTGGATAAGGCGGCTCTGGACAAGACATAGTTACTACTGGACGAGTTTTATGATCGATCACCAAGCGGACCATGAAGAGGGGACGGAACCGGTGAGTGGCAAGGACACGGAAAAAGAACGCAGACGTTATTTCCGGATAGAAGACGAGATTATTCTTTTTTTCAGGGAAATTGCACCCGATGACATCCCCGACAATCGAAGTCCGCGCGATTTTCCCCTGGACTCTTTCGCTCTG